>JASJCE010000161.1 GCA_030066155.1 Desulfobacterales bacterium | reverse complement strand
CAACGGATAAGCCCCACCAAAATCAAGAAAAAACCCAAGGACCTGCTGGAGAATGTCACGTTTCTGCAACCCAAGGTCAAAGAGCATGATATCATACTGTTTGCCAGGCAATTCTCGACAATGATTGATGCCGGTCTGCCGATTATTCAATGCCTCGACATCCTCTACAGCCAGCAGGCCAATGCCACTTTCAAAAAAATGCTAAAAGAAATCAAAGAGTCGGTTGAAGGCGGTGCGACATTGGCTGAAGCATTAAAGAAATTTCCGAAGCAATTTGATGATCTGTTCGTCAACATGATTGCAGCAGGAGAGGCGGGAGGTATCCTCGATGCAATCTTAAGACGGCTTGCAGCCTACATGGAAAAAGCCGCCAAACTGAAGTCACAGGTTAAAGGTGCCATGACCTATCCCATCGTTACCCTGATTATCGCCGTTGTCGTGCTGGCCGTTATTCTGGTGTTCGTCATTCCGGTATTTCAGGAGATGTTTGCCGATTTTGGCGGTGAATTACCGGCCGCGACACAGGTCGTTGTGTCAATGAGCGAGATGGTCAAGAGCAAAATCCTCTACATCATTATTGGAACCATTCTGTTTATATTTGCATATAAAAAATTCTACAGCACCGACAGAGGGCGGGATGTGGTCGATGATATACTGCTCAAAATCCCTGTATTCGGGTCCCTTTTGCGCAAGGTGGCCGTGGCCAAATTTACACGTACCATGGGCACCATGCTGGCCAGTGGTGTGGCGATATTGGAAGCGCTTGATATCGTGGCCAAAACAGCGGGAAATCGAACGGTTGAAAAGGCCATATACAGCGTTCGCTCGGGCATTGCCGAAGGCCGTACAATGGCCGATCCCCTCCAGGAAAGCGGTGTGTTTCCGCCAATGGTTTGCCAGATGATCGGTGTCGGAGAGTCCACCGGTGCGCTGGATGCCATGCTGGAGAAAATTGCCGATTTCTACGATGAAGAGGTTGACCAGGCGGTGGAGAATTTGACCTCCCTGATCGAGCCGTTTATGCTGGTATTTCTGGGCGTCACCATCGGTGGGCTGGTGGTTGCCATGTACCTGCCGATCTTTAAAATGGCCGGTGCGATGGGTTAATGCCAACCGGCGCCAACATGATTTGATTTTTCATCAATCAAGCATTCGCGTAAAAAGCAGATAACAATGCCGCGGGGTCACTCTGCGGCATTCCTTTTTTGCAGGCGCCATACCCGGTGCCGAAGTCGTATGGACTTTATCTCATCATCTGGAAATCGATACATATTTGCACCCCGAGGGGCGGTATGGAGAACAAACTGCAAATAGCCGAAGCAGAGATCGTCCAGAAATTGAAGTGGTTGATGTTCTTCCGGGTCCTTTTTTCAACTCTGCTCCTGGGCTCCACAATTCTATTGCAATTCAGGGACTCGCCGCTGCCGCTTAATCCGCCGCTTTTCATCCTGTATGGCCTGATTGCAACCATCTTTCTGCTGTCATTAATCTATGCGCTGGCTTTATACCGCAGCAGACGGCCGCTTTTGATGGCCTATGTCCAGGTCATCATCGATACCTTTATCGTAACCGTAATTCTGTTCGTCACAGGCAATTATTCAAGCATCTTCTCCTTTTTATACCTGGTTGTCATTATATATTCCAGCATCCTGATTCCCATCAGGGGAACTATCGCGATTGCAGCAATTTGCAGCATCCAGTTCGGTATCATGATCGACTTCGAATATTACGGTGTCATTCTGCCCTTCGGCACCGAGGACTTGCTCCTGGCATCGGCCTACTCCTGGAATCAGGTTCTGTTTAAGGTTCTGATTACCATGTCGGCCTGTTTTGCGGTGGCCTTCCTGAGCAGCTTTCTATCGGAGCAAGTTCGTCGAACTCGAAATGAACTGCGGGTTATGGAAGATCACGTCAAACGGGTAGAAAAAATGGCGGCAGTCGGTGAAATGGCGGCCGGCCTGGCCCACGAAATCAAAAATCCCCTGGCTTCTCTGACGGGCTCGATCCAGCTGCTGCAGGAAGACATCCGCTTCGATTCGGACCATGATCGTCTGATGCAAATCGTATTACGGGAAGCTGACCGGCTGAGTTCTCTGGTGACCAACTTCCTGCTCTATGCCCGACCGCCGGCCGGAAAAGTTGAAGCCCTGGAACTGGACAAAATCATTGTTGACACCACCGAGTTATTTAGAAAGGACGCTAACAATGAAGGTCGCATCGCAACCACCACCGATGTTCAATCCGGCATCTGGATTTCCATGGATCCCCTTCACATGCGCCAGATACTCTGGAATTTACTGACCAATGCGGCCGAGGCGATTAAAGGCAAGGGAAACATCCATATCGAAATGCATGGTGCGCGCAATAAGCAGGCTTTGATCAGAATTTCGGATGACGGAAGCGGGATGTCCCCGGAGGACATCAACCATATATTCGATCCTTTTTTTACGACCAAGGCTTCGGGTACCGGCCTTGGCCTGTCCATTGTCCACCGCATACTGGAGGCATATGACGCTTTGCTGGATGTTGAAAGCGAAGTGGATGAGGGAACGACTTTTACCCTGCAGTTCCGGCGGATACAGGCCTACGCCTGAGCAGTTATTTCCGGGCAAATTTTGGCGCCTACCCCATACCGACCAAACGCTCCGAGATGCCATATCTTTTCCAAATCCTTGTAGGGCGTGCATTCGCTTTCTAACTTGATCTTGACAGTATTCTGCAAATGGGATAGTTAATTCAATTTGCCTTTCGTCCCGTTTTTATCTACCCGGGTGTTTGCAGGACGGGCTATGATCTGACTCGATGCCGGATAGTTGACTTAAATTTGATTGATGAGGACAATGGAAAAAAGCAGCGATGTTTTGCGCAAGCGCAAAGATAAGATAACGGATTTGCAAAATAGCGGTATCAATCTGTTTCCCAATGGATTTACCGTCACACACACCGTCAGTGATATTCGGCAGGCGGTTGAGACGGCAGCCGACTCCCTGACCGAGGATGAGCCGGTTTTTGTCGCAGCCGGTCGAATGATGGCGATAAATAAATTCGGCAAGAGTGCCTTCATTCGATTCCGGGACCGAACCGGTCAGCTGCAGGCCTACATCCGCAAAGACCGGGTCGGCGACGCCGCCTATCAGCTTTTTAAGCAACTGGACATTGGCGATTTTGTTGGCGTAAAAGGAGGTGTGTTTCAGACGAAAACCGGAGAATGGACCCTTCTGGCGAGCGATATAGAACTGCTGTGCAAGGCCACCCGGCCGCTGCCCGAAAAGTTTCATGGACTGCGGGACCCGGAAAAAAGGTACCGGCAGCGTTATGTCGATCTGATCATGAATTCGGAAGTGCGGGATCTATTCCGCAAGCGCAGCCGGATTATCCAGCTGATTCGACGTTTTTTTCTGGACCGCGATTTTTTGGAAGTGGAAACTCCCATGATGCAGCCGATACCCGGTGGTGCCGAGGCGACGCCGTTTAAGACGCACCACAATGCCCTCGGCATGGATCTATATCTGAGAATTGCGCCGGAACTCTATCTGAAACGGCTCGTAGTTGGCGGCTTTGAAAGGGTATTTGAAATCAACCGCAATTTCCGTAATGAAGGGGTATCCACCCAGCATAATCCGGAATTCACCATGCTTGAATTCTATCAGGCCTATTCCACCCATATCGAGTTGATGGACTTGACCGAAGCGTTGATCACCGGCGTTGCCGAGGCGCTGAACGGGTCCGGCGTAATCACATACCAGGGCGAGGCGATCAATTTATCGGAAGAATGGCGCCGCCTGCCACTTTATGATGCGCTGGTAGAAATCGGTGGTGTTGATCGCGAATTATTGAGCGATAAAAATGGGCTGCTTGACTTCGCCTCCCAAAATGGGGTCAAGATAACCAAAACCGGGCAGTTGGGCAAGGTCATCACCAAGATATTCGATGCCCTGGTGGAGCCCAAACTGATTCAGCCCACCTTCATTACCGGATATCCGGCCGAGGTTTCACCGTTGTCCCGGCGCAGCGATCAGCAGCCTGATCTGACCGAGCGTTTTGAACTCTTTATTGCCGGTCGTGAAATTGCCAACGGATTTTCGGAGCTCAATGACCCCGTTGATCAATACGAGCGATTCGCGCAGCAGGTTCAGGGCCGCAATGCGGGTGACGACGAAGCGCACCGGATGGACCACGATTATATCGAAGCCCTGGAATACGGCATGCCGCCGACGGCTGGCGAGGGCATCGGAATAGACCGGCTGGTCATGCTACTCACCGACGCGGCCTCTATTCGGGAAGTCATCCTGTTCCCACATATGAAACCGGCCGGAAAGTAAAAAATGGGATTCGAACTATTCATCGGCCGTCGCTACCTACGAACCAAGCAAAAGCAGGCGTTCATTTCTCTGATCACCATTCTTTCCATCGCCGGAGTGGCAGTGGGGGTGATGGCCCTGATTGTTGTCATTGCCGTTATGACCGGATTTGAGGCCGATCTGAAGAAGCGAATATTAAGCGGTCAACCGCAGATTATGATCATGCGTCATGGTGGGCCTATCGCCAAATACCGCGAGATTCTGCAGGCGGTGGAACAGACCCCCGGCGTTGAGGCCGCCACCCCGTTTATATATGCCCAGATCATGCTCCGGTCGAACAGTGGCGCCTCGGGAGCTGTGTTGAGGGGGATTGATCCGGCATCCGCCGGCCGGGTAATGGATACCCTGCGGGATCTAAATCTTCCGAGTGCGACAGCCGCGGATGCCTCTCCTGTTGCATCCCCCGAAATTCCCGGTATTGTGCTGGGTCTCGAACTGGCCAAGAATCTTGCGGTCGGCAAGGGGGATGTTATTTACCTGATATCCCCGCGTGGCATGATATCGCCCATCGGACATGTTCCGACCATGCGGCGTTTCAAGGTAACCGGTTTTTTTGAGTCCGGGATGTATGATTATGATCAGACCTTCGCCTACATTAATATCCGGGATGCACAGAAAATCATGCGGTTGGGAGATGCGGTCACCGGTCTGGATATCCGGGTGACCGATGTGTATGAAGCCCGCAACATTGCCGGGACGATATCCGGCAAACTGGGGTTTCCCTACTGGGCGAGGGATTGGATGCAGATGAATCGCAACCTTTTCAAAGCGCTTAAACTGGAACGGCAGGTTATGTTCATCATTCTGACCCTGATCATTCTGGTGGCCGCTTTCAACATTGCCAGCAGTCTGATTATGATGGTTATGGGAAAAACCCGCGATATTGCAATTCTAAAGGCGATGGGGGCCACTGAACGCAGCTTGAAAAAAATATTTGTACTAAACGGTATGGTCATCGGGCTATTGGGTACGCTCATCGGTCTGGGGCTGGGACTTGTCATATGTACGGTTCTCAAGCATTACAATATTCATGAATTGACGGGTGATATTTATTATTTCACCACCCGGTTGCCGGTTAAGCTTGAATTTATTGATGTCGCATCAATCATTGCTGCCGCGCTGCTGATTTGTTTCCTGGCCACCCTGTATCCGGCGCGCCAGGCCGCCAAATTGAACCCGGTTGAAGCCATTCGCTACGGCTGATTGCGCTGCCCAGAACATGATTGATACAATTGATTGGAACAACAAGGGATGACAACCCGTCCGTCTAATATTGTGATGTTATTGAAGGCGGATCAATCACTGGGGAACGGAATGCCGATTATAAAACCGGAAAATGACACCGGGCCTTTGCCAGACCTGATTTCGGCCCGCAGCCTCTGCAAGGGTTTCACCAACGGCGGCGCGAGGATCGATGTTTTGAAGGATCTCGATTTCAATCTGTCGGTCGGTGAATCCGTCGCTATCGTCGGAGCATCCGGTATTGGAAAATCGACCCTGCTGCATATTGTCGGAACCCTGGACCGTCCGGATAGCGGTCAGCTGCTGTATCGCGAAGATGATATATTTACCTATGATGACTTAAAATTGGCCAGATTTCGCAACCGGACCGTGGGTTTTGTTTTCCAATTTCATCATCTCCTGCCTGAATTCAGCGCAGTGGAAAATGCCATGATGCCGGCTCTGATAAATGGTGCCGGCAGACAGGAGGCAAATCAGGCCGCTGAGGAAATTCTCGTCAGGGTCGGGCTGAAAGATAGACTGCACTATCGCGTGGGAAAATTATCCGGGGGAGAGCAGCAGCGCGTGGCTCTGGCACGGGCGCTGGTGCTAAAACCGGCAATTCTTCTGGCAGATGAACCCACCGGAAATTTAGATAAGCAGAACAGCGAACAAGTTCACACCCTGTTGATGGAATTAAATCAGGAACTTTCCATGACACTGGTTGTGGTTACCCATAATTCGGAGCTCGCATCTTTCATGTCCCGCCGTGTAACAATTGTGAATGGACGTTTGACACCTGTAACTTAACCTGTTTGAGTTGATCCCGATAAGATTGAAACCACATTATACGATCAAATCTGCCTGGTTGATCTGCCTGCTGTTGACCTGGCTGCCCGTGGGTTCCGCCTTCGCACAGTCGACGGTAAGGGTGATCATACTGCCCTTCAAGATTTATGCCCAGGAGGATTTGTCGTATTTGCAAGCTCAAATACCCCAGGTGATTCAAACCCAGCTGGAGCAGGAAGGGGCCAAAGTACTCGTAATCGACCAGGAGTCCATTGAGGCCCGCGGCCTGGACCCCAGTAAATTAGACGTTGTTCGTGAAATCGGCCTTCAAACCGGGACGGATTATATTATCTGGGGAAGTCTGACCTGGATCGGTCAAAATTTCAGTCTGGATCTGAAACTGATGTCTCCGACCGATGATGAGCGGCCTCAGCCGTTTTCAGTTGAGGGTGAAGGGATTGAAAATCTGCCCGGGACCCTGAATGACCTGGTGACGGAGCTTATGCTGAAGCTATTTCAGCGGGAGAAGATTCTTGAAGTCCGGATCAAAGGCAATAATCGCATCGAGGAGGACGCCATCCGACGGGTACTGAAACTCAAAACCGGGGATGTGTTGACGCCAAAGGATATCAGTGATGAGATTAAAGCCGTCTATAAAATGGGCTATTTTGATGATATCCGGGTTGAGGCCCAAACCGTGCCCCAGGGTAAGATAATTACCTTTATCATTACCGAGAAGCCAACAGTTCGCGGCATCCTGGTTGAAGGGAATTCCTGGGTCTATGATGATGAGGAGATCAAAGAGGAGATTACCCTGCGCAAGGGATCCATCCTCAATATCAATACCATTCAAAATGACATGCGCCGAATCGAAGAGCTGTATAAGGAGAAAAACTACCACAATGTCAAGGTTAGCTTTGAAGTTTATCCCAAAGACAACAACCAGGCCGACATTGAGTACATTATCGAAGAGGGTGATAAATTTCACATCAAAAAGATAGAATTCGTCGGTAACGAAGCGTTTTCCAGCAGCAAACTGAAAGGATTGATGAGCTCCTCGGAAAAGGGCCTGCTGTCTTTCATCACCAGTTCAGGTGACTTGAATCAGGAACAGCTGGTCCAGGATGTGGCCCGACTGTCGGCATTTTACCAGAATCAGGGTTACGTTCAGGCCCGGGTCGGCGAGCCGGATGTGATTTTTGAGGAAGATGGAATTTTGATCAGCATCCGCCTGGTTGAAGGCCCCCGGTTTAAGGTGGGCAAGGTCTCCATGGCCGGTGATTTAATACTGGCAGAGGAGCAGCTGCTGCAAAAGCTCAAAATTTCAGAGGAAGAATACTACAATCGCGACACGCTGCGATTGGATGTCATCGAGTTGACCGACATTTACTCGGACGAGGGATATGCCTACGCCGATATCGCGCCCCGGATAGATGAAGACCCGGAGCAATTAATCGTCAATATCACCTTTGACATCAATAAAGGCAAACAGGTCTATTTTGAGGATATCACCATCGGCGGCAACACCAAGACCCGGGATAAGGTTATCCGGCGCCAGCTTCAGGTTTATGAACAGGAATTATACAGCGGCCGGCGGCTGAAGCGCAGTGTGCGGAATTTGTACCGACTCGATTTCTTCGAAGACGTCAAGGTCAACACGGTCAGGGGCAGTGCTGATGATAAAATGCGCCTGCGCATCGATGTTACCGAAAAAAGAACCGGATCGTTCAGCTTTGGTGCGGGGTACGGCAATGTGGAGAACCTCTTTCTGACGGCATCGATCGGTGAGAGAAACCTCTTTGGACGCGGGCAAACACTGGCCCTAAAAGGCCAGCTGGGAACCAAGACCACCCGCTTCACCCTGAGTTTCACCGAACCCTGGTTTATGGATATTCCGCTTTCCGCAGGCGGAGATATCTACAACTGGGCTTACAGCTTCGACACGTACGATAAAGACAGCATCGGCGCCAAGGCGCGGCTGGGATATCCGCTTATTGATTATACGCGGGGAACCCTCACCTATACCTACGATATCGCGGATATCCATAATGTGGATGACAATGCGTCGAGTCTGATCAAACGGGATCAGGGCGAAAACGTCAAAAGCAGCATTACCGCCAGGGTCCGATATGATTCCCGGGATAACCTGTTTCATCCGACCGGTGGCTCGATGCACAACATCAGCTATGAGTTTGCCGGACTGGGGGGCAATGTCGGTTTTAATAAAATTATCGGAGAAACCGGCTGGTACTTTCCCCTGGTGTGGAAAACCATCGGGGTGCTGCATGGCAAGGGGGGCTACGTTAAAGAGCTCGAGGGCAGCTCTCTGCCGGACTACGAAAAATTTTATATGACCGGAATTGATGCGTTGCGCGGATTTGAGCGGGGTGATTTAAGCCCGCGGGATGATGAGGGCAATGAAATCGGGGGCAACAAATTCGTTCAGTTGAATGCCGAAATCCGATTTCCGCTGGTGCCCGAGGCCGGTGTTTACGGTGTCACCTTCTTCGATACCGGCGATATATGGACAAACGAAGAGGACGTCGACTTGACCGCCCTGCGGCAAAGCGCCGGTCTCGGTGTTCGCTGGCTTTCTCCCATGGGGCCGGTCAGACTGGAGTATGGCTGGATCCTGGATCCCCAGGACACGGATTCTGCCAGTGGCAACTGGGAATTTAATATGGCGTCGGCATTTTGAGGCCACCGGGCGGGTAATAACTCCACGTAAAAATAATTACCGTTTGAAAATCAATAGAAATTATTGCATACTTAATGGATTTGAATTTGTTGCTGGTGTTTGATTCGAATCAATTGATAAATATTTTATTCCGATTGCGGCCGTCTATGATTGCCTGCGGGACAGCCCACCCGAATGAACCGGCAATGCAATTCGTGTGATCGTCTATATTTGAACCATCTGTTCGGAAAAGGGGGATACCATGAGAGCTGTTATGAGCACCATTGCGATATCGTTTTTCGCAATCATTTTTTGTATCAATTCGCTGTATGCCGCCGATGTCGCCAAAATTGGGGTCATTGATTTGCAAAAAGTTTTGGAAACATCCAATGCCGGAAAAACGATTCAAGCGACGCTCAAAAAGCAGAAAGAGAAGATGGAGGCTGATTTGAAGGCCAAAGGTACCGATATCGAGAAGATCAGCAAGCGGCTCGAGCGGGAATCCATGGTGATGAGCAAGGAAATGCGTGAAGAAAAAGAGCGTGAACAGCGCATCAAGATCAACGATTTTAAAACGCTTCAGAAAAAGTATCGAACCGATCTGCAAAAGCTTGAAGTTCAACTCATGAACCAGCTGCAAAAAGATGTCAAGGAGTTGGTGGATTCAATAGGTAAGAAAAAAGGCTATCTGCTGATTGTCAATAAGTATACCGTGCTTTATTCGCCCGGTTCGATCGATATCACCGATGATCTCATAAAAAGACTGAACGCCAAGACTAAAAGAAAGAAGTAGTTCGGATGGTGCCTGAAATTGGTTGAATTCAAGAACATATCCATCGGTACCCTGGCCAAGCTGGTGCAGGGCCGTGTCAGCGGAGATCCCACCGTGCAGATCAACGGTGTCGCACCATTTGAGCTGGCCGGCGGCAAGGATATAGCGGTGGCCGGCAATGTCAAGTATCTTAAACAAATTGACGATTGTCGCGCGGCAGCCATCATCGTCCCTATCGACACCGAATTTCCGGATTTAAATCTGATCCAGGTCGATAACCCGATGGTGGCCTTTGCCAGAGTCGTCCGGTTTTTCCATCCGCCGGTCAAGCCCTATGAGGGGATTCACCCGACGGCGGCCATCGGCCGGGATTTTACCCACGGGAAAGATCCGTCGGTTGGTGCGTCAGCAGTTATTGGAAATCATGTCACATTCGGAGATGGCGTCTGGTTGGAACCGGGGGTGGTCGTCGGTGACCATGTGACCGTCGGAAATGATGTTATCATCCATGCCAATGTCACCATTCAGACACGCACGATTATCGGCAATCGGGTGAAGATACATTCCGGCAGCGTGATAGGCAGCGACGGATTTGGTTTTGCACCCGACGGTGCCGTTTACCATAAGATACCCCATACGGGTATCGTCGAAATTCATGACGACGTTGAAATCGGGGCGAACAATGCCATCGATCGGGGCACATTTGGAAAAACCACCATCGGAAAAGGGGTGAAAACCGACAATCTGGTTCATATCGCGCATAACGTGAGTGTCGGCGAGAATACGGTTCTGGTGGCCCAGGTCGGGATTTCGGGCAGCGTCACGATTGGCAACAATGCCATTCTCGCCGGTCAGGCGGGGATAGCCGGGCATTTGACAATCGGCAATCATGCAACGGTCGGACCTCAAACCGGCGTTGGCAAATCGGTGGCCGACGGCCAGATCGTGTCGGCCGGTTTACCCGAGATGCCCCACCGGATCTGGCTGAGAGTCGTGCGAACCATTCCCAAATTACCCGACATCAGCAAAAGGCTCCTGGGACTGGAAAAAAGAATGAAAATCATCGAGAAAAATTTGGATTGAAAAATGGAATTAGACTTCGACGTTCAGGGGATAATGGAGATGTTGCCGCACCGCTATCCGTTTTTGCTGGTGGACCGGGTTATAAAGTTGATACCGGATGACCGGATTGTCGCGATCAAAAATGTCACCATCAACGAACCTTTTTTTCAAGGGCACTTTCCGGGCAAACCATTGATGCCCGGCGTTTTAATCATCGAAGCTATGGCCCAGGCCGGCGGCATCCTGGCCTATCAGACCGCGCCTGCGGAAAAACGCAACCGCCTGATTTATTTCATGGGGATGGACAAAGTCCGATTTCGCAAAATGGTTGTTCCGGGAGACCAGATTATCTTTGAAGCCAAAATTATAAAGTTCCGCACAAAGGTTGCCAAAATGTCCGGAACTGCAACAGTCGATGATCAACTGGTTGCCGAGGCCGAGTTGATGGCGTCGTTTGGAGACGTAAAGTGATTCACCCCACGGCCATCGTTGACTCCAAAGCTGAAATTGACACCGATGTGGAAATCGGCCCCTATTCCGTTATCCGAGATCATGTTTCGGTTGGATCCGGCACGGTAATCGGCTCTCACGTCATGGTTGATCGCTATGTATCCATCGGGCCGGAATGTCATCTTTTCCAATATGCTTCAGTCGGAACCCCGCCCCAGGCCGTCAAATTCAAAGGCGAAAAAACCTTTGTTAAAATCGGCCGCGGAACCGTCGTACGGGAGTTCACCACCATCAACCGCGGAACCGATTTTGGCACCGGTGTGACCGAAATCGGCGAAGAGAATCTGCTGATGGCCTATAGTCATGTCGCGCACGATTGCCAGACGGGCCGCAAGGTTATTCTGGCCAACAACGCCACCCTGGCAGGTCACATTACCATCGGCGACCATGTCACGGTCGGGGGATTGGTCGCCATTCATCAGTTTGTCAGAATCGGTGAGTACGCCTACGTTGGCGGAAAATCCGGAGTTCCGAAAGATATCCCGCCTTATGTCATTGCCACCGGGGATCGGGCCAGACTTTACGGCCTTAACCGGGTGGGATTGAAACGTCACGGATTTCCTGAAACAACCGTCAACGAGCTAAAAAAGGTTTATCGCATATTTTTTCGGATCGGCATCACCCTCAATGAGGCCATCGAAAGGGCGCTGGCCGAAGTCGATCACCTGCCGGAGGTCATTAATTTTATCAACTTCATCAAATCCTCCCAGCGAGGCATAACACGATGAATGAAATTCGGGTCGGCGTCATCGGAGTCGGGTATCTCGGCCAATATCACGCAGAAAAATACTCTCAGATGGATAACGTTAACCTGGTGGGTGTGGCCGATATCGATCAGGCCAGAGCTGAGGCTATTGCCGCCAGATATGACAGCCGGGCTTTCACAGACTACCGGGATCTCCTCTGCAAGGTCGATGCGGTCAGCATTGTCGTGCCGACCGAATCACATTTTGACGTGGGCCTGGAGTCCCTCAAGCGTGACGTCGATGTGATGATAGAAAAGCCCATGACAACGACCCTTGAGCAGGCGGATAAACTGATCGAAATCGCCGAAACCAAGCGCCGCATCCTGCAGGTTGGTCATTTAGAACGATTCAACCCGGCCGTGCTTGCACTTAAAGATTTCATTACCCGCCCGATGTTTATCGAAGTTCACCGCCTGAGTATTTTTAAGGACCGCTCCACCGACGTCAGTGTCGTGTTGGATTTAATGATTCATGACATCGATATCCTCTTGAACATCGTCAAATCGAATATCCAGAGCATCCATGCCGCCGGCGTTCCCGTTATCTGCGATCACGCTGATATTGCCAACGTTCGGATGCAGTTTAACAGCGGCTGTGTGGCCAATGTTACGGCGAGCCGGATCTCTACCAAAAACCAGCGAAAAATCAGAATTTTTCAGAAAGACACATACATTTCGGTCGACTTTGCCAGTCGTGAAATTACACTGATTCGACGCAATGAAAAAAATTCCAACAGTGTCGTGCCGGGCATGGAATTTCAGCAGATGTGCTTTACCGAGGCGGATGTGCTCGAGGACGAGCTGACATCCTACGTTCAATCGGTGAGTACCAGAAAGGCTCCAGTGGTATCCGGTCATGCGGGTCGCAAAGCATTGGCCGTCGCCCTGGATATCATGGGCCAGGTGGACGAGGCCATCGAGAAATATTTGAACTAAATCGATATCAAGGAATCCTATCCATTCTATTCCCTTCATCAGCCGCCGGATACGCCGGTGAGAATTGAAACCGTTCCACTGTTAACGTTCACATATGAAACCGGATAACAACAACAACTGTGTGGCGATCATCGCGGGTGAAGCATCCGGCGATGAGCACGGCGCCAAACTGGTTCGGGCCATGCGCCAACAACGGCCGGGATTGTTCTTTTGCGGTATAGGCGGACCGGCCCTCAAACGAGCCGGCGTACGAATCGTGGCGGATGCCGCCGAATTGACAGTGGTTGGGATTACCGAGGTTTTCTCGAGACTTCCCGATATTTTGAAGGGTATGGGCATCTTCCGGAAGCTGTTGAAAAGCCTCAGACCCGATCTGCTCATCCTGATCGACTTTCCCGATTTCAACTTGCGCATGGCAGCCGTTGCCAAAAAACTCGAAATACCCGTTCTGTACTATATCAGTCCCCAAATCTGGGCCTGGCGACAGGGCCGCGCCCGGCGAATTGCCAGACTTGTCGACCATATGGCGGTAATCCTGCCGTTTGAAGAACAATTCTATCAGGGATTCAATGTTCCGGTATCGTTCGTCGGCCATCCGTTGCTTGATGACCATTTGCCGACCGCCGAGAAAGCGCTGAAGAGCGGTCTTCAGGATCCGCCGGTGGTTGGTCTGGTGCCTGGATCCCGGGATACCGAAATCATGCGGCTGCTGCCCATCATGCTCGAAGCAGGCGATATTCTAAAACAAGAGCTGAAAGATGTCGAGTTTATCATATCCCGGGCCGGTTCCGTCGAAAGTGCATTGATTTTTTCCGTCCTCGACCGGCGGAAAGGTTGGGACCAGATCGAGGTCATCTCCGGCGGGGTCGAAAAGGTCTTTGAACGCAGTGATGCCATCATTGCTGCATCCGGGACGGTTACCCTTCAAGCGGCGATTCATGGCACGCCCATGGTTATCACCTACAAAGTCTCGCCGGTCAGCGCGTGGTTTGGCAGGGCATTTATTCGAGTGGACCATGTCGGACTGGTCAATCTGGTTGCTGACCGGGAATTGGCCCCCGAACTGCTGCAGGATGCGGCCACCGGGGACAATATCGCATGGGCAATTCTTGATATGCTCAAAAATGAAGACAAACTGAACCGATTACGGACGGAGTTAATTGCCCTGCGAGACACCCTCGGGGGAACCGGCGCCTCGGAGCGGGTGGCAGATCTGGCATTGGGGATGCTTAAAAACCGATAAATATTTTCAAATGAAACGAATTAGACTCCTGAAATTGACCCCGCGGCACATTGAATTGCTGCAAATCGTCAAGCAAAACTGGTTCAAACTGACCCTGGCTGCAATCTGCTCCGCGATTGTGGCCGGCATGACATCTTATTCCGCCTACCTCGTTAAACCGGTCGTAGAAGACATTTTCGAACAAAAGGATGCCGCCAGACTGCTTCTAATCCCGCTTCTGGTGGTTGCCGTATTTCTGACCAAAGGCGTTGCGGCATACGTATCTTACTACTTGTTTAACCTTGTCGGCCAAGACATCATCCTGCGATTGCGCAATCGACTATACAATCATATCCAGGATTTGCCCCTGGCTTTTTTTCAGCGGGAAAAAACCGGTGACCTGATGTCCCGCATCACCAATGATGTGACCATTATTTCAGGTATGTTCACCTCGGCCATTACCGGCGCCATTCG
>JASJCE010000160.1 GCA_030066155.1 Desulfobacterales bacterium | reverse complement strand
GGGCTGCTATGCTCCCCCCTTTCCTTAACCGTACGCGTTAGTTTCGCCGCGCAGCGGGTGTTGCCGGTCAACCCGGGCCCTGTTGGTGCCTGTTACCCTTACCGACCGAAAAAGTGAAGCCAGACGTGACAGACAAATTATTCTCCCCGATTGCCATCCGGGGTGCAGAACTGCCGCACAATAACCTTTCGCTATCGTTCCGGCTGAGGCCTGCCGCCCGTTACCACTGTCTGCCCAACGGCAATTCGGTTCTAGTATTGGGATTCCCATTGCGTACAGCCTTCGTTCATGACGATTGGCGACCGCTTCTATCCCGCATGGCGGACGGCCGATGGGTGGCCTTCGGGGCGATTTGCGCCGCGGCCCCCCTGTTATCCACCGAAGAGATTCAGCGATTTCTAAACACGCTGATTCGCAAAGGATATGTCGAACAGCGGGGGTACCCGCTTTTAAAGGAAAGCGATTACCCATCCGTTTCGGTGATCGTGCCCGTGAGAAACCGGCCGGATGAGATCAAGGCCTGTCTGGAGTCGTTGACGTCGCTTGATTATCCACCGGAAAAACTGGAGATTATCGTGGTGGACGATGCCTCCACTGACGACACGGCCAGCGTTGTGGAGGCGTTTTCGGAGGTTCGACTGCTCCGCATGCGCCGCCATCGGCAGGCATCCTATTGCCGCAATCGGGCGGCCGACATTTCAAAGGGGGAGATCCTGGCCTTTATCGACTCCGATTGCCTGGCCGATCCCACCTGGCTCAAGGAGCTGGTGCCGGCTTTTCTCGATACGTCCCTGGGTGCGCTGGGCGGATGGATCGATGCCGCCTGGGAAAAGAAGGGCCTGGATCGCTACGAAAAGGTCAAGTCGGCACTTAAAATCGGATCATGGTTTAAGCGATCCAATGACCGCGAACGTTTTTTTTATGTGCCCACCTGCAACTTTCTTGTCCGTCGGTCGGTTTTCATTGATCTGGGTGGTTTTAAGGAGTCTTTGCACGTGGGTGAAGATGTGGATTTTTGCTGGCGAATGCAGGATGCGGGGCGCGCCATGGAATATCGTCCCTTGGGCCGGGTGGCCCACAAGCACCGCAACAATCTTGTGGCTTTCTGTTCCCGGCGTTTCGAATACGGCACCTCTGAGCCCGTCCTCCAGAGACTTCATCGCGCCCGGGTGAAAACACTCTATCTGCCCTGGACCGAGTCCCTCTTCTGGTTTACCGTTTTCCTTGCCCTGCTGTTTTTTTCTCCCTGGCCCATGGCTCTTGGTGCCGGCATCTTTTTTGTGGACAGTCATCAGAAATATGCCCGGCTGAGAAAACGACAGATCCCCGTTGCCCGGATTCAGGTCGTCACCGCTGTCCTTCGGAGCTATCTGTCCTTTGTCTACCATTGCAGCAGCTTTATCTCCCGGTATTATCTGGTCGGATTGCCTCTGGTGTTGCTCATCTCGCCGCTGTTGGCCGGCACCATTGCGCTCATGCACCTGATCGCCGGGGCAGTTGAATACAGGGTTAAAACGCCACGCCTGAACCTCTTGTCCTTTCTGTTTTTTTTCACGCTGGAACAGATCTCCTATCAGTCCGGTGTGTGGTGGCAGTGCATCCGGCAGCTCAACTTCAAACCGGTTTTGCCCCGGGTCGTTCATAAACAGATTTGATTTGGGAACGAACATTATCCTGCAGCCTGAAAGATCTGCCGGGCAAAGCCGATGACTTGCGCACAGAGCCGGTGGATATTACCTTGTTGCAGAGGATCAACGCGCTGGCCAAATGATCCTGTCTGCAGGTGACGAAGATAGTGAAACCAACAATAGCGGATATTACTCGACGGCTGAGGGATGTCGGGCTGAAACCTCCCGAGTCGGTTACCTTGGGGATTACCAATTATTGTAATCTGAATTGCCGGCATTGTTGGCCCGGCAGTGGTCCGGACAACCCGGCATCGTTGGTCCCGAAGGACAAGGTTGCACGAGTGATCGAGGGCTTTTCCGCCTTGGGTGCGCAGAAATTCACGATAACCGGAGGCGAACCCCTGACTCATCCGGATTGGATTGATCTGCTCTTTTTTGCCTGTGGCATGCCGGACGTCACAGAGGTGCGTCTCCAGACCAACGCAATCTTGATTGATCCATCCCATCTGGAAGTATTTGCTTCGCTGAAGGACAAGGGGCTGATCATCCAGACGAGCCTCGAAGGGGTGACGCCGGAGGTTCACGATCGAATTCGCGGGCCAGGAACCTTTAAACAAACCCTGCAAGGGCTGCAAGTATTGATAGAAGGCGGACTGGCCAGCCATATCTATATCGCCTTCACAGAGATGGGGCATAACTATGAGCAGTTGCCCGATCTTCTGGAGATGATTGACAGCATGGGGATCGGCCACCTGGTATCGGGGACACTGGTTTGTGATGGCCGCGCCAAACAATCGTTTGATCTGACGCCGCCCACACCCCGACAATACGAAAAGCTGCTGACCCGCTTTCAACATGATTCAGATTTCAGAGAACGATATAATCGCATCGGCAATATTGCGGCACTGGAATGGGCTTTGGCTGAAACGGATGTTACCGAAAACTGCTGCACATTGATCGAAACACCCTATGTGACGGCCGACGGAGACCTCTACCCCTGCACTTTATTGCAGGCAGACAATTACGCGGCTGCCCGTTTTTTTGAAAAACCATTCACTGTTGCCATTTCAGAGCAGATCGAATCATGGGGCCGGTTACAGCAGATCAGCCGATCGCGTTTGGAACAGTTGAAAACCTGTAAACACTGCACGGGGTATGCAAAATGCCGTGGAGGCTGTATGGGCCGCGCATATGCCGCTCACCGGGATTTTTTTACCGTCGAAGACCGGTGCCATCTTCGAAAAGCGGTATACCGCACAGGGAGTGTCGAAAAAAAAAGGCAGGGAACAATGAGTAATGAAAAATATCTGGAGCAAGAAAGACTGAATACCGAGTTGAAACAGGCCATGTATTCCCGGGATTACGATAAGGCGAGACGGCTGATCGATCGTGGCGCGGACCCGAACACGAAAAATGGTTGGGGCTCTCCATTCATCTATTGGTGCTCGGAAAACAACCGGATCGATCTGATCGACTTTGCCATTGAAAAGGGCGGAGACATCAATGCGACCAACAAAAACGGAGAGACTGCGATGCATAAAGTCGCTCAACTGGGAAGCGTGGAAATGATCGATCCATTGCTTGAAAGAGGCGCTGACATCAACCACAAAAACATCTATGACACGACCCCTCTTTTTGTTGCTGCCCTCAGCAATCAATTCGAAATGGCGAAAAAACTTCTTTCCAGGGGGGCAGATCCTGCCATCCCGAATCACAACGGAATCACTGCAGCCCAAAAAGCCGAAGAAAAAGGGTATGATGAGATTACAGCCCTGCTGACGGCAAAATGACAGGATGCTATAATTTCTCTAATTTTTTCCCCGGCTTTTTCTGGACGTATATAAAATGTTAGCGAGATGTTTCAATCGGTCTCCAAAACGTTCGTTCGCTGCTAATTACCAGGGGCTGCCACTTTTCCAAGAAACTTTGATATTCAGGATCAGGCTGAATATCATTCCAAAATTTTTCAATCTCCGCCATGCTCTCATACTCAACATATGCATTGAGTTGATACTGCACACCTATTTCAGATTCAAAAAGCCTGAAAGGACGTCTCCAATCGATTGAAAATATCAGATTTTTTGCTTCATCTAAATGTCCAGGTTTTATTTTATGTTCCCACCGTTCGACGATCATGTGTCCTCCTTTCCTTTGGTTTTATTATGGCCCAACTTTTATCATGGCCGATGTTTAGAGATAGATGGCAGTCGTTTAATTTCGGTTCTGGGCTCGAGGTTCGCTCAACTTTCCCGAAATGCAGCTGGATGGGAATCAGGGCATTGACGCTCGGTATACCGGCGTCAAAATTGACTTTTGCGCTTTTATGCGGCTACCTCAGTCAACAATATTCATTTAATTTTATTCCTCCGCGCTGGTCGGATCGATTATCCGCCGGACTTGCGAGATTTTGTTGGCCGGAAAGCCGCCTTTCTGGGCGTGCTCCTCGATCATCTCCTTATTGGGTGCATTGTAGACGCAATAAATTTTGTCATCGGTGACAAAGCTCTCGACCCACTGAATTTGTGGTCCCAATTCCGTCAGCACCGAGCAGGACTTCTGTGAAATGCCCTGAACCTCATTGTCTCCAAGATTGCCGGCTCCCGGTAATTCACGTTCAATGACATACTTTGGCATGTTTTTTCTCCTTTCAGACTTTGTTGATTAGTTTACGGGTTGACTGGTCGACTGGGTAATTTGCACTTACTGTTCTACTCTGCTGGTTATGAGTTTGAACGGCTGTTTTTTTGAAAATTGATAGAATGCCAGAATTTTAGGCACTTTAGCTCATTTTAGGCACTTTAGGCATTTCTACGAACCAGTGCCTTATTTATGCAAGTATGACGAATGCTGTCTCAAACAACTTTATTGCCTATGAAAAATATTTATCCAACCCCATGTGATGATGCATCTCCAGAAACCGTTCACGGCCCATCTTCGGCAGTAGGGACAGATAGGTCCAGCCTTCGTAGGGTAGGCTGTATCGCTCCAGCCCCGGCTCGGTGCAATGCCGGCACTCCGGGAATCGACCGACTTTACGGCGCATGCGGGCAGCCTCCCGAGAAGTCAGCAATACGTCAACCGGCGTTTGCCTGATATTTCCCAGGCTAACATCGATCAAAGGGCAGAGCAATAGCTCACCCTGGCTGCGGATAAAAAAATAGTTAAACCCGCAGGAGCACGGTTTTTTCATCCGGCCGGTTTGTAAGTATCGGACCAGACGGTCTTCGTGAAATGACCATCGCGATGTCCCTTTCTGGAAAAAGCGAATCATCTCCTGATCCTGCTCCGGCGTGAACGTCAAATCCTCTGCTTGATCGGCATTCAAATATCTACCGTCAGTGACGATACAGGGCGATATGATGGTAAAGAGCGTATGTTGCGCTGCGTAATTTGTAATGGCGTCGAGCTGCCCAACATTCAATGGAAGTATTGTGGTTTTCAAACCGATAATCAGATTTGAAAAATCAGCCTGCAAATCCTTCAAACCTTGAATCGTTTGATCGACTTTTTCCCAGGCCCCGGGATAGCGTCTGATGGCATCATGAAGCTCTCCCACGGCATCCATGGCGCAGACCATGATTAGATCCACGCCTTCGCGCTCGGCCACACGCAAAGTTTCCCGGCAGCCAGACAAAACCCGATCAGTCAGGATGCCGTTGGTGGTCACCGCGATGGATTGCAGTGATGTCAGATGTCGCCGTTTCAATTTACAGACGCTTGTTAAAAAATCCGTCAAATCCGATCGCAGAAACGGTTCGCCGCCGGTAATATCCAACTCCATCAGATCAGTAAAGAGATCACGGGACAGCAGCGCCAGCCAATCATCGGCAGATAGAAGCGGGGAATCTTTAGGGATTCGCCAAATATTGCACATGACGCACTTGGCAATACACCGGTGGGTGACTTCCAGGCTGACTGCTTGCGGCTTTTGAATTTTTCCGACAGCCCGCCGGTAGCGAAACCGGATTCCGTTTTGAATCAGTTGACCTGTCAACGTCCTCATTGAGGTCGCCACCGTGAGACCTCCGAAGTTGGAAGGTTATGAGTTATTAGTCAATCGACATCCGGCAGGCACTGGTAGCGGGCGGAAGCTCTCAACCGATACATCAATGATTGGTCATGAGTCCGCACTATCTGATTCGATGAAACCATTGGTTTCGAGAAAAGCAATAATGCCTGCAACTTGGGATTCAGGGCTTCCGGTCAGTATTTCTCCCTTTTTTTCCACTGAGCTGCCGGTAAGAAGCTGCATGATGCGATAGTAGGCATGCTGACGGCTATCCGGAGCGGCGACCATCTTTGGGCGCGGTCGCGGTTGGAACCGGCGGTTGCAGACGAGCTTGGGTTCATCGACCCTGTCCTCATAATTCAGCGGCTGGATCGCGTACGCTTCGGCCCATTGTCGCCGGGAATATTCCGGCAGCCGCAGTTCCGGTCCCAGATCAACACTGAAGACGGCCGGCCGTTGACATGCAATTATCTCCCGCACCCCCCGGCCGGCGCTGCGCTGCACTTGGATTGAATCGGTGCTGCTATCCAACGAAAGGTCGGTGATGGCCGATACAAAAGGCAGATTGAGGCGGTGTGCCAGCAGCGCACCTACCTGACCGCTGGCCCTGTCGAGAGACTCTTTGCCGCAAAGCACGAGATCACTTCTGAGTTCCGCTACGGCCCGCGCCATGAGATCCGATTTGACCCGCGGATCCGGCTGATCGAGCGGATCATCGTCGGAAGAAAATTGGCCGTCGAATCGAATCTGATACAGGTCATCGGCGCCGGTGGCCAGGCACCGTTTTATCTCCTCGGCCGCAATCATCGGCCCCATCGTGACAAGCTTAATGTGAATACGGTTGTCCTTATCCTTGAGCCGCAGCGCCAACTCGAGGGCCGCTTCATCATGGGGATTGACGCGATAAACGCCATCTTCAGGATTGATAAAATGCGATTCAGGCGAATCACCTGTTCTGGCATACGTATGCCGAATTTGCTTGGCAAAGACAATAATGTTCATGTCATTCTCGTTTTATAGCGAATAGTTTTTCGAAAAAAATATCGCATATTCCAATTTTGATATGGCCGCAAAAAGGCGCAAGAAGCACAAAAACCAAAGTTCACAATGAATGATTTAAAAAGTCGTGAAATCGAAATCCGAGAGTTATTACTTTTTACGAGAGCGTCAATTTCAATTTTCAATCCAAAATTTAAAATCGAAAATCCGCAATCAAGCCGTCTCCATTACTCCAGTACTCCAATCGTCTCAACCCAAAGAATCCGCCACGATATCGATGATGTCGGCCACCTTGGGCGTTTTATCAAGTTCGAGAGACTTCACGCCGTCATCCAGCATAACCAGGCAGTAAGGACAGGCGGTACCAATCAATTCAACGCCCGTTTTGGTCATCTCCTCAGCCCGAACGACGTTGATATTTTGACCGATATTTTCGTGCAGCCACATCCTGCCGCCGCCCCCGCCGCAGCAGAAACCGCTGTCCCGGTTGCGCTCCGTTTCGCTTAAGCGGGTTCCCGGCAGGGCCTGACAGATATCGCGGGGCGGTTGATATACCTCATTATAGCGTCCCAGGTAGCAGGCGTCGTGAATGGTCATACGATCCGCCACGGGATACTTCAGATCGATGCGGTTATTTTTAATCAAGTCCATGACCAGTTCCGTGGCATGTATAACTTCCAGTCGGCAGCCCAACTCCGGATACTCGTTTTTCAGGGTATTCAGGCAGTGGGGGCACATGGTGACGATTTTTTTTACCTGATATTGGTTGAACTGCTCGATGTTGGCCCGGGCCAGCTTCTGAAACAGCATCTCGTCACCCAATCGGCGAGCCGGATCACCGCAACACAGTTCTTCTTTTCCCAGGATGGCAAACCGGATACCGGCTGATTTGAGAATTTTTACCATAGCCCGGCTGGTTTCCTGATTGCGGGGATGAAAGGCGCCCGAACAACCGACCCACAAGAGCATATCCAACTCAAAATCAGCCTCGGCTGCAATTTTTGGCAGCTGGGGAACGTCACGGTTCATGGCCCAGTCAGCGCGATGGGCCACCCCTTTTCCCTGCACGTCGCCATAGAGTTCCAGGTCTCGAATCATCGGCCGGGCTTCAGCCGGCAGCCGGGCTTTTCCCATTACCTGGTAGCGCCGCATGTCAACGATTTTGTTCAACGGTTCGATTAACACCGGGCAATGGGTCACGCAGGCCATGCAGGATGTGCACGACCAGATTTCGTCCGTTGAGATTGCCTCTGTTAATGCCGGCAGACCATTATCCCGTTGGCTGACGGTTTTGGCACCGTTTTGATCCATCTGGCCGAGAATATCCTGCATCACCTTGCGGGGCGAGAGAGGTTTGTCCGAAAGTGAAGCCGGGCAATTATCCTCGCAGCGGCCACAGGCAACACAGGCTTCAGCTTCCAGCAGTTGCTTCCAGGAAAAATCCTTGAACGTGCGGGCGCCGTATGAATCCGTCTCCGCTGTAAGCGGCATAATGGCACCCGGTGCCGCCTGGCGACGGTACAATACATTTTGGGAACTTGCGACCAGGTGACGCATGAACGTATACGGCAGTATCGCCACAAAGAGCAGGATGGCGAAAAAATGTAATCGGATCAACACCTGCATCAACAGCGGGGAGCCGGGCAGACCCAGTGAAACCAGCCATCCCACCGGAGACGCCCAGGAGGTGCCGGCCGGCAGAATCGCCAATCGTGTTCCTTCCGCCAGAAATCCGGTAACAATGACAAACAGCAGGATGATCACCGGAAGGGTCGTCCGTTTCGGTGCCTGATCCTCACCAGCAGCGATTCGCCGGACTAGAAAATAAATCAATCCCACCAGCATGGCGAGACCCAGCAGCTCGGTTGTGAGGGACAACAAACGTGCAACTGGCACCGGCATCGCAAAGTCAAACTGGGACAAAATGATTATGGCAAGTGGAATGAAAAAACCGAAAAATACAAAAACATGCGCCCAGCCGGCCTTGCGGTTCTTCAAGATCCTGCTGTGTCCGAATAGATATTTGATCAGGCCCGTTAAGTCTCGTGACAGTTCTTCCGGTTGTCCTGATTTTACAACCGTCCAGCGTTTCCTGAAGCCAGCCGCCGCGATGACGATGGCAATAGCAATAAGCAGCAAATCAAATGCCGTCAGCAATTCTTTTAACTCCTTTGTTTCAGGTATAGTTAATTGGTCGACTAATTTTTTAGTTAATTGGTTTCAAATATGGATTTACTTAATATTTGCTCAATACTTGGTGCATTTTATTTTAAGCCGGAAAATCTACGGATAAAAAATGCAAATCCACCAATTATCAGGAACCCCAGAATAACCTGGTAAATGGAGGCTGCCGCCACAACTCCGGGTTGTCGGTTTTCTGCCTTGCTGTGAATATATCCCAGCAGTTTATTTTCGCCGTCCGGGGTGACATGACAGGTGTGACAGGTTTGATCGTTGATAACCTCCTGTTCGCCGTGCGCGCCTGCGCCCTGGTGACATCCCAGACAATTCGTTCGCTCATATGCCTGGCTGAAATCCTGTTTGCTGTGGGAGGCCACCTGCACGGACGGCAGCCAGGAAATATAATCTGTTTGACCGCTTTCCCGGGGGTGGCAGCTGCGACAGGTCTCTTTCAGGCGGCTTGCATGAACGGTCGAGCGCGGATCGTCCTTGCCCAGCATCCCATGCCGGGTGTGGCACGAATAGCATTGCGGGCGGGTGCCGCTATTTGATCCTCTGCCGTGGCGATTTTCCTGCTCGTGGCAACTGCTGCAGTCCACCGCTCCTGAGCCCGGCGTCTCCATGTGAGTTTCGTCCTCCACCATGGTGTGGCAGTCCTGGCAGCCAGCTTCTTCGGCGTGAACGGAAGCCTTGAACTCTTCGATGGAAATGTAAATGCCGCCTTCCTCACTGCCGGTTCGATGGCATTCGATGCATTCTTCGTTGGTGTAGGCTAGTGACAACCGGACGTCGATTGCAAGCGTAAAGCTGACCATCAACGTGGCGATGAAAATGACGTAAAGTTGCTTGAAGTTGAATAGGTATCGATTCATTTCCGACCTTCGATTCGGGAGATCAGTAAGGGCAGGATCTCGTGGACATCGCCGACCACCCCCAGATCGGCAAACCGAAACATCCGGGCTCGCGGATTGCGATCAATGGCAATGACCTGTTGCGATTTTTCCATGCCTGCCGTGTATTCATTGGCACCCGAGATGCCGCAATTAATGATCAAACGCGGGGAGACATATTTGCCGGTCTGGCCGATCTGGCGCTCGTAGGAAAGGGTACCCCAGTCGATGACGGGCCGGGTGCCGCCCACTGATCCACCGATTACCCGGGCCAAATCATGGATAACGTCGAAGGCATCCGCCTTGCCGACGCCTCTGCCTCCGACAACGATGATATCAGCTTCTTCCAGATCCAGATCCTCGGGAGCGGCTTCGATAACCTGGACCGTGCGGGTTTTCAGATCAGCGCCTATCTCCGGGATCGGAATAGGCGTTACGGCGGCGCCGCTATCCAACTCAGGCTTTGTATCGAACAGCACTGCCGGCAGAAACAGGATAATTGGCGCCGGTTTGGTATTTATCGCCAGTTCCTCAAAGAGATACCCGTTTGCCACCGGGCGAACCGCTGTAGCGGTGCCGTCTTCACCCAGGTGAAAATCGACCGCTCGGGTGACCAATGCCGTTTGCATGCTGGCCGCCACCCGTTGGGCCAAATCTTCGGTTTCCGAAGTTTGGGCCATGAGCAGACAGGTCGGATCTTCTTTTCGAACCAGGTCAACCAGGGCCCGGCCAAAAACTTCACCCTGATAGCGAGTCATTTGATCGTCAGTCATCCACAGAACCCGGGTTACACCATAGTGGCCCAATGCTTCCAGATCCGAATCCGAGGCGGGCCCTATGGCCACGGCAGTCACCTGGCCGTTGCCTTGCCCCTGTTTCAGCAGCCGTTTGGCTTCCGTAACCAGACCAAACGTGACATCCTCGATCTCACTATCTCTGAGTTGAACAAAAACCCAAATATCTATCATTTATGCTATGCCCTCTGCTCTATGCACTTTGCCATTTTCCCAAATCCGCAATCCACAATCCAAAATCCGCAATCGAAAACTTCCCCCTTCAGATCATCCTCCCTACCCGATGTCCCTCAATAATGGCCATATCTGTCTTGCGGGGGGCGATGCAGTCGCCGATCCGATGGATTTCGGCCACCTTGTCCTTCAACTCAAAATACAGGTCGTCATCTGCCACATTGCCCGCGGCCAGCACCACCGTGTTGTAGCCGTCAAAATCGATCATTTCATTGGAGTAGACATTCAGCCCTTTGACCAGGGTCCCCTGAATTTCGAGAACGGCGATGTCCGGGGTAAATGTCACCCCTTTCTGGGCCAGTCGATTGCGCGTCAAGTAGAGATCCTGCAAGGGGCCCAGGGCCGAGCCGACAAAGAGCGCGGCGGTGACCATGTGAACCTGTTTGCCGCGGTCGGCCAACAGCTCAGCCGTGCCGGTGGCTTGATGGTGGCCGTCCTGGTCGACGAGCAACACTTTTTCACCCGTTTCCACTTCATCGGTCAGCACCTGGACCGTGGTCACAACCTGGGGCGGACCGTATTCCCCCGGGAAGGGAGTGGTTTTCGGGGTTGAGCCGGTGGCGATCACGACGACATCCGGTTTTTCATCGAGAACCATCTGAGCAGTGGCTGCGGCACCCAGGCGCATATCCAGTTCAAGTTTGTTCAACTGACTAACAAGCCAGCGGGTTACCCCGGTTATCTCCTGACGACCGGCCGCTTTCCCGGCAAGTAAGTTCTGTCCGCCAACCTCTTCCTCTTTTTCAAATAGCGTGACGCGGTGTTTGCGCAAAGTCGCCACCCGGGCCACCTCGAGACCGGCCGGACCGGCACCCACCACCACCACCTTTTTGGGTATCTCGGCAGAGGTTAGGGTTCCGATGCCTAATTTTTCCTCTTCACCGGCAGCCGGGTTGTGCATACACCCCAATTTATAGCCGAGACCCATGCGGGCGATGCATCCCTGGTTGCAGGCGATGCAGTTGCGAATGTCGTCCGTGCGGCCCTCCATGGCTTTGTTGGGAAGCTCTGGATCGCAAATCAGGGCCCTTACCATGCCAATAATATCAGCCTGGCCGTCCTCCAGAATTTTCTCGGCCAAATGGGGATCATTTATCCGGTTGGTGCAGAAGACCGGCAGATTGACCACCGAACGCATGCCGGCTGACAACGGTGCCGTATATGCCAGGGGCGTATGCATGGAACCTTCGACCAGAAAAAGGTTGTAAAACGTGCCCAGGCTGAGATCCAGAAAGTCGAGCTGGCCCGATGCTTCCAGTCTGACTGCTACCTGTTTGGCGCCTTCGTGGGTAAGGCCGCCCTTGGGATGCATTTCATCGGCATTGAGCCGGATGCCGAGGGTGAAATCAGGGCCGACCGCCCTGCGAACCGCATCGATCACTTCGAGGGCGAAACGGCAGCGGTTCTCCATATTTCCGCCGTAGTCGTCTTCACGGCGATTTGTCAGGGGGGATAAAAACTGTCGAATCAGGGAGCTGTGCCCCAATTGCAGCTCGATACCGTCAAACTCCCCTTCCACCGCATTTTTGGCGCAAATGGCATAATACTCGATGCATTCCTGGATATCTTCGAGCTCCATGGCCTTGCAGGTTTCACGAAATATGGGATCTTTTCCGGTCGACGGGCCCCAGACCGGAAGACGTGATATCTTGCCGTCGCCCTGCATCCCATTGTGGTTGAGCTGCGCGAATATTTTGGTGTCGTACTCGTGAATGGCTTTTGTCAGCCGTTTGAAGCCCGGGATGACTTCCGGCTCATAGACGTCCACCAGCTTGTCATAGGGGTGATCGGTCGGGTGGATGCCCATCTCCTCGGTGGTGATCAGCCCGACGCCGCCTTTGGCCCGCTCCTGATAATAGTAGATATGTCTGGCGCTGATGAGGTTGTCCACCGCGTAGTTGGTCATATGGGCGGCGAAATGGATTCGATTGGGAACCACTGTAGCGCCGATTTTAAGGGGTGAAAAAAGATATTTAAACTCGCTCACAACTGCTCTCCGATTTGTCGGCCTTCAATGATGGCCATGTCAATGCCGCGCGGGGCAACGCAGTCACCCGTTCGATAAACTTCTTTGACCTGGCCTTTCAGTTGATGGTAAAGACTGTCGTCGACCGTATTTCCAACGTCCAGCACCACCGTATCGTAGTCTTCATAGAGAATAGATTCATTGGTGAAAATATTGCGCACTTCAACGCGCAAAGTGTCCTGGCTTGAATTGATTTCCACAACATCCAGGTCGGTTTTAAAGGTGACGCCTTTTTCCAAAAGTCGCTGACGGCCAAGATACAGCTCCCCGCGAGGAGCCAGTTCGATCCCGATGAACAGATCACTGGTGATCAAATCCACCTTTTTGCCTTGCTCGGCCAGCAATTCGGCTGTCGCCATAGCGTGGTGACCGCCGTCTTCATCGACGAACAAAACCGTGTCGCCCACCGGATAGGTGCCCTGAATGACATCCCAGCCGTTGATGACCGCCGGCGGCCCATAATTACCGGGAAAAGGCTTCTCAACGGGGACCGAACCGGTGGCGACGACCACTGCATCGGGGGCTTCTTTGAGAATCATTTCGGGTGTCGCCTTGACCCTCGTTTTAATCGGAACGCCGAGTTCGGTAAGCATATGCTGCAGATGACGGATAACACCCTGCATGGCGCCGCGACCCGGCCGCGTGCCGATAAGTTTAACCTGACCGCCCACCGTCTCCGACTTTTCCAAAAGGGAGACATCGTGCCCCCGCTCACGGGCGGTGCGCGCCGCTTCCATTCCGGACGGTCCGGCACCCACAACAATGACCTTTTTTTTCTGCTCGGCAGGCGGGGGCGATTTGACTTCTACCAGCGGCTCGCAACCAACTTCGGGATTCTGGATGCACCCTAGCGCTTTGAATTGATTGATTCGGCCCACGCAGCCTTTGTTGTCCTTGACGCAGAAGCGTATGTCGGCTACCCGGCCGTTTTGGGCTTTTGAAACCATATCGGGATCACTGACCAGCGCCCGCACATATCCGACCAGGTCTGCCTTGCCGTCTGCGACCAATCGCTCGGCTTTACCCGGAAAGCCGATTTGATGGCCGGCCATGACCGGTAATCCAACGCCGTTTTTAATTGCTTCGGCTGCGTCGGTTGTGAAACCGAAGGGGATATGCATGGACGGCATGATCAAGTGCAAATTATAGTAGGTGCCCACAGCGACATTGATGAAATTTACCGCGCCGGAAGCTTCCAGGGCCTGGGCCATTTGAACGGATTCCTCCGGTGTAATGCCGCCCCAGAATTTTTCATCTGCACACAGACAGACGCCGATCGTGAAATCCTCTCCCACCGATTTGCGAACAGCCCTCACGATATTTAACGGAAATCGCATGCGGTTCTCGAGGCTGCCGCCAAATTCATCGCCGCGATGGTTGCTGATGGGAGACAAAAATTGGCGCAGCAGCGATTCGGGTCCCATGTCGATTTCAAGGCCGTCGAATCCCCCAGCTTTAACCCGCGAGGCAGCTTGTCCGTAGGCTTCTTCAATTTCGGCCATGTCCTCGGGTTCCATGGGCTTGCAGGTTTCGCCGAATACGATATCGGCGACAGCGGAAGGACCCAAAATTGCCTTGCGGGTCACGTAACCACTGCTTTGGAATCCCCAGTGGTTCAACTGCGCGAATATCCGGGTGTCGTAACGATGGACGGCATCCGTCAGTTTTTGGAAATCCGTTACCACGTCTGAATGATGAGCCTCGATCAGGGTTTCCCAGGGACGGTCGTCGGCATGCAAGGCCAATTCTCCTACTATGATCAAGCCGCATCCGCCCTGGGCGCGACGCCGGTAATAGGCAATATGACGATCGTCTAGCTGACCGTTGCGAGCGAAGTTGGTTCGGTGGGATAAAAAGCAAACCCGGTTGGGTACCGATATGCTGCCTAAATTGAGTG
>JASJCE010000159.1 GCA_030066155.1 Desulfobacterales bacterium | reverse complement strand
CACCCGCGGGTCCAAGAGGGAATAGAGCACATCCGCCAGAAAGTTGCCGATAATCACGATCGCACCCAGAAAGAGAAAGGCGGCTTGCACCACCGGATAGTCCATACTGCTGACTGCCGCGACCAGTTCACGCCCCATCCCGGGCCAGGAGTACACTTTCTCCAGTAACACCTGACCGCCGACAGCAAAGCCGAGCATCAAGGGGGCGATGGTGACGACTGGGAGCAGGGCATTGCGCAGGGCATACCGAAACATAATGCGCCGGTTAGTCAGGCCTTTGGCATGGGCCATTTCGATGAAGTCTTCATGCAAAATATCCAGTATGCTGTTGCGGGTGACCAGCATGGGGGTGGCTAGATAGAATATGGTCATGGTAAAAACCGGCAAGACCAGATGATAAACAAAATCCCAATTGAAATATTTGTCGAAAAATCCGGTATACGCCTTCCCCGGCGTCAGCATCAGCCCGATGGGGAACCATTGCAAAATGTAGCCGAAGATAAGTAAAATAATCATCCCCAGCCAGAACTCGGGGGCTGAGCGCAGGGCAAGAAAAATCGCAATTCCCCCGGTATCGACACCGGTTCCCCGTTTCCAGGCCAGAATGGTGCCGATAACAACACCCAGGACCAACGCCAGCCCCATGGCGGCGCCCATCATAAACAGCGTATTCCAGAGCTTGCCGTGAAGCATTTTCAATACCTGCTGATTGGTCCGAATGGATATACCGAACTCGCCCTTAAACAGATTTTTCATGTAGATAAAATACTGCTTCAGTTTGGGTTGATCGAGGCCGAATTGTTCCATCATCATTTTCTGGGATTCCGGATGAAGAGAGGCGCCAATAAAAAGAGCTGTCGGGTCAACAGGCATAATCCGAAATAGAAAAAAGATAATGGTAATCAGCACCCAAAGGGTGACGATCATGAGTAAAAATCGCTTTAGCAGATATCTTGCCCTCATTTTTCGTACCTCGAGGTTTCGTTATTAGTTATTGGTTATCGGTTATTGGTTATCGGTTGATCGGTGCAAAATATCAACATAACAGATTGAATACTTTTCAGATTATAGAAAATAAATTTTCTACCGATGTATTTTCTTATAACAAATAACAAATAACAACCAATTCTTGAAATGATTGAGAGGCATGCCTACCCTGATGTGGCATCGGGGTAAGCACACCTTCCGGTTGACATTGGTTAGGGTGTTCTCCAGTCGATGGGACGATTCTCATAGGATTTATGCTGATCAAAGGTATCGATCCAGCGCTTGTCGTTTCCGGGGGCCGGGTAATGCAGGCGACCCTGATCGTCCCATTCATAGCCGGCTTTCATCAATTCCTGCTTGGCCTTTTCCAGATCATAGGGCCAGGGCGGCAGATTGCTATTGTGCCAGAACTTGTTCTCCGGCGAGAGCATGGCACCGGCGGGCACGCTTTGGCCGTCCCACACTCGTTTAATCATCGGATCCACAGGGACGGCATAGGAAATCGCCCGGCGGAAGTGAACGTCATTCCACGGCGCGATGCGGGTATTGTATTCCAGCATGTACATCCCGAAAGTCAAGGGTGCAACAATCTTGATATCCGGGTTTTTGGACAGCCTTTCAGCCAAAATAGGATCCAATGAAGCGGAACCGCAGCCATCGATCTCGCCTCTTTCCATGGCCGCAACAATGGCCTCCTGATTGCCATACACCACAAACAGGAAACCGTCGTTTTTCGGCGGTGCGAAGTGCTCTTTAAAGGGCTTCAGAGACAGCTCTTCATCCCGGCGGTGATAATTAAATTTAAACGGTCCGCTGCCAACAGGATTATCGTTGGCAAAGGTGGCCGGGTTTTCAATCGATCCCCAGATGTGTTTGGGCAGAATGTAGACCTGGCTGAGTACCGTGAACAGAAAACCGGCATCCGGCTCCTTGAGTTTGAACCGTAGTTGATTCTCACCCATGATTTCGGTGGATTCCAGATTGTCCATGAATGACAGCAGATAGCCGGATTTGCGGCAGTATTCGAAAGAAAATGCAATATCTCCCGTGGTGACCGGTTTACCATCATGAAATTTCATCCCCTTGCGAACGGTGACATCAAGGGTCTTATCATCTATCCACTTGTAACCGGTAGCCGCCCAGAATTGGGGCTTGGCATCCGGACCAATTCTCATCAGCGTGTCGTAGATATGCTCCAACAGCCATTGATCGGTAATCAATTGGGCCATAATCGGGTTGAGGGTTTTAAAATCCGCCACTCCGGTTTGCCTGAAAACTCGTTGGCTGCCGGTAGGGGTGGCCGACCAGTCTGTCCAGAAACTCCAGGGCCCGGTGCCCGGCGCCAGAATAACATCTTTAAAATTTTTCTGATTGTAGGCGAGTATGTTTTTTTGATGCATAAATGAATGATGGGGCTGCCGTTCGTACAGGAATTCCTGTATGAAATCTACGATCGCCTTGCGGTCCCGAGTGTCCAACGCCACTTTCTGGGCGTCGGCCAATTTGTCGTAGGCCGGGTTCTGGTAGCCGGAAACGTTGATGCCATCCCAACCCGCGTTTCTGGAAGTTAGCATCGTTCTTAGAAAGACATTGGGCTCCAGCCGTACCAGTTTTGGCGACCAATTAATGATATAGGCATCGAAGCGTTTGGATCGAAAAGCTCGTTTGATCATGGCTTCATATTTGGTGGGATCAATATAGGCGTTGACGCCCAATTTCTTCCAGCTTGCCACGATCATGCGCATCATGTTGTAGCGCTGAGGTGAGTAGTCGGATGTGGTGCCCAGCAAACCGATCGGGGGAACCAGTCTTTCTTTGGGCAAATCTGCGGCAATCGACGTCATTGCGGGCAGGAGAAGTGTAAATACGGTGAGAATCAACAATCCTCTACAAAACCAAGTTTTCATGATTGTACCTCCTTTTGCACAAGGGTTGCGGATCTATCAATAACCTGTCGGGATCACCTCCTTAGCGTGAACGCATCACCTCCTTTTCATCAGAAATAATTAGGTTGTTGAACTACAGTTAGGATGGGAAAATTAAAAATTGAGGAAATATGACGATTTACGAAATCTACCCAATTTAGCTAACCTAAATAGCGGTGGATGTCAACAAAGCAAAATTCAGCTCCCATCATGATACATCGTGAAGTCGAAGTCGGGTTTTGGTCATTGGAATTTGGAGTTTGAAATTTATTTGGAATTTGATGCTTGGGTTTTGTAATTTTATTTTAGTTTATTAATCAGTAGCTTGTATCAGCCAAAAGTTTGACGACTAACGCTTATACCCCTTTGAACTCTGGTGGTCGGCCTTCATTGAAGGAGCGAATCCCCTCATGCCAATCTTCGGTGTTCATGCAGGTAAAAACCGCATCGGCCTCCAGCAGCAAGATGGCATCATGGTCGAATCCATACATTTGCTGAATTCTTTTTTTGGCTAATTGCAGAGAGACCGGTGCCCGGGCAGCCAACAATTCGGCGAATGATTTGGCCTGGCTGAATAGTTCTTCGATCGGATATGTCCTAAGGGCTAATCCCATCTCAACGGCTTTTTCCCCGTCGATGACGGTTCCGGTATATACAATTTCCTTGGCTTTTTGAAGTCCGACCATTCTCACCAAATTATACGTCACCGCTCCGCCGATAAATGTTCCCAGGCCTGTTTCGGTGAGGGCGACTGTCGCGTCGTGCGCCATGAAAACAAAATCACAATTCAAGGCCATTTCGACGCCGGCTCCCCGGGCCGGACCGTTGATGGCGGCGATGGTCGGCTTGGGGAATTCATACAGCGCTTTGGTCGCATATTGCCCGAGCATGATATATTTTCGTTTCTGAGCCTCGGTGCGATCACCTTCGGCGTGTTTTTTCAGGTCGGCCCCCGCGCAAAAGGCCTGTTTGGCAATACCATTTTTTTCCAATACCGATCCGGTTAGAACAACCGCCCGCACGGAGGGGTCATTTTCTGCCGCTTTAAGCGCCTGCTGGATTTCGACATACATCTCTTCGATCACGGCATTCATCCGGTGGGGCCGATTGAGCCGGATGATGCCGATGTTGTCCTCCTGTGAAAATTCAATCGTTGTGTAATCCATAAATTCCTCCTCTATTCAGGTACATTCCGTTCTACAATTCCGTCCCCAAACGTCTGGACCCTTATAAACCCTAACGTTGCTTAGATTCAATTAAATCAGCATTACAGTTTGACGCGAAATAGTTGACATCAAAAGACCGATGCTGGATTCTGGATACTCGATGCTCGATAACCTGCATGGCACATTCGGTGGCATCGACAAACATCGAGCATCCAGTAATCAGTATCGAGCATCATCCAGTGACAGATAGGTTTTCCTTAAGAACCTCAAAGGTGAGGTGTTATTTTTAATACAACAGTAAGGTAAATTGTGAACTATTTTTAAAATCTGTTAAGTTTCGGATTTGGATGTGAATTCAATATCGCAGTAGAAGCTGGAGATCGGATTGGTAAACTAAAACGCTGAAAGGAGAAGCAGTCTCCCTCGCTAAGCGTAAGGTATTTGACCCCAACTAAGGGGTTGACTCGAATATCGACCTGGTTGATCTGGAGCCCATCAGTCGGTTTTAGACAACCGATGTTTCAAGCATGCTATTGCGGTTGGGTTCAGATTTAAGGCCGCGCTGAATATCTTTTCCCCTTGAGGTCCTGAGCCCCTTCTTCATCCCCGCGTTTAACCCTCACATAATTCTTTTCTGTCACAAAGGTTCGCTCCAGCTGCAGGATAAAAGGTCTCGATAGATGTTGGAAAGCTTTTTTGATAAAACGGCTGCCAGCCTTTTGGTCAATATCAGACCCATATCCGGGTGCTGATCGAATATTTCGTCCAATTTATCGCTATCGATTTTGACAACCCTGGCATCCGTTGCACAGATCCCGGAAGCGATATAAACACCACCTTCAGCCAAACCTGACAAACCGAACACCTCTCCCGGATCAGACAGGGGGATGGCCAAGATGCCGCCATTTTGGAGGACCAAATTTACAGTGCCTGCCCTCAGAATAAAAAGGAATTTGGCGTCTTCATCTTTTTTAAACAAAACCGTATCTTTTGGATGATTTTCTTCGTTGTAAATAGCAGTGATTTTGTTCATCACCGCTGGATCAATACCTTTGAAAAAATCTGTTTCGCTAAGAATCATGGTCAACTCTCTTTCTTTAAGGTTAAGATGGCATCGCTACGTTTACGAAATGGAGAAATCCAGTTTTTCCGGCAAATAATTCCGGCATATGGTTGCCGCTGGATCCCTTGATGAATTTTCTGATGCATATAGAGTTTGCCTGCGATTCAAAAAAAATGGACGATAGCTGCATAAAGACTTCAGGGAGAAGATCGGAAGTTACGTACCGACAAACGTCAATTAAGACCGGAAAAAAGCCGGTTCGAGGTATTTTTACAAACAGAGATTAGGGTACCTTGATAGGATTGTCAAATCAAAAGAATTTTGGATTTTTTCCTGTTTTGCCTAAATGCTCAATGCTATGTCAGAAGATCAATATTGACAATACAGCTCGCTTTCGTTATCTGGATAGCTAATACCTGAATATTACTTGTAATCCTAAGCAGACAGGAGGGCGCGATGAAACGTTTAAAGAATTTGTATGGAAAGGAAGTTTTAGCAATCATTATCGCCAGTCTGTTGTCTTGTTTTTTGTCATTGATCTCCGGACAGGCGATGGCAGGCAAGTATGATGGAGTGACAATTAATGTGATGACCTTTACCGGCCCTCAAATTGCGGAACCTTTGCAAAGACGGGCACCTGAGTTTAAAAAATTGACCGGTGCGACCATCAATGTCATTACCGTACCCTTTTCAGATCTCTACACCAAGTTGCTGACCGATTGGGCCACGGGGACCAACAGCATTGATGCGGCCGTATTTGCGCCGCAATGGATGGCGGATTATGTCGGGCCCGGGTATTTAGAGGATCTGAGTCCGCGTATCGCCCGGGACAAAGCCCTTCAATTGGAGGATATCGGCAAATTCTTCCGGGATTTCAGTATGAAATTCGGCGGGAAAACCTATACCATCACCCTTGATGGGGATTTTCAGATGGCCTACTATCGCTCGGACCTGCTGAAAAAAGCAGGTATGAATCCCCCGGCAACATGGGATGATTACATCGCTATCGCCAAAAAATTTCATGGTCAAGATTTGAATGGTGACGGCAAGCCGGATTACGGATCTTGTATATCTAAAAAACGCAATGCCCAGGCATTCTGGATGATTACATCGGTGTCTGCCGGTTTTATCCAGGCTAAGGGCACTTCCGAGGGAGCATTTTTTGACCTCGATACCATGGAACCACTGGTAAACAATGACGCGTTTGGCGCCGCGTTGGATGTGTACCAGGAGACGACCAAATACGGACCACCGGATGAGATCAATTTGGATGTCGGCGACACCCGTGGACTGTTCACCAGCGGCTGATGTGCCCAAACGGTGGACTGGGGCGATATCGGCACCCTGGCGATTGATCCCAATACATCCAAAGTTCAGGACAAGGTCGGGGCGGTGATCCTGCCCGGATCCAAAAAGGTGTTGGATCGGGCGACCGGCGAGTTCGTGCCGTGCAATTCGACCCGCTGTCCGCATGCCATCAACGGCATCAACCACGCGCCCTTCGCGGCCTTCGGCGGCTGGTCCGGCGGGATTAATTCAGCAGCCAAGGCCAAAGTGAAAGATGCGGCCTATGAATTTTTTTCCTACATGAGCCAACCGGCGCAGGCCAATGTGGATGTGACCATTGGCATTACCGGTTTCAATCCCTATCGAATATCTCAGTTTGAGAACCTTGATCTATGGATCAAGGCGGGCATGAGCCGCCAGGCGGCCGAAGACTATCTGGGAGCCATCAAGGCCAGCCTCAACAGCCCCAACATGGTGCTGGATCTGCGCATCCCGCAAAATCAGCGCTACCAGCAAATCGTACTCGACACCGCCATCGCCCGGATGCTTGCCGGTGAAATCACCAAAGCGCAGGCCATGAAAGCGATCGAAGCCGGATGGGAAGAGATCACTGAAGAGCTGGGACGTGAAGAACAACTGAAAGCCTATCGCGCCACGCTGGGAAGATAATGCGCTGCGGGTCCAACTGTTTGGACCCAAATCAGGAGTCATGCATGCGAAAACACCTGGCCGCATTTTCCGAATGGGCGGATATCAGGGCTCCGGCGGTTTTCATCCTGCCTGCGATCCTGGTCATTCTGATGTTGGCGATATTTCCGCTGATTGTCTCACTATATCTGTCCCTTTCTCGTTTCAAGTTCGTCAAAGGCGGCTTTAGCCTGAAATTCATCGGGCTGCTAAATTACAAAAAACTGCTGTTAGGCAGTCAGCAATTTCACTTCTTAGGCGTATTCGGCAAGTTGACTGTCTTGGAGACGACAATTTTGGCCGTGGCAGCCGTGTTACTGATATGGCGGCTGGTGAGCTATTTTAGAGGCAGCACTTCATCTGTCATAGGACTATTGGGACGCCTGATTTTGGCCGGCGGCGTTTTAGCGCTCACCTGGCTGGTGCTGTTGACCATCAATCAAAACGGCTATCCTGGAACGCTGATTGTCACCCTGTTCTACGTCGTTTTCGGAGTCTTGATCCAATTTCTGATCGGTCTGGGCCTGGCGCTGCTGTGTGCCCAACGGATTCCCGGACGCAATTTTTTCAGACTGGTCTTTTTTTTCCCGTTAATGGTTACCCCGGTCGGTATTGCCTACACCTTCCGCATGCTGGTCGATACGACCATCGGCCCGTTTGCGCCGGTCTGGGAATTATTTGGCTGGGGTGCGATTCCCTGGGTCACGATTCCATGGGCCGCGCGGTGGGTGATTGTGCTGGGAGATACCTGGCAATGGACGCCCTTTATGTTCATCGTGTTGCTGGCCGCACTTGAAAATCAGCCACGGGACCAGGTCGAAGCCGCCATTGTTGACGGTGCATCGCGGTATCAGATTTTTCGCGATATCACCTGGCCGGCGATTGTCCCGGTTTGTGTAACGCTGATCCTCATCCGATTGATTGAAGCCTTCAAAATTATTGACTTGCCCAACGTTCTCACCAACGGCGGTCCCGGGATAGCCTCGGAGTCGCTGACGCTGCATTCATTCATGGCCTGGCGTACACTCGATTTAGGCGGTTCGGCCGCCGTGGCGTACATGTTGTTATTTATCTCCGTGTTTTTTGCAATGACTTTTGTGAACTTAGCCGGCCGCAGGATGAAAGGCGCATGAAAGATAAGCGATCGCTGTATCAAATTTTATTTGAACCCAAGTCAATTGACGCCGTCGCGCCGGTTCCAGGGGCGTTGACTTACATCATTCTCGGCTTCTGGACGTTCGTGTGCCTGTTTCCGCTATACTGGCTCATCGTAACATCCTTTAAATTGCCCATCCAGGTGCACGACGGACCGATGTATCTGCCGGGCATCGATTTTAAACCGTCAATGCATGCCTGGCATTATATCTTTGTCGTATTGGGCAACGATACCGTGCGGCCCTATTTAAATACCTTGCTGATCTCAGTCACCAGTTCAGTTATTTGCGTTGTGATTGGCAGCATGGCCGGATACGCGCTCACCCGGATCAGCTACCGTCCAAAGCTAGCTTCTGTGCTGATGTTTATCGGAATCCTGATCCTGGCGATCATATCTGTCGTATGGCTTGGATTGGCGTGGCAGATCGCCCTTGCGGCGGGATTGGCGCTTTACGTTGTCATGCTGACCACAGTCGGTCGGCGGTTTACAAAGTCGTTGCACAACAACGATATCGCTTTTTTTATGATTTCCCAGCGAATTTTGCCGCCGGTGGCAGTCGTGATTCCGATATATGTGCTTTTTCAGCGCGTGGGCCTGCTGGACACGCATGCCGCACTGATCATTACCTATACAGCCGTTAATTTGCCGATTGTGGTATGGCTGATGCGGGATTTCTTTGAAAGCGTGCCGATGGATCTTGAGGAAAGTGCTGCACTGGACGGCGCCTCACGCTATCGTGTTTTCTTTACGATTATCCTGCCGCTATCAAAACCGGGACTGGCCGCCACATTTCTCCTGGTGTTGATCCTGTGTTGGAACGAATATTTGATTGCCCTGTTTCTTTCCACGGCCAAGGCGCAAACGCTGCCGCTTTTAATTGCCGCCATGAATGCCACCCGCGGTCCCCAGTGGTGGTATATGTCGGTAGTGATCATTATTATGATTACCCCGGTCGTCGCTATTACGGTTGTCCTGCAACGTTTTATAACGCGAGGCTTACTAATTGGAGCCGTCAAAGGGTAGACGGGATTACATATTAAAGATTGAAGATTGATATGGCCGCAAAAAGGCGCAAAAAGCACAAAAATTCAAATTCAGAGTTTGTATTTTCAATACGTTATGAGAATGAACTCCGATAATTCAGGCTTTTTACGAGGCCGTACAAAGTTGAAAAGTGAATTATAGAATACCAATAGGCGCCTGAAGCGAGTAATCTGACATCTGACTTCTGTCATCTGACTTCTGTCATCTGTCATCTGAAACCTGAACACTGAACCCTGAACACTGAAACCTGTGTGCCCTCCGTAATGCTAGATCACCAGCGGCCCGATGAGAAAGGCCAGAATCACCGACAGGGTAATTGTCAGAACACCGGGGATGATAAACGGATGATCGAATACATACTTGCCGATGCGGGTTGAACCGGTATCATCAAATTCCACCGCCGCCAGCAAAGTGGGGTAGGTCGGCAAGACAAACAGCGCACTGACTGCCGCAAAGGAGGCGATGGCCGCCGCTGGACTGACTCCCAGTGCCAGCGCCGGAGGCATTAATGCCTTGGTAGTGGCGGCCTGAGAATACAGCAGCATGGCGGCAAAAAACAAAACCACTGCCAGCAGCCATGGCTTGGACTCCAACAGATTGCCGGCAAAAACATTGATCTGCTCGATGTGCGCGGCTACAAATGTTGTGCCGAGCCAGGCCACCCCCAGAACACACAAACAGGCGCTCATGCCGGATTTGAAGGTGGGCGCATCAAGCACCTTGCCGGCTTCGATCCGACATACCAGGGTAATGATTGTCGCCAAGGTCAACATGATGGTTATAATTGCACTGTAAGCCTTGGCACCTTTTAGACTCCGCCAGACACAACGCACGGAACTGCCGGCTGCGGTATCCGACAGGCCGATGCACTCGGCCCAGAAATCCTCGATCTCGCCCAATTCATCCTTGAGACTGACGTTGCCTGCCAGGTTGAAGGTACCCACCTCCCGCCCCTCTACAAAGTCGAATGGCTGACGCTTGCCGCTCGCAACCCAGCTCCCGGTGAAGGTTCCGGTTTGCTCCGCCAGTGCATCTCCAACCGGCAAGGCCGCTCCAATCGCTACGAAGACGGCAATGACCCAGGGAAGCACCCAGGCTGCAATCGGATGGTTCATCATCTTACCTCCTTCACCCGTTTGGTTGCATCAGACTGACATCGCGTAACGAATAAATGCCTAAAATGCCTAAATTGTCTAAAATGCCTAAAATTAGAGGATTGCTGCACTTTGTCTTTATTTATAAAATCGATCCGCCGCTGGCGGACCTCAATTTTAGTTCATTTTGGTTCATTTTCAAATTTTAGCTCATTTACTCAATCACACGGCAGCGCTATCACGTGGCAGCCGGGGATTGTCCGGGATGCGTCGCGGCTGCCCCACTTTATCGATGGACACATACCGGAATGTCCCTTCGGTTACGATGTGACGCTGCGCTTCGAATTCCTCCGTGAGGTCTTTGGCCCACACTTCCAGTTTGATATCCATGGACGTGTTTCCGACCCGCGTTACCCCGGCGTAGACACAGATGGTATCCCCCACATGCACAGGCCTCACGAAGGTCATTTTGTCGATCGTGACGGTGACCACCCTGCTGTGGGCGACCTCCTTGGCCAGCAGTCCCCCGCCGGCGTCCATCTGAGACAGTATCCAGCCACCAAAGATATCGCCGTTGGGATTGCAGTCCCTCGGCATAGCGAGCGTCCGCAAAACGAGCAAACCATCGGGCTGCCGACCCTCCCCGGTGGCGTTATTCGTACTATTCTGCATACACTACCCCCCCCATTATTTCACTTTTATTGAATAACTTATTTGCCATAGACCAAATCTGTTGATGGTTTCAGGCGGGACGGAGGTTTCAGGTTTCAGCCCGCCCTGGCGCGACGTTTCATCTTTAAGCAGAAGCATTCTATTAAAATGAAGAATGCAGTATCTGACCGGTACATGTTAAACCAGGTCTGGGCCAGGGTGTTCAGGTTTCAGCGAACAGATGTCAGATGACAGAAGTCAGAAAACAGATGATAGAAGAAAATTACAGTTATTCGTCATTCGTCAATCGACATTCGTCATTCCTTAAGCCCAGAACGCCAGAACCTTTGAACCCAGAACCTTGAAACCTTCGTTCCTCCTGAACACTGAACACTGAAACCTGAAACCTCCTTTTACCCTGAAACCTGAAACGGATACTCCAGTAAATGAGCTAAATTGATCTAAAATTTAAAATGACTAAAATTATGGATTCGCTTCGCTTCGTCGATTTTCTTTTAATGAAATCGATAGGATACCCTAATTTTAGGCAATTTAGGCATTTTGTAACTTTAGGCATTTCTTTATATTTTAAACATAATTTGGGTACTGCGGTTCAAACATCTGCGATTTGACAAAGGCCATCATATCTTCCGGCTTTTCAACCCGGGCCAGTCCCTCTTCAAATGCCAGTTCGGCTACGGCGACGGCAATATGCAACGAAATCGGGCGGATGGTATTCAACGACGGATACAGGCGCCCAATGTCATAGTCGGCCTGGGAGACCTGCCCGGCCAGGGTTTCAGCCGCAGCCAGAAACATGCCTTCGGTGACGCGGCTGGCCTGACTGGCGATAACCCCCAAGCCGATTCCCGGAAATACGTAGGCGTTGTTGCCCTGACCGGGCGTGAACGTTTTTCCATCGATGGTGACCGGATCAAAGGGACTGCCGCTGGAAAACAGGCAGCGACCCTCGGTCCAGGTATACGCGTCGCGGGCCGTACACTCCGCTTTGGAAGTGGGGTTGGAAAGAGCAAAGATAATCGGCTGTTCATTGATCGCGGTCATGGTTTGCAGCACATCTTTATCAAACTTTCCGGCCTGGCCCGATACACCGATGATCGCCGTGGGCTTCAGCGCCTCGATGGCTGACAGAAAATCCGGGACCGGCGCATGATCATGGGCGAAGGGTTTTTTGTGGGCCGCCAGACCTTCACGGCTTTGGACCACCAATCCTTTGGAATCCACAAACCAGCAGCGCTGATGGGCGCTGGCAGGGGACATCCCGGTTTTAACCAGGGCGGATACAATCAACTCCCCGATTCCGGTCCCGGCTTCACCCGCTCCCAGAAACAAAAAGGTTTGATCCTGCAGTTTGCGGTTGCTGAACCGCATGGCTGCCGATAAACCGGCCAGGCTCACACAGGCCGTTCCCTGGATGTCATCATTGAAGGTACACACCCGGTTACGGTAATTTTCCAGCAGCCGGAACGCATTCTGGTTGCCGAAATCCTCGAACTGAATCAATGCCCTAGGAAATACCGCCTGCACCGCCATGACAAATTCTTCGATAATCTCATCGTAGGCCTCACCTCGAATGCGTTCCTGTTTGAGCCCGATGTAGTGCGGATCGTTAATGAACTCGGCGTTGTTGGTGCCCACATCGATCATCACCGGCAGGCAGTGGCGAAAGTGGATGCCGGCACCGGCGGCATACAGGCACAGTTTGCCAACGGGAATTCCCATTCCAGAGGTTCCCAGATCTCCCAGCCCCAGAATCCGTTCGCCGTCGGTTACCACGATGACCCGCACGTCCTTGCTGGGCCATTGCCGTAAAAGTTCCACATAGCGTCCCTTTTCATGCGCGGCTAAAAACACCCCCTGGGGCCGGCGATAGATGTGGGAGTACTCCCGGCAGGCCTGTCCCACCGTGGGGGTGTAAATGATGGGCATCATTTCTTCCAGATGATTGACCAGCACACGATTGAAGAGGGTCAAATTATAATCCAGCAGGCCCATCAGAAATATGTATTTTTCAATATCCGTGGATTTTTGGTAATAATTTTCCATGACCCGCGCTTCCTGCTCCTCGATGGTATTGACCACCGGCGGCAAGAGGCCGTCAATCTTCAGAGCGATTCTTTCTTCATTGGTAAAGGCTGTGCCTTTATTGTACAGATTGTCATAAATTATTTCGCGACCGCTAAGACCTTTGGGAATGGTGATGTCTGCCATTTCACTCTCCTTTGTTGATTAACTCGTAAAAAGTCAAAATTATCGAATTCCGGCTCCGCAACACGCTGAAATTATTTAATGTAAATTAGAATTTTGTGCTTTTTGCGCCTTTTTGCGGCTATATCTTTGTTGGATTCCAGATTGTAATTTCGTTGTTCTATATGCAGTCCCCGGATCACCACAAGGGCAAGAAGTTCATGAAGAAGCTATAAAAACAGTTACGCGGCTTTTGCTTAGGGTCTTCATCAGCTTCTGCTTCGATGCGGCCGGCCGTTTTACCGAGGCGGGTAATCCGCTTTGGCTCTTTATGGGGGTAACGTCTTTAGAAAGGCATAAACAAATTGGCGACCATATTAAATAAGGTGCATAGAGGATAATCGGACGGCTGTGCACTAAATTAGGATTAACAAATCGTGTTTAGGGGAAACAAATGATACGAGGTTTCGGGTTTCAGGTTTCATTGTTCAGGTTTCAGGGATATTTGATTTCAGATTGTGGATTGCGGATTTGTGGTATCGCTCTCCGAGGCGTAGGCGCTACGATCCCTACGAGCCCGCTTCCAGCCCGTAGGCTTCATAGGCTTACAGGCCGGAGGGGAGGCTTCGCTCTATCATTTATTGTTTGATCGACAGAATACCTTAATTCGACATTCGTCAATCGACATTCGACATTTTAAAGCCCAGTACCCGCGTCATCAGGCCTAAGGTTTTTCCTGCTTGTCCTTATCCTTTCCCATTACACGCTCGATGGCGACCAGCACCGGGTCGTGGTCGGTTAGAAAGAAGGACCTGAACGTCTGCGCAAAAAATGCGAACACGCAAAGCAGCGTGACAACCGCCAGGGCGGTCGTCACCTTGTGGTGCCACGGTTTCAACTCTCTTTTCGCCATAAGTCACCTTTGTCTTCCGGTTCGGCCGGCAGCGCTTCATCCACTTTCGGCTTGGCCTTTCCTTTTATCGTAATAGTAGATAGACCCGGCACCTTCCGCCGTACCCGCACGATGCTGTTCAGAACATGGCCCACGGGGCAAAACAGCCGGCACCAGAAATTCAACACAAAGAAGGAGCCGATCAGCGACAGCGGCAGGATATACCACTGAAGCCCCGTCCCGGTGAGGGAGAACATCATGCTGAAGGGCTCGTAAGAACCCAGCGTGGGGTGGGATGACAGAAAGATCAACATCAATGCGGTCCAGGTCATCAAGCCCACAACCGTTCGCGCCGACTTTTGTATACCGGGTTTGACGGCCAGATTGATGCCGCTGATCTTATTCAGGCCCCGCTCAACGTACTGGAATGGGCAGACATTCCCGCAATAGATGTTTCTGCCCACAATCACCAGGCTGCCCAACACGCCGATCATCATGATCCACC
>JASJCE010000158.1 GCA_030066155.1 Desulfobacterales bacterium | reverse complement strand
CGCCCATGGGCCGATTGCGCTCCAGAACGAGTCCGTGTTCCCCAAGATAGTTTTTCAACTGACCGGAAAAGTCCGGCGTGACTGGAAACCCGAACGTCCAAGGCTCACCGTATGTTACCTTAACCCCCAAGCGCGCTGCCTTCCCGGCGCGGGTTTCCTCCATCCACTCACGGCTTAAAAAGTCGAATGCGATGCGGCTGTCCGCCGGCAGAGCGGACACGGCTCGAAGGGTGCTCTTGATGGCGTGCTCCTTCAGATACATCGTGACGCCTTCCCACAGAATGAAGGTGCGTATTGCAGGGTTGAAGCCGGCATTCTGCAATGCCTGGAGCCAGCTCTGCCGGTTGAAATCGCAGGAAACGAAGGTCACATGCGAAGCGTTAATTTCGGTCTTTTTAATGGCGGCGAGCTTGACTGCCTGGGTGGCTGGCGCATCCACCTCGAAAATCCTCGCCTCTTGATCTCTGAGCAATCCGTAAGCTCGCGTATCCCAACCTGCGCCCAGGATCACCACCTGATCGCCCCCGGAAACGCAGTCGAGTATCGCTTTGTCCAGAAACTCACAACGGGCACCGACCATCGCACTCATGGGAGTGGGACGTGGGGGAGGGTATTGAAGTAAGACGGGCTCATAGCCGGATATCCGTGAGGCCCAGACGATTGGCCTGATAAGCAGGCTCATGCACATCCGGTTTGTTGCCGGCAACCCTCCGGCGAGTTGCAATGCATCCGGGTCAGGGCGGCTGCCTTTAAGGTGGTAAATCAGCCGTCCATTGAAGGGCTCATAAGCGGTACCTGAGACTCTTTTGCGGCTGAGCAAAATCGGTATAAAATAAAAGGGGAATCCGAGCAGGAAAACTGGCAGCAGCAAGACCATCAGTAGTGCATATATGAATAGCTTCATTTAGTTCATAGTTGGTTTAATACTTTTATCAATAAAGGCCTGCTTCAGATTAAATCTGAGTATGTCAAAAAATTACGACCTGCCTGCATTTCATTTACATAGCAGATAGCGCCAACAGAGATCGGTGAGTCGGGGATGATGATATCACAATATTCTTTGGGTTCCTGATATTTCCAACTTAGTTCGAGTTTCATGAAATTAAGCTCTTTTAATTCATGGCCTTTTAAAGGGCAATGTTAAAATCATTGGCTGATTGTCATAAAATTCATTATTCAATTGGTTAAGTTGATCTTCTGGAATATTGAAAAATCCAGGGTCTTTTTTCATCATGAATCTCCACGTTTCGACTGTAGACCAGAAGCATGTGCCATAGTACTTATTTTTTCTATGAACTCTTTGAAGTAGACCCTCCTTATCAGGCTCCATATATGCTTCATGAAGTTTAAGCAGAAGTTTTCTTTGTTTACTCAACTTTGGTATAATGTCTTTACTATCCAAATCAGCTTTTCCGTCCCAATAATCCATAAAGCTGTGGTTTGGACCCCAGTCATCAGGATTTACCAAATTGCCGTGTTCTTTGAACGTAAACTTTAGAGAGGTATCACAATATCCTAATACCTGTCCTCTCTCAACTATCAAATTTCTTGGTTTGGGGCCTTCCATATTTCCTACCATAATCTTATCCAGGTGGTAATAGGCAGATATGAAAGCTTGACTAAATTGGTTTGCTTCTTCTAAATTATCCGTGTGAAGTAATTCAACCATGTATCCTCCTGCATGGCCTGGAATTCTTCTCGGTTTGCCCCTTCTATTTATTTTTCCACGGGCTGGAGCGACAATTAGAGTGCGTGAGTGAAATTTATAGCGAATTCCTGGAGTTTGACCACTCAAAATTGACTGTATGAAATTCCAACTCTCATAACCTGGACTATAAGAAATAGGACTTGAACCACTTTTCGGGGAGGAGGTGGTGCAACTGCTAAATAATTCTCCAAATGCAAGTGCTCCATTAATTGCTAAAGTTGACAAACCGACATTTTTTAAAAAGTCCCTCCTTGAAAAATTTTTACTAAACATATGGCCATTCTCCTGGGATGTTCATGCAGTTCTTCAAAAGCGATCATTATGTTTATTATTATTTCCATTTTTGATTTATTTAGATTATCTTAACCTCTGCAGTATTGATGATGGGCTCCAAATTTAAGCCCAACTTGGCAAGGCTCCGTGTTCATGTTGGTCTATTGCCATTCTATGCAATGCAAAATTATTGAAAATATGATAGATTCTCTTGGATATCGTAAATTTTACAGAGATAATATATTGAAAAAAATTCAAAAAAAATTGCGGCTAAAAAGTTTCTTTCGTTCGTTTACCCCAGTCGGTTTGGAAATGTCAAATCCAAATACTGAAAGGGGGTAAACCATGACGGTTTCGCAAGCTTCAAAAATCTGACTCGACTGTCACCGGGTGCATTCGAAGGAAAATACCATCCGGGCATACGATTTTACTTGCAGACAACATGCGGCAGCTCAAATGAAAGCATACACTACACGCACTCGTTCCGAAGCATACAAATGGTTGGTTCTTACCTTGGCGACATTTACATTCACATTTGTAGTGGCGATTCCGCAAATGTCCCTGCCGGTAATGTTTGATGAAATTTCCGCAGAATTAGGCTTGAGTTTGGTGCAGGTCGGCTGGATATGGGGCGCCGGCTCTGTGTTGGGTATTTTGGTGGGTCTGATTGGTGGCCCGATCGGTGACCGGTTTGGACCCAGACGGACACTTGCCGTTGCCTGTCTATTCATGGGGATTGCAGGTGCGGCAAGGGGTCTCTCGAACGGCTTTGCAATGTTGACAATTACCACACTCATTACCGGCTTTGCCCAATGGTCGATCCCGATGAATGTCCATAAGACGTGTGGCGTCTGGTTCCCCGGAGTGCAACTCGGAATGGCAAATGGCGTTGTTTCAACTGGGATGGCGACGGGATTTCTTTTTGGGGGGCTTCTGGCGGCAACTGTCTTTTCGCCTTTATTTGGCGGATGGCGGAATGTACTTTTTATGTATGGAGCGCTGGCTATGCTGTTTGGTATGTTTTGGTGGGTTTCACCTGAAAAGGCAAAAGTTGAAGACCAACAGCGCAATAATTTGATTTCCTTTCGAGAAGCTATCCGGCATGTGATCCGCTTACGCAACGTGTGGATACTCTGTATAGCGACGGCGGGTGTGTCTGGATGTGTCAACGGGATGTTGGGATTCCTGCCACTCTACCTGCGGGGCTTGGGTTGGAAGCCGGCAATGGCAGACAGTACGCTTGCATCTTTTCATGCAGTAAGTTTGTTATTTGCAATCCCGATTGCTCTGTTGTCAGATCGTATAGGAAGCCGCCGAGGTGTCCTGATGGCGGCGGCCATGCTCATTGGCATCGGCACAGGCCTCATCGGGTTTACCAGCGGCCTCTTAATTTCAGTGGCCGTATTAGTAGCCGGCATCTCTCGTGACGGATTCATGGCCATCACTATGACGGCGATTATCGAGGAAAAAGGAATCGGCACGCGCTTTGCGGGCTCGGCAATCGGGTTGAATATGTCTGTTTTAGGGATCGCCAATGTCTTTGCACCGCCGATCGGAAATTGGCTGGCGGGATTTTGGACTGGACTCCCATTTATATTTTGGGCCTCTCTTGTTTTGATAGGGTCAACAGGTTATCTTTTTTTGCGTCATCCGAAAGCAGAGGGCATTGGCTGTTGATCAATGTTATTTGTATTATTTCAAAGTATTAGGAATTTTTGCGTTATTGTAAAGTCAAGATCGTGCCATCAATGTCATAAATTTGAGAAGTTTTGGTTCTCAGTTTTATGGCCGGAATGTTATTGATTGTAGGCGTTTCGGAAGATTTTAGAATACAAATAGAAATAAATCCTATAATCCTTGTAAATCTGCTTCATTTTAAAACTTTACAGCGATAGGATGGATTTTACGGAACAATTTGGAATTGTCCATGGAAGTGAAGATTGTTCTTGCCAATCTATTTGTTTCGACGTTTGTCGAATTGTGTAAAGATATAATTTGCGTATGTCATAAGCTAACGAACAGCCTACAGTTCATGTACATAGCGAAACATGCAATTCAGTCTTCTGGGCGGCGATATTGGATATCACAAGTTTTTTTGCCTTTTCAAAATTGCAGCTTTGTTGGAGATGCACATGACAGATACCGAGTGGGTTTCGTGCCCTCCGAACCAGCAAAGCTCGAATTTTTTTACTTGAACACTTTCAGCTCCCTCATTGATTGGTCCGAAACCGGGCATTGGCACTTAGACAACCATTGAAAGTAGGCTCTCAGCAGGTACCTCTGTAGAAACCATACGAGCCATATTGTGACTCTTTCATCTTGTATTCCTTCTCCAAATACCGCAATAGTCAGCTGCAGGCGTTAACCTGAAAGCTGTACTAACGAGTTAAGCAGAAAGCAGCATGAATTCATGTATTAATCCTATATCAATATCTTAATACCTGCTCGCAATAGGATTTTTTTTTGCGTTACCAATTCGCTTTATCACGGGTTTAAAACGCGAGATATTATTATGCACCTTCGATAAGTTTATAATCTTCAGCGAAGAGCTCTTTCATTATTCTTATCACACGTCCCGACAATAGCTCATCACTGGAATAAATTAAATTATCCAAATAATTTTTTATTTCTCTCCAGTTAACAAACGCCGTTTTTCCATCAGCAAATTTCTTTAGCTGTTCTTCGTATCGAAGGCTCTCAACGATCTCGAAGCTATCAGCAAATATTTTTGTCACTTTCTTTTTTACTAAATGAGCATGCAAAATAAGATCTTCTTCATCAATTTTGACAATATTTTCAGAACCTAAAGATATAATCAAAAAATTATAAGATTGAAGTGCAATAACTCCCCATGTGACCTTCTGTATCTTATTCCTATCGATTGATTTCACCATTGATTCAGGATTGGTCGCATCCACATCAATGTTAACGACTTCGTTAATAACTTCTCGAGATGTACAGCCCGAAATTAGCCCTACGATCAGCGAAATGAGAAAAGTTCTCCTAGTTATCATCAATTCGAACCTTTCTTGCTGGCATTAATTATATGCAAATATACAATAATAAAACAGTAATGCCCGACATTTTTCCAGTGTTCAGAGAATCTGGACAAATGCGTTCCTTCGACAAATTCGTTTTGATTAAAATCCATAGCAAATCCTTTAACCTTTAGCCTGAGATCATCATGCAATCCTCTCATTGCAGATTCGGACGCAGATAGTTCTGTTATATCGATTACAAGGTTTATCGATAGTTTGCCCCATGAACCTTCTTTCTCGCCAAGCAACAATGGCCCATAAAGTTCAATATGTTTTTTTAATATTGGTTCAAGTTCTTTTCTATATTTTTTTATGAAAGGATCAAATTCGCTTTTGCGAAGGTGGTAAAAATCGAAGATTGGATCGCTTTTGCGAAGGCGATAAAAATCGAAAATTGGCTCGGTATTAGGCATATTAACCAACCCCATAAATTTGGGCTATCACAAACCGACCCAAAATGAAGAAGAGCATCAAAAAAAGACCCAAAAGTGCCCAAGTCGAACATCGCAGCAATACATCGCGGAACTTCTGAGGAATCAAGCCTGCAATTGCAGCAGAAAACAGGCTAATTGCAGATAACACGAACAAAAGGAGAACAGAATAGTGTGAAAAGAGCAGCCATGGTTTTTCCCATGGTTGCACGAAATCACCAACCTCTTCTTTCGCAAAAGTCAGAAATACAACAACCGAAAGAATCACAGATAGATTAGCCGAAATAATTGTGTCTTGTTTCATATATTTAAATGGCGCAATGGGTTTATACGGGCTTTGTATAGCCGGAATCTATTAAGTCGATAGAGATGAGGGTGCAAAAAACATGAACAACTAAAGTGGATAATGAGAAATATTCCAATTTAAGAACACGTCTTATTTGTCACATCCTCTCGTTTTTTTACACTTTCTCCCACTTAAAATGTATTAGATGGAATCTAGAACATTGGAAATATAAGTATCCAAATAATTCAAAAATTGGTGAATTGCCGACTCTCCCAAAATCATCTCAATTACACATGTGTATAGTCTGAATTCCGGCTAAAACTTCGATATGCTCCAAAATTGATACAGAATTTGATGGAGTTCAGATTACAGATAGCCTGCCGTATCTAAAAATTATTAATAATTCAATAATGTTATGGATATATTGAAAAAATCAGGGTGCTTCCAATGTCGGATACATAGCGGTATCTTTAACGACGAAGCTCATCTGGCTGCTCGGCCCAACGCAATTGAACATTGAAAAACCGTAACGCGGGCCGCCTCGGTGCAACGACTTGTTAATCAGGCATTAGCTTCAAGTAAACTGAAGGCCTTTTTATAGATTAATGCTCCCTTTTCGCCACGTGGTATTACTCGTAGAAGGACATCCCCCTGCAAATACTCATCCAGCCAGTCATCGTCTCCCTTCTTAGGACCTCGCCATCCGTTCTTAATACAAAAACTTTCAATCTCCGAAAGTATATAAGTTATCAGATTCCGCGATGCATTTTTTGCTCTTTCAACGGCATCGAAGAAATCAACTCGTTCAGTTCCGAAGTCAAAACCGAATGGATGTCCTCTCACTACTCGCAGTTTGGACGCTGGATCTTCCATTCCGAGATAGCTGGTTACCTCCCGGAATGCGCGTAGCAATTTGAAATCGTCTGACATTGTGAATGGCAGGCGATCATCCAGCCAATTTTCTACCTTTTTATTTTTGGTCCGCTTCATACTCTCAAGGTGAAAAGTGTGGTCAGTATTCATCAAGGCGAAACCAGCGTAAAAAACCGAGTAATAATACCCGAAACACGATACGAGGTAGCTGTGGTGTTCACGAGCCAGATCCGCAGAACCCCACATGGCCAACCCCCAGCAAAAGTGAGCGTTCATGTTCATTGTACGTTGATGTTGTTCTTTCGAATCCAACGGATCATTCCGACTGATTAACGGTTCTAAGCGAATGCCCTATCCTGTGATTATATAGCTCTGTTTATCATGTAAATTTTGATGATATACAAAAGGGTTGTAAAATGTGATGTCGCTAAATTTAGATAACTTGCCATAAGCTGCAATTCAACTATTATTGAAATCTGTGATGATAAGATTTGGTAAACCGCATAACCGCCTGGCAATGGTGCGCAGCAGAATTGCCAGCCCGTGTTGATAAACTTGTTAGGCGCCACGGGCTGAAGCAACGCTCCGATCAAGACCGAGGCCAGGCTAACTATTCTCCTTCGCCGACCGGTTCATTGCTAGCGTAAAGTCTTCCAGTGGGTTCGTCCCACCACACTGGGCTCTCATTCCGCAGTAAGTCCACGACGACACGGAATTCGTCGGGACTCTCAAACGATCCTTCTGGAAAGCGCTTTGCGCCACCGGCCCAATAAATGATAACGTACCCGGTGTGATTTTCCGGTTTCCAACGTGCATAGTAGGTAGTCACCTGGACTGGCATTTTCATCCCTCCTTCTTTTGTCGTTTATGATTTGAGTCGCTGTTTCCTAAGTATTCAAAAAGCCTCCAAAGGGGTACAACCCTTGGAGGCCTTTGTATCGGTACCTTTCGCAAACCCTTCGTCATATCTTTCTCCACGAAAGTTAAGGGTTAAAAGGGACTAATTATTTGAATTTACCTAACAGTTGATGAATTTCGATTCGAGATGAGAACCAGCTCAGGATAGGATTCTGCATGATGAGGACAATCAGCGATTAGATTCAAGTCAACACAAGGATGATTATGTATAACTACAAGAAATAGTTATCATTGTCAAGAACTAAAAAAATACTACATTGTAGTAATTGAAATGGTTAGTACATAGGGATTCTGGTGTGAATGTATCTTGCCAGTATCACTTGGTATCACAATTTTCAGATATAAAACGCATATCCCATTATTTTAGCCGGTCTATTATGCATACTCACTGCAATTTGCCGATTTTGCCGGCGATGCCCGTGTATTGCTTTCTCAGTTTGGGCTTTTCGATTTTACCGGTGGGGCTGCGGGGGACCTCACCGAAGATAATTTTTCGCGGGCGCTTATAGCGCGGCAGTTCTTCGCAAAACTTCGCAATTCCTTCTTCGGTCAGGGTCTGATTGGGTTTCTCCTGAATGATGGCGGCCACGATTTCACCTAACCGTTCGTCGGGCATGCCGATCACGCCGACATCCTGTACTTTGGGATGGCTCATGATATGGCTTTCGATCTCAACCGGGAAAATGTTTTCTCCGCCGGTAATGATCACATCCTTGGCGCGATCCACTAGCCAAAAAAACCCGTCTTCATCTTTGCGGGCAATGTCGCCGGTGTAGAGCCAGCCCTCGTTCAATGTGGCCAAGGTGGCTTCAGGGTTTTTGTAATATTCCCGCATTACGCCGGGACCTTTGACCAGCAGCTCACCGGGTTCACCGTCGGCAACCGGATTATGTTCAAAATCGACGATGCGGCACTCCCAGTCAAATCCCGGGACGCCGATGGCGCCGACTTTGTGGGTGTTTTCCAGACCCAGGTGCACACATCCCGGACCGGTGGTTTCGGTCAGGCCATAGTTGGTGTCGTAGTCATGGTGGGGAAAGACTTTTTTCCACTTTTTTATCAGGCTGGGCGGAATCGGCTGGGCGCCGATGTGCATCAACCGCCACTGATCGAGTTGATAGTCCTCGAGATTGACATCGCCGTTTTCAATGGCAATCAGAATGTCGTGGGCCCAGGGCACAAGCAGGAATACGTTGGTAACGTTTTCCTCCGAAATGGCCTCCAGAATCCACTTCGGATTCAATCCCTTCAACAAAACCCCTTTGGCGCCGACCAGAAAATTTCCAAACCAGTGCATTTTGGCGCCGGTATGATACAGAGGCGGGATGCAGAGGTAGCAGTCGGCATGGGTTTGATAGTGGTGGCGATTTTCAACGTAGCAGGCATGCTCCAGATTGCGGTGGGTCAGGTGAACCGCTTTGGGCGTGCCGGTGGTGCCGGAAGTGAAATAGAGTGCCGCACTGTCATTTAAATCAGATTCGATGTCAGGCGCTTTCGGGGAAGCGGCAGCCAATAAATCCGTGTACTGCTCGGCAAACCCGGGACGCTTTTCCTCGGGACCGACGAAGATGTAACACTCAACAGTTTTATCCAGGGCTGTTTTTATCCGCTCGACACGGTCAATGAATTCTTCACCGAATACAAAAGCGCTGGCTTCGGCGATGTCGGCGCACAATTTAATGTCGTCGGCAGAGAATCGAAAATTGAGCGGAACGACCCAGGCACCGGTGCGGAGGATGCCGAAATAGGCCGGCAGCCAGTCGATGCAGTTCATCATCAGGTGAACAACCTTATCGCCCTTTTTGACGCCCTTCGACAGCAGCGCATTGGCCATCCGGTTGGCGTCGGCGTCAAACTCGGTCCAGGTAACCTCTTTGCGGGTGCTGTTAACGGGGTCTCTTTCTATCAAAGCCGTTTCGTCGCCATAAACCCGGGCATTACGGGCCAGAATTTCTGTAATAAGCAAGGCATCCTCCTTCCGAATATATTTTTCACCGCAAAGACGCAAAGTGCGCGGAGATAATTCATTTTATGTTTGCAGTTGAGAGGCCCCGCCTTTCAGGTCGGGATGCAAGCAACGGCAACCATAAAGAAAATTTCGCATTAAATAATAGAAATGCATAGAGTTCATAGAACTGAAATCGTTCACCAAATAGTTGGCCGGAGGGCTTGATTTCTTTAACTTTCTGGCCTCTCAGCAGAAAGTTAAAGCCAAAATTCCTCTGTGATCTTTGCGACTCGAGCGAAGCGGGCGGTGAGTCAATTTCTAATGACAAATGCTTCTCTTGGCGAGGTACTTCGAAAGGAGATATTATGAGTTCAGCAGTTAGTCGGCCGCCGGCGGCAGATTCGGCGCGCGCATTGGCACATTTTGAAAGTCTGCTCGAATTTGAAACCGATTGCTGGGATGTTCATCATGCCATTACAAATAACCGCAAGGATTTCGTCCTCCTTGATGTACGTGGTGAGGCGCTTTACAAAGAGGGACATGTAGAGGGTGCCATCAGTCTGCCGCACGCACGCATCAATGAAGAAAGCCTTAAAATGTTTCCGCCCGACACCCTTTTCGTGGTCTATTGCGCCGGCCCGCACTGCAACGGAACCGAAAAAGCCGCTATTCGGCTGGCCAAACTTGGCCGGCCGGTGAAAAAGATGATCGGAGGTGTAACCGGTTGGCTTGATGAGGGGTTTAATCTTTCGAAAGAATGATCAACCTCGAAAAACTAAAGCCGGCAGTGCCGTTCGGATCGGCCGGGAAAAGAAGACCGAAGGAGATTTAAAATGAAAATTGGATTTATTGGATATGGTAGTATGGCGGAGGCCCTGGCCTCCCGATGGGTTGGACATCACGATATTGTAATCGGCGGTCGCAACGTTGACAAAGCCAGGGCTCTGGCTGAACAGCTTGGCCATAACACGCACTGGGGCCGGGAACCCGATGCAGTTGTAGACATCGATGTCGTCGTTCTGGCCACGACTCACCAGTCAGTATTTGAAGCGATGGATGCTGCGGGGGGACCGTCTGCTTTCGATGGCAGGACACTGATCGATATTAACAATCCGGTACCGGGGGCTTTCGACGGGGAGTTTCTGAACAGCAACTATGATGGGCTGTCCCTTGCCGAGAAAATCGCCGGATATGCGGCCAATGCCCAGGTCGTCAAAGCCTTCAATATGTGCCAGGCGAGCGTCTGGAAAATGCAGCCGCCCGTGTTTGATGGCAGAAAACTAGTTGTGTTGCACTGTGGCGGTGATGAAGCCGCTACAGCCCGGGCTGTCGAGCTGATAGAGTTGTTCGGCTGTGACCATGTGGATATCGGTGAACTCAAATACGCCCGGCTGCTTGAGGCTGCCGCATCCATCGTTATCAAATTGCTCTTCTCGGGCCGCGATCCGCACACGGTTCTCAACCTGATACAACCGGAGGTCAAGGTCAGATGAAAAGGATGCCCGTCAATTTTCGGGAAAAGTTCGATAAATTTGATGACCATTGGTCGCCAAAAATCATTGCTCAAATGAATGATTATCATTTCAAACTGGTGAAGTTTCAGGGTGAATTTGTCTGGCACAAGCACGATGATACGGACGAGGTCTTTATTGTCATTAACGGAGAAATGTCGATTGAATTCAGGGATGAAACGCTGAAGCTGAAAAAAGGAGAGTTGTTTGTTGTGCCGAAGGGTGCGGAACACAAGCCGTTTGCCGAAAAAGAATGTGAGATCATGCTGGTTGAACCGGCGGGCACGGTCAATACCGGCGACACCGGCGGCAGTTTAACCGCTGAGGATGATGTTTGGATATAGCCTGCCTCAATTACTCAAACTGAATTTAACCAGAATTGGGAAGAACCAATTGAGATTTAAATTTTAACGGCCTCTGATTATTATAGCTTTGTCGGAGATAGTCATCTGCATTGAAATAAAAGCAGAGCCAAACGACTCTGCCTTAGAAAATTCATTTTAATCCTTTTTTACTCAGATGGGATAACTCCAAGTTGCTGTAACATTCCATAAATGTCCTCATTCCACCATGTTTCCACAATCTTTCCCCCTTCGTAACGATTTATTGTCATTCCAGTCCAGGTTGCTTTTTTGCCAGTTGCCGCGGGGCCAAAAGCTAGTCCCGCCACTGTAGCCGAGCACACCCAACGGCATACCGCTTTATCGCCCTCGGCTATCATATCCTTAATTTCAACTTGGATGTCTGGCATTCCTTTTCGGGCTTCAGAGATATAATTCTTTAAGCTATCGAGATCGGTTTGGTTTGGATCTAAAGGGTTATGATTAACAAAATCTTTCGCGTAAATCTCATCCACAATGGTTAAGTCGCCGGTGTTCCAAGCTTCTACCGAACGCTCTATGATTGCTTTTAGATCTTCAGACATGGTTTTCCCCCTTTCGTTAGTTGTGATGGTTGACTTAATCTGAGTATGTCAAAAAATCACGACCTGCCTGCATTTCATGAATATAGCAGAAATCTTAAATTTGGCTTTAAATTTTTTGTGCAGCAGAATATTTAAAGTTTATTCCGCAGTCATAGCGAACGATCGTATTAAACTTAGGCTCAATTTCTATCTTGGGCCAGTATATCTTGGAATGCTCATAGTAAAGTCCTTTCCACCTTGAAAATAAGATAGATCGGACTATTCCATATTCGTCTTTCAAATCGATTTCTGGCTCAAAGGAAAGTAATTCTAATCTATTCTGTAATTTTTCCTTAATTTTAATACATTTCTAGTCATCCTTAATCGATGATCGACAATAGGATATCATGCCATGATCTTTAATTCGACAATTAGCGAAATGTATGATGATATGTTTTGGATATTATATGGTTTTTATCATCTCAAGAGTGAAAATAAATGGATTAAAATTCAAGCTCATATTATAAGTAGTAGTTGCGACTGCCTCTTTCGTAAACATGACATAAATGATCTGCAATCAGATATCCAAAATTTCAAAAACCTGCTCGTTCACAGGCTTCGTATTATCCATCCATGTTTCACGAACGCTGCGAACAAGTTTCTGATAGGTTCCGGACTCCTTGCTTTTATAATTGTCCAGATCTTCAATAGTCCTGAAGTGCATTACTGCTCCATATTGAGATGGATTAGTTTTTGAACGGATAAATTCCAAATGCCTCATTCCCTTGACACTACGAAGCTCTGATGCACTGGTTTGCATCCAACGCTCGACATCTTTGCCGTCTAGTGCATGGTACGTGACTAATCGAATAACCATTCGACATACCTCCTTTTCAAGCTTGAACAGAAATACCCTTACAAACCAATCGGATCACGCCAACTCGATAACAGCTTCTCGCATAAGTCTACCGATAGGCATCCCCTGAGGACATCTATTTTCAGCGTCTCTGTAATCAACAAGAGCCATTCGTTCGCGGACTTCTGAAGGCACTTCTTTGAACGCTGCCTTGGCTCCTTCAGAATCGCCGTAGCATCGGCTATACATCAAATAGCGCATGATATCGTTAACTGGAACCTTTTCATCTATGGTAGACTCACAAATGTGTCTACAACCAGCACAGTAATTTGAGGCGGTCTCACGAGCATAATCTTTCAAGTAATCGATATCGTCATCCGAGAGTTTTTTACTGTCCATTGCCGCTGAAGCGTTCTCAGTTAGATATTGCATGTTCGTCATATGAGCGCAGATACTCGCTATGCGGTCATCATCCCAAACGACCTTTAGCTTGGCTTGTCCCGTGGTTAGCCCCTTCCTTTCAAATCGGTTCAGCAAAGCACGCTCTTTATCGTTTAGCGGACCCCTTTTAGAACCCCATCCTGTTGATTGTGTTTTCATGGCTGTTAATCCAATACCGGCTCTGTAACAATCGTCGACGGCCCTTTTCATTCTGTCGGAGTGCATGACTCGAAAATTGTATGTTAGCATAATGCCATCGATCCATCCCAGCTTAGCCGCGCCCAGCAGGCAATCTTCCATATTTGAGTGGGTGCTGAACCCGAAAAAACGAATTTTCCCTTGTATTTTCGCTTCATCAGCCCAAGCTTTAATTTGTTTATCGGCTTGTTCTGGATACGAAATGCCATGAAGGAAATAAAGATCGACAAACGATGTATTCATGCTTTCAAGAGATTGATTGAGTGTCTTTGTCATACGCGGAGGGTCGAAAGTATCGGCTTTCGTGACTAAAAAAACTTTCTTGCGATCCTCTGGAAATTTTTCAAAGTATTTTCCAATACCGGCCTCGCTCTGTCCACCTCCATATCCTGGCGCTGTATCCCAATAGGTCACCCCCATATTCAACGCCTGTTTCATTAAAAGCAGATTAGAATAATGAAAGGCTCCGCCTAAGCTGAGAATCGATACATCTACACCGGTTTTTCCGAAAGGTCGAGTTGGTACAACCTTTATAGGGGTTTCATTAGGATTTGAGCTTTCTTGTGCATTTGTTAAAGAACCAATGGGGGACAGCATCGATCCGATGCCAACTGCACCTGCGGTTTTTAGAAAATCTCGGCGTGAAAATTTATCGGTTTTGCTGGACATACCTGAAACCTCCTTAAGTGACATGTGGGGATGGAAATTTAGCGCAATTACCACGGTGAGGGAGCGCAGGTAGGTTCGGTCTGCAATGAACTGTTAGCGATTGAGGCCAACTCCAGTTTCAGATGAGCGTTCGTACGAGCGTGCGGTCGCGCTTTGCATGGATTAACTAAAAAATCTGGGAAATTATGTCAAGAATTTTCCCGGACCGCCGTTCGGACATTATCCTCGTACCTGACGGTCAGATAAGAACGCAGTGAGATCGAATTTTAATCAGCTGCACTGCGTCCATACCCAGAAACCTGAATTAATACCAGGTTTCAGGAGCGTTATTTTAGTATTTGCGCGGGAAACCGTTTAATCACCATATGTTCCGGGTTAGACAAATTCGCCCAAGAATTAACCTTTTACCGCAAAGAACCGCCATTTACCTGGAATGCCTTTCAACTCATAAGAACCGCGATCAACAAAATCAATACCAGATCCGGCAACCAGGTCTTTAACAGTGCTGGAGACGAGCACTTCCCCTGGCTCAGCATAACTCATTACTCGTGCCCCAATATGCACAGCAATCCCGGTGACCTTCTCGTCCATTACTTCGCACTCGCCCGTATGTAG
>JASJCE010000157.1 GCA_030066155.1 Desulfobacterales bacterium | reverse complement strand
GTCCTCGCCTGGGCGGAGCTATTCAATGTCGGTATTGCCCTTACCAAAAAAGATCGCAATGCGACCAAATGCCAATAACGGGTATCATAATCAGCTCTGGGACTAAAAGGCAGAACCAGAAATGGTTCTGCCATTTTTGTTCCCCTTTGATATAAAGATTTCTCCAACGAGCGTCGCAAATATCAGTGCGCTGAAAAACTATGTGATATCATCGTCGCTGTGTTTCAGGTCGCCGATGGTGCTTTGCTGCGATAAAGCCCAAATATTAAGCGACTGTGATTCTTGGAATACTCAAAAAGTACCTGTATAGACAAACCTAAAATCTATAGCTGGTGGACTGGCAAGATATAAGAAACCTGGACTCCATCAATTCCGGAGTAGATTTAAAGACTTTCTTCAATTTTGCTGTGGTTAAGACAACCCAAATCGTATACTTAATTATTTATGCTGAAGGTTTACCACAAAAAGAGGTCGAACGATGAAAGATTTAAAATGCTTTGGTCTGATGCTCATAGTAGTCCTACTTGCCATGGGATGCCCAGGAACCTATGGGAATTATAGAACACAATCGGAAAGCGAAGCGAAAGTAACCAAAAGGGAACTGATCGAAAACTGGTCAGACTACGACATATGGCTTCGCTACCATACGGCATACGAACCACCTCGACTAATTGTCATCATTTTTGATCCGAAGAATGATGATAAAAAAATATTGGTTGAAAGCAGCTGTATTAAGGTTAAAAATCAGAAAATGTGGACGGAAAATGTGAAAGCAAATACGGCGAGTGATGGAGATTTCAGACTTGTTTGGGATACTTATGGTCGCAGTTACTTTACAGGAGTACAAGAGATATTGGGTCTCGATAACCAGTTCTACGGATTTATTATCCATCAGCAATATGCGGTGTTATTGCAAAGGGTCGATCTGGTCGATGAAAATACAGTCCGGTTATTCTGGCGGGTTCCGGGTACAAGGGAAAGATTTTAAAACCTTCTGCCCGATTAATTAAAGTGGGATCCAGATAACCATTTTATGGATTTCTTATCACTCAGGAGATGGATACTGTTAGCATAAAGCTGGTCGATGACAATACGTTGCGGTTATGGTACTACCGTTATATGCGCCATGACGGTAGATAGAAACGGTAGTTAATCCGGATATCTCACCAAAATAGTTTGAACTATCAGAGGCAACCAAAGTTTGTGATATCATAATTCCCAGATTTCAAGGCTGGTGTGTAGCTTTCTGCTATATACACACCACCGACAAATTTAGTCACTTTGGCATACGCTAGTTATATCCTTACAGCGTTCGAGAACTGACGAATAATTTAGATGATCAAGTTATTTCTAATCGAAACTCAATCAAATTTGTGCTAATTTTGAAAAAGCTTTAAGTCAACAAGCACAAGGAAAGGAGGAAAAATGATAATCGAACGATGGGAACACAGAATAAAAGCTGGACATTTAGAGGAAGCAAAAAATTTGATATTTTCAGTCGATTGGGGGCGTCCTTTTAGACTCTTTGAATCTGAGATAGGTGTGATGTATCAGCTTAGTGCAGATGTTGAGTATGGGAGCATGGCAGAGATCGAACAAACCTGGAATGAAATCGTGTCTAAACCAGAATATGAAAACTTCTTGCAGAAGTGGCGGCCATTGATAATTAGCAGTAAGCGCACGTTTTGGAGACCGATTGAAACATCAGGCTAAAGTCATTTGCGAAATTAAAAAGTTAGATTTGACTTCTGCAAGCTACATGCAATATCCCAAAGGCTCAATTCATGGTTAGTGCAAGCAGTTTCAATTTTTCATCCTTCTCATGTTGCAATAGCTTGGAAATTTTCCCCCTTTTTATTGCCATGCCGAGATTCAGACCTCAAACTCGTTGTGTCAGGTGTGGAAGACCGGTCCTCCAAAGCAAGGCCGACAAACTTGACGGACTCTGCGGTATTTGCCACCGTGAGGACGCTGCTATCCCTCCTGATGACGTTAATATCCCCCATCATCTTGCAAGACGTCTTGTCCCGATGAACGAAAACCCTCTTGATTATCGGAAGATGGCTTGGCGGGACGGTCTTGACTTTCTTACCCATTACATCGACAAGATTTCGGAAAGAAACGAACTTTTTGAAAAATGGTTTCCTGCGCTTCTGGCTGTTGCCAACCAATGTCTGGACAACCGGCCTATCCTGCCTGAAAATTGGCTCAGCAAGGTTGATCGTGCCAAACAGCAGATTTATAAAACCAAAATCTCGAACGCCGAACGCCTGCCGCCAGACCGCAATAAGGCTACCATTTGCCGTATGCCATTGATTGCAATCTCAGTCGCCCAGAGACTCTGGCCAGGAAAGGATGAACACACCGTCATCCTGACACCTGAGGAGAAATCAAAATGGAATGAAATTTATTCACATCCGAAAGACACCTTTTGGTGGTTTGTTAACTACTGGTGGAGCATTGACGATTCACCCAATCAGAAAGTTTCTCTAGGGGAGCGCATTACGATTTCCAATTGGGACGATAATGATGTACCAGAGGGAAACCTCCCTTGGCTCGTACATTCAGGTCTACAATGGGGGCCACTTTACGGCGGATCTAAAACAGAACGGTGGTTATGGGATGGAAATAATTGTAAGTTTGTTAGGATAACCGGGGGGTGTCAGTTTTGATGTGTAACGAAATTATGCGGTCAACCGCGCTCTAAGTTGTCTTTTCATCGGGTCGCTCCTTGCAATGTAGGTGAATTTTAAGCTGTGCGAATGTTTTAAACACCTGCTTCTATGCATCTGAAAAGCAAACAGGCCGTAACTTTTTGACATACTTGAAATATATCCTTACAAAGTTCGATAATCGTCGAATTACATGTTATGGCAAGCTGCCTGAAACCATAGACATCCAATAGGATCTTCCTTGACAATAGAATGCCTTTGGATTATTGCATATCTGCAATTTATAATTTTTTTGCTCCATCCCTTACTGATTCTGACTGGCATCGACCATCTGCGCTTCTGCTTTTGTCATCTAAATTGCAAGTTTTAAAGCTCTCTCTTGAAAATAGTTCTGATTTCCACCACATCTTAGCTTAGCAAAAAGGTGAAGTTACGATGGAGAACCCCCTCAAATTGTGCCTATTTTGCTCCTGAAAGGACCCGGGTCATCCGATCGGGAGCTAAAATCTCTGAACACAATCCAAAAAATAATCGTTGTTGTTAAATGAAAAAGGAGGTGTACTATGCCAAAGTATCTTGCCCACGTATCCTACACTGTCGAAGGTTTGAAGGGACTACTCAAAGATGGGGGTACAAAACGACGGGAAGTAGTGGTAAAGTTAGCCGAGAGTTTAGGAGGTAAATTAGAAGCTTTCTACTATGCCCTTGGCGAGGATGACCTTTTCGTAATTTTTGATTTCCCAGAGAACGTCAGCGCCACAAGCGCATCTCTAATCGTCAACGCTAGTGGTGCTGCAAATGTAAGGTTGACTGCCCTCCTCACTCCTGAAGAGGTAGACCAAGCGGTTAAAAAGTCAGTCGACTACAGCCCGCCAGGCCAATAATGGAGGGTTTCGCGCTTGGTCTTAGATGCAAATTCCAAACGAAATAAGTATATATGCAATTAAACCAATCCTGTTTTCCTGTTTAATTTGGTCTGATCTGGTGCTTCATTTCCGGAATCGAGTCCGATTGCCCTTCAGATTTCTACACTACTTCGAATAGTTCACATCCTGAGCAGATCTGTTTGAAACCTCAACAAAGGGGGTGCCGTTATGGCAGATGACGGCTTTAAACGTAAGCTTACTGCAATCCTCAGTGCAGATGTGCAAGGTTACAGCCGTCTGATGGGTGAAGACGAAGAAGCAATAAAATGGTGTGAAAAAGCAGTACGTCAAGATCCTGACTCTTTCCTAACCCGCTTGATAATGACCATGGTGTATAGCCAGTCAGGGCGTCTGGAGGACGCACGTGCCGAAGCCGAGGAGGTGCTCAGAATAAATCCGAAGTTTTCTGTCGATAGATGGGAAAAGGCAGTTACAGGCTCGAACAAGGAACAATCTATTGCCGCGCTACGCAGGGCGGGACTGAAATAAACCCCAGCAGTCATGGCTGCCTCTTTTCTGGTTCTTTAGTTTTTTCACAGTAAACCTAAAAACTCGAAAGGAGGCAGTACAATGGCTCAGTATATTGCTGTTCATACCCTGAAAAAAAGTCCTCATGAAATTGAAAGATATGAGCAGGGTCAATCATGACCCTGCTTTCTATTGGCGATTCACTCCAACAAATCCTTAAATGTCAAATTTCGTTTTACTTTACCTGAAACGCAGATAGGCTTGATTTGGTATACTCGAACCACATCCCTAGAGAATTTGTTAACTTTCAATGAAAAATAGGGGTAAGTGAATCCAAAGAAGGGGGATGGAAAATGTTGAAAGTCCGTTTTTTCCTGAACGAACCCAATGGTAAGCCTTGAAAGCATTTTAAAAAGATGATGCCCGGTCTGGGCGAAAAGTATGAAATCGAAATCGAAACCATTTCTAAGCCTAAAGCGGAATATATGACGGATGAATACTTTGAATTGGATCTACCCACAGCACCGGCTGTTATGGTGGGCGATGAAATCATTGTCGAGGGCTCGGATGTCTCTGATAGAGATCTGGAGCGTGCAATATGCAGGCATTTGGGTCTCCCCGAACCTTTAGAATCAAAAGAAGGGATCGTTCGGCGCCTGTTTAAAAAGTGATTGATTGAATTCAGGTAGAAGTCCTGGCCACTATCGCATGATAACCGCGCATAGCAGAGAATACTTGCGCCTACAAAGTTGCGCCACAATCACGGCGCCCGTCCGACAGCGCTTCGGCGGCGTTAAAGAGGTTATCAAAAAAGCGATCGATATCTATTGTCTCCGTTTCCGCATTGGCTGCGATAAAGCGTATGGCTACATCATTTCCGATGTAACCGTAATTCACCACGGTCTTGCCGGACATTCTGAGCTCATCCCTGAGCTGCAGGTTAAAGGCATTGATATCTGAACCGTCTGCCGGGAGGTACCTGAAGCAGATTGTAATGGACTGAGGTTCAGCAATCAGTTCCAGGCGGTCGTCTTCCCGGACACGCCGGGCGAAATAGTCCGCTATCTTTAACAGATTGTCCATGCGCTTTCGGTATCCGTTGTCTCCATAAAACTTCCAGGCAAGCCAGAGTTTCAATGAATCCACCCGCCGGCCGCACTGGACGGATAACTTACCGATATCATAACCCTGGCTTTCGGATTCGTGAAACAGGTAATCTGTCTCCAGATCGGTCAAATTGCGCTGCAGGGTACCGCGCTGCTTCAGCAGCAGGGTGGAGCAGATCAACGGTACATTCATCAGTTTATGCGGATTCCAGGCGAATGAGTCCGCTCTTGCCAGTCCATCGAACAGGTGTTTATGCGAGGAAGCCAGTATCAGCGAGCCGCCAAACGCCCCGTCAATATGAAACCAGACACCGTAGGTCCGGGCGATATCCGCCATCTCGTCAAATGGGTCAAATGCACCCAGCAGGGTCGTTGCAGCCGTACCGAGGATAAAAAACGGTTTATCGCCATTCGATATCGAGGTTTTGATGGCCTTTTCAAGTTTTTGCGGAATAAGCCTTCCTCCCCTGTCCGATTTTATTTTAACGACATTGTCGGTTCCGACTCCCAGAAGGTTGGCAGCCGTATCCAGTGAGTAATGGGACTGGTCCGAGATGTAGGCCGTCAGCCGGCCGATGCCGGACATGCCATTGTGCCGGATATCCGGAAACTGATGATTCCGGGCCGACAACATGGCTATTAAATTCGCATTACTTCCCCCGGTTAAAAATATCCCTTCCCCGTCAGGGTAACCAACGATGCGGCACATTTTACGAATCAAGACCCCTTCCATCAGGGTCGCAACCGGCGCCACCTCATACGTATACATCGATGTGTTGGTCAGGGCCGTAAAGATCTCCCCCAAAAAAGCCGGTGTATTGAACCCGGCATAAAGCTGGTTAAAAAATTGCTTGTTGCCGGTATGCACACAAAATCTGAGATACCGGCCGATTTCATCAAACAACTCCTCATAACCGACACCGTCCGGATTGATTTCCAGCTGCAAAAGATCGGTCAGTGTTTGCGGATCCTTATACTCCACGACAAGCCCATCGCGGGCAATGTGGTCGCTATGATAAACCTTAATCAGATCAAAAGCCCTGGATAACATATTTTCGAAATTTGACATGCGAACTCCAAGCTGGCCACAAATTTAAGTCAACCAGAATTTTAATAAACTCTGGCGTTGTAGATTTCTCAAGGTTTGATATGAACATGATAAATGAATAATATTATGTCAAGTAGCAACGAACTTTCGCCCCTGGAGACAGGTCTTGACTTGCTCCTGGCTTTTATGGAAGAGTTTGGGTTGCTCGAATCTCATTCATCGTAATACCATGACTAGTCCGCAAGTAAAACTCCGGCCGGCAACTATCAATGACAAGCCATATTTATATGATCTGGCCCAAACCGTGTATAAAGAACTCATAGTAAACCAATTCGGCGTATGGGATGAGAAGGTGCAGCGGAATAAATTTGACAGCAAATGGGAAAAAGCAAGCTATCAGATCATAGAACTGAATAACAAGCGCATCGGTACCATCTGGGTGACCGTGGCCGGAGACCATATCAGATTAAATGAAATACAGATTCGCCCGGAGCATCAACGACAGGGAATCGGGTCTGCTCTGGTCAGCGAGCAGCTTGGCATTGCACAAAAACTCGGGATACCGATGCGCTTGAGGCTCCTCAGGGGCAACAGGGCCGTAAATTTCTACGAACGGCTTGGATTTGTTGTTTGTGATCAAACCGAAAATTATATTTACATGACGACTCGGAAAGATTGATTGGCAAAAAGTGGTCCGGACCAACCGGCTGCATCTCAAGATTAAAAACGGCATTTCACTGTGGCGGCGGAAATTTGGCCACAAAGAGAATTTCATCGCCGTCATCCACGTCCAGAGCATCTTTCAAATAGGCGGTGGCAATTAATTCCACAATGTTTTCATCATGAATCCGATCGGCTCCGGAGACGGACACAATAGCTCCAGAGACACCCATAATCGACACCGGATAGACCAATCCGGCACATTCATCTGAATCCGGCGATATCAGAGCAACACCGTTTTGCGCTAACAGGGTTTCAACAAGAGGCACTTTCTCAGCCGCAATTTCAATATTGAGCGTACCCGGAAAGGGCCTGGCGCCGATGACCTCGGAGCACTGCTTCTGAACCCATTCGAGCTGGGTGAATGATGCCGCCTTTTTTTCCCTGCTGATAATTCTTCCGGTTACTGTCAGTTGCTTTGTCATGGTCCTATGCTTTTTGTGATGAATTGCCGATCCGATACCGTCGAACTTTGTACATTGTTTCGCAAATTCTGTAACGTGGAATCTAATGAAGCCCTAATGACGGTTTGATCCCACCACGGAGCTCCGTGGTAAAAAAATATTACTGCTAATACGTTCCCGTGGTTATGAAATAGGAGCACTTAGTACAAAAGGGCAATCGTCCAGTGATATCGGCTCTTTAAAAAATAACTTTACCCGGATTGGTCGGAAATCGAAATATTAGCATCAAACTCGGCTGCAAACTCCCTTACGAGGCGCACTTGGCGATCATTCAGGACGCCGCCGTTGGCCGGCAGCTGATCACACTGTTTTTCGCCGCGAATATAGCTGATATATATTCGGTTTTGAAGGTTTATCGTTCTCGCGACACCAATTTCAAGACCGCAGCGAAACGATTCGATCTCGATGCCCTGTTGTCGGACAGCACTTAGAATTTGTTGCGGGAACTCAGGAAGTGCTCTAACATAGATGGCCCAGGTTTTACCGTCTATTGATTTGTTGCCTTTTTGGATGGCCTGCATTTTTTTCGTCAGATCACGATTTTCGATGAAGGTATTCGGGTGGTTACGGGTATGGGTTTCAATAAAGACTATCCGATTCGATCCTGAGCGGGCAAAAATGTGAAACTCTCTTTTACTCGGCTTATCCTTCTGACCCATGATTTCGACGACAATATCCCCGGAAACATTGGAATAATCGAGGTCCGGGTTAACTTTTACAAAAACGGAACCATATGATAGCACATTCTCCTCGGTTACCCCACGCGCCGTAAATGTCTTGACCCGATCCTCACCAAAAAGCTTACATCCGGATAAGGTCAACATTGCAATACAAATACAGATCCATAATTTCATCGTCCGGGCTCCGATCAATTTTGAGTTTCAATTGATTGACGGTCTCGTAAAAAGTCAAATGCCCTGAGTGTCGATTTCTTAACCTATTGAAGTTACAGCTAGTGTAAATTGACTTTTGTGCTTTTTGTGCCTTTTTGCGACTATATCATCTCTTAAATTCTGAAATTTGATCCAACCGGAGGCTTCGCCGTCAAACCGGTATTGAGTTCTTGGTCAGGACACGATTTCGAATTAATCCCTCCTGGGTTGCAGTGGCAACCAGCTGACCCTCACGGTTGTATATCTTCCCCTCGCTCAAGCCCCTGGCTTTGCAGGCGTTCGGACTTCTCATAACATAGAGCAGCCAGTCATCCATGCGGAAGTCCCGGTGGAACCACATGGCATGGTCCAGGCTGGCGACCTGCATCTCTGTCTCCCAGAAACTGCGACCGTGAGGATAAAGAGAGGGAGACAGCAGGCCGTAATCCGAGGCATAGGCCAATAAATATTGATGCACGGCGAAATCGTCTTCGAGTTTGTCAATGGCTCTCAGCCAGGTGTACCGGACGGGCTCCCTTTTCCGGGGAGCAAAGGGATTTATGGGATTTATGGTTCTTGTTTCGATTGGTTTTTTACACAGGATTTTGTCCCGAATGCCGGGCGGTATTTTATCGGCGACCTGATTGGCCATTTCAAGATCGGATTTGAGCCCTTCGGGACCATCGACTTCAGGAGCGGGGTCGTGGTGATCAAACCCGGGTTCGTCAATTTGAAATGAAGCCGACATATTGAAAATCGCACGGCCTTTCTGAATGGCGACGACACGGCGGGTGGTGAAGCTTTTTCCGTCACGAATGCAGTCGACATCGTAGACAATCGGCTTGGTGGCAATTCCCGGTCTCAGGAAATAAGCATGCAGACTGTGTGCACGGCGTTCGGTCGGAACCGTTTGATAAGCTGCCGACAACGCCTGGCCCAACACCTGACCACCGAAAACGGAGCCGAATCCGAGGTCCTGACTTTGGCCGCGAAATATATTTTTTTCTATTTTCTCAAGCTTTAAGAGCGTTAATAACTCTCCCAGGACATTGTCCTCGACGCAAACATCCATATCCATACGGTACCTTTCCAGAACAAAGAAGATCGCCGGATCGAGCGAAGGCTCAATCTGCTTCCAGTCGGTGGAGCATGTTCGAATCTCTTCCCGTTACCGCGGGAAAACCTTTGAAAAGCTCCTTCGAAATCCGACAGTCAACGGTTTAGGGTTTGCGCAATAATTAATTCACATATTTTAAGCGTCGAGGCGCCTGGCTGGCAAGGCATGAAAGAGCAGGAATATCAAGCATATTCCGAGCTTTCACAACGCCGCCGGGCAGGATGCATCGGCGCCTAAAATGTGAAGTTATTTTTGCGCGAGCCCCCATTTGGAAACATCCTGCAAAAAGGGTATATGAAGCTGCTCGAAAAATCCAGAGCCATTTTTCACCACCGGATAAATGTTTTGTTGACAGCCGACTTTCTCAACGAAGTCAGCGTCATTTTTTTGTTGACTAAAGGTTAAATTGTGTGATTATAGCGTTCGACAAAACGTCATTACTCAATCATCAGGCTTACAAGCATTCTACTGATTTCATAAAGCCTTTGATGATTTCATAAAGCCTTTGACAACGTATATTTCGAATCTAGTTTCTCATATCCTATAGTTTAATAATGACTTAATATTTTGGATATAGAAGTCCGTCAGCACTGATCGAAAGAAATCGCGTACCATATTTATCGGGTGGTTTCCCAGGATTTCCGAAGTGTCATATTTCTGCTGGTCAGCTGTGTTAAACCCTCTTCGACCCGGCTACAAAAAAATGTAAAATTAGGGGCTTAAATCAGAAGACGACTGTTGACATAAAATTAAGAGATGTTTAGTTTGGTTCCATTAAAATATTTGGGGTTCAAAAAAGAAAAGATTTTTAACCTTGGTGATCGGGCAGTTCCTGAACGTCATGCCGTACCACCAAAGCAATCGAGTATCGGTAAGTTCCACTTTAACGCATCTCAAAAAACATTCTAAACAGAGGAGGAAAGACTATGAAACTCAAAATGACGGTTTTTTTAATGGTACTGGGAATGATCTTGCCGGGACTGCTTCCAGCTGCAGAAATTCTGACAGAAGAGGATTTCGTTAAAAAGGTGGTCGTGGAAGAAAATTTTGTCAAGCTGGCAGACAATTTCATCGTTCTGTTCGATGCATCAAACTCGATGAAACGACAGTACAAAAAAGGATCACCGGAAACAAGATATGAAGTCGCAAGAAAAATCCTGAAAGAAGGTGTAGCACGGATCCCGGATCTCGGATACAACGCCGGTCTTTACCTTTACACGCCCTACACCGAACTGGAACCGATGGCGGCGCTCGACAAACCGGGCTGGTCCGCTGCGGTCGATAGTATGCCGGCCGACCCCAAAGGTCCGACGTTTCTGGCCCAGGGTCTGAAGAAACTCGAGCCCGTTTTACAAGGACTTTCCGGCAAAACCATCGTCTACATTTTCAGCGACGGCCAGTATACTCAGTTTGAAGGAGTCAAGCAGCCGGAAGATTATACCCGGGAATTTGCCAGCAAATATAACGTATGCTTTTTAGTGATCGGTGCACCCCAGGATAACTTGTCCCGAAAACGGTTACAGGATATGGCCAAAGCCAATACCTGCTCGCGAGTAATTCCATTCTCGAATTTCGTTGAAAACCCCGAGTACAACACCGGCGCATTATATACCGTCAAAGCCACAGAGCGCATCGAGACCATCTCCGAAACCAGAATTATCGGTTTGCAGGTCGACAGCGTGCTGTTTGATTTCGATAAAGCATCTGTGCGAACGGATTTTGTCGATGAAGTCGACGCCCTGGGAGCTTTTCTGACGAAAAATCCGTCAGCATATGTTCTGCTGGAAGGTTATACCGACAGCGTCGGTCCGGAAGAGTACAATCTCGGGCTGTCCCTGCGGCGGGCAGAAAGCATCGCGAATTATTTGATGGACAATTATAACATCCCCGATGATCGGATCGTGGTCAACTACTACGGCGAAGCCAATCCGGCCGGGGACAACGGCACCTCCGAAGGACGCAGGATGAACCGCCGCGTCGAGGTTGCAGTCGGCGGACTCTAAAATATTGGTTAGTCGGTTACCGGTTCAATGTTTCAGGGCTAATTGAGCATATCCTGGTTGAACCGGGGTATTTCAACAATATTGCTCAATATCGGCACCTGGCGTTGTGATTCAATTTGAATCATGTCGCCAGGTGTTTTTTTTGGATCCCCTTAAATGAAACTTCAAATAGATGAAAAGATTGTGGAATGGATTCGATTTTTATTATGTATATTTAGACAGGATCTACAGGATCATCGGGATTTTTTTCGCCTGCGGCGAGGGGTTTTTCGGCCGAAAGCCGCATTATCATAATTATCCTGTTGATCCCGTCCAATTTTTTTTTAAGATAAGAATCCATTCCTCTTTTTCTTTCAAATTCTATTGTTTTTATTTGATCAGACTGGCCGTTTTTCAACTGGGGCGGCGCTGCTTTGAAAGATCGACAATTCAAACCGGCTGTATTTCAGGCCGGCAGTTTCCCCCCAGAATCAATCTGAACCTGCAGATCTCCCTTGCATCCAAATTCAGAACCTTTTATTATCGGCACACTCGACCCTGACACTGATGTCAAAATAAAGTAAGGAAGCGATTATGAAAATCATAAAAGCGACTTCCTGGGTAGAGTCGCTCAAGTTAACCCGGCCCTACACAATCGCCTATGAACACATCGATAGCGTTGATAATGTGTTCGTTTGTCTTCGGGCCGAAGACGGCTCCATCGGAGTCGGTGTCGCCGCGCCGGATGCGGAGGTCACCGGAGAAAGTCTGTCGGATTGCAGCCAATCGCTGGAAACCCACCTTTCCTCCCTGACGGAGGGAGCGGATGTTCGTGAACTCGCCGGGGTATTGAGAAAACTCGAAGATGCGATGCCCGCTCAGCCTGCTGCCCGGGCCTCAATCGATACGGCCCTGCATGATCTGTGGGCCAAATATCTTGGATTGCCTTTGAGCAACGTGCTGGGACGGTGCCATGAATCGCTGCCGACATCGATAACCATCGGGATTAAGCCGGTCACCGAGTCGATCGAGGAAGCCAGGGAGTACCGGGGACGGGGGTTTAATATACTGAAAGTCAAGATCGGCCAATCGGTTGAGCAGGATGTGGAGCGCCTGAGTAAAATCCGTCAGCGTATGGGCCGCGACATTGTGCTCCGGGTCGATGCCAATCAGGGCTACTCTTTAAAGGAATACATGACGTTTGTTGATCTGACCGAATCGCTTGACCTTGAGTTTATCGAACAGCCCTTGCAGGCATCGGATCTTGATAGCATGCGTCGCTTGCCGGAATCAGTGAGGATAATAACCGCCGCCGACGAAAGCCTGCTCGGAGCCCGACATGCCGTCGATTGTTTGCAGTCCCCACGCCCATTCGGAATCTTCAACATAAAATTGATGAAATGCGGAGGCATTACCCAGGGGATGCAAATCGCGAATATAGCCGGCCTGGCCGGTATCGACGTGATGTGGGGCTGTAATGACGAAAGCCGGATCGGCATTGCCGCAGCCCTGCATGCAGCCCTGGCCTCACCCACCACCCGCTACCTGGATCTCGATGGCAGCTTTGACCTGGCTCGCGATCTGGTGGACGGCGGTTTCGTTGTCAGGGGCGGGGAGCTGAGCGTTACCGACCAGCCGGGTCTGGGAGTGAATTTGATTTCGGATTTCGGATTGGGGATCGCGGATTGAACAAATTCAAATCAAGGCTTTTCGCTTTAGTAGATGAATATTTTGCCGGGATTTAAAATATGTTTCGGATCCAGGGCCTGTTTAATCTTCCTTAGCAAATCGATGTGGGTCTCACTCATGACAAGACTCATGTAATCCCGTCGCTTGTGGCCGATACCATGCTCACCGCTGATCGTTCCCCCCATTTCGGATGTCATGGCATAAATATCTTTAAGCAGCGCCGGCAGTATTGCTTCCCAATGTTCGACTGAATCGTCGGGTAGTTTAAGCGGCACGGCATGCAGGTTGCCGTCTCCGGCATGACCCAGCACCGGTACTGCAACTCCGTATTTTCTGCCGATTTTTTGCAGGCCGGACAGCGCCGCAGGGATGCTGGCAATGGGTACCACGATATCTTCAATGGACTGATGGGGCGTATATCTTAGAAGTTCCCAGGGTATACGTTTGCGGATTTTCCAGAAGCGTTCGATTTCTTCCTCCGTAGAGGCCCGATATTCTGCGATTGCGCCGCCATTCCGGCAGATTTTGCGGATAGTTGCCGCATCTTGCGAAACAACGGACGATTGCATCCCATCAACTTCAAACAGGAGGGCCGCCCCGATTTTATCGTACGGAAAATCTTCATCAAAACGCCTGGCAGCCAAGTTGAAGGTGAAGCCGTCCATAAATTCAATCGAAGTTGGAACCATTCCGCCGGCGGTCATGATTTTGGGAACGACGGCTATGGCCGTCTCCGCATCCGCAAACAGCACCAGCACGGCCTGGCGGTGGGTTGGACGCGGCAGAAGTTTGATAATTATCCGGGTATAAATCCCCAGGGTACCCTCGGAGCCGACCATCAGCTGAACCATGTTGTAACCGGTGACGTCCTTGATCCGCTTGCCGCCCAGCTGGATGATGTCGCCGGTGGGTGTCACGATCTCCAATCCCTGAATATATTGCCCCGTGACGCCGTATTTAACGGCCCTGCCCCCGCCCGCATTTTCGGCAACGTTGCCGCCAATAAAGCAAAATTCTTCGCTCATTGGATACCCTGCGAAAAAGAGACCGTAATCCCGCAGCTTCTCATCCAGTTTATTGGTAATGACGCCGGGCTCCACCACGGCCATCAGGTTCTGATCATCGATTTCGATAATCTCATCCATCCGCTCCACGGACAGCAGAATCCCGCCATAAATCGGAACCGCACCGCCGGATAGACCGCTGCCGGCCGCCCGGGGCGTGACGGGAATGATCTCACGATTGGCCAGTTTAAGGATCCCAGATATCTCACCGGCAGTCTTCGGCAACACCACCACCTCAGGCATATGCCCATATTGCTCCGGAACTTTGTCGCGCGAATATTTGTCGAGCTTCTTCTCATCACCGGCATAAACAAATGCTTCGCCGCAGATGCGCTGCAACTCTCCAATAATTTCTTTGGTAACCGGATTATAATTAGATGACGTCATAATATTTTGGAATGACGATTGTCGATTGTGGATTGTGGCCTCCGGCCCGCAGGGGTCATAGGGGCCTACGCCCCGGAGGGATTTCGGATTGATTGAATGCTATCAATTTCAAGTATGTTGCACCAAAATGAGTTTTATTTGAATGCCTTTCATCGAAGGCCGAACACCGAACTCCGAATGCC
>JASJCE010000156.1 GCA_030066155.1 Desulfobacterales bacterium | reverse complement strand
AAGTCCGGAAAAAATGACGGCAGGGTGCACACCCGCTTTCCGCCGGAGCCCAACGGGTATCTGCATATCGGCCACGCCAAATCCATCTGTCTCAATTTCGGACTGGCAGAACAATATCGCGGGAAGTGCAATCTGCGCTATGATGACACGGATCCAAGTAAAGAGGAGATCGAATACGTAGATTCAATTAAAGCGGATGTGCGCTGGCTGGGATACGATTGGGAAGATCGGGAGTATTATGCGTCGAATTACTTCGAGCAGCTTTTCGAATATGCCGTTCAGCTGATCAAAGCCGGCAAAGCCTATGTCGACAGTTTGAGTGCGGAGGAAATCCGGCAGTATCGCGGTACGTTGACCGAACCCGGGAAAAACAGCCCATACCGGGAACGCACCATCGAAGAGAACCTGGATATATTCGAACGCATGCGGGCCGGGGAATATCAGGATGGCGAGCACGTGCTGCGGGCCAAAATCGATATGGCGTCACCCAATATTATCATGCGCGATCCCACCCTTTACCGGATCAAACATGAGACCCACTATCGGACGGGCAAAATGTGGTGTATCTATCCCATGTATGACTTCACGCATTGCCTGTCAGACTCAATCGAGGGCATTACCCATTCAATTTGCACGCTCGAATTTGAGATCAATCGTGCATTGTATGACTGGGTCCTGGATCAGCTCGAGGTCTATCACCCCCAGCAGATCGAATTTGCCCGCTTAAACCTGACCTTCACCGTTTTGAGCAAACGCAAACTGATCCGGCTGGTTGATGAAGGGCATGTCTCCGGCTGGGATGATCCGCGCATGCCGACGATATCCGGTGTTCGCCGACGGGGATACACGCCCGAGGCGATTCGCAACTTCTGTGACCGCATCGGTGTGGCCAAAGCCGACAGCATGGTGGACATGGCCCTGCTGGAATATTGCATCCGTGAAGATTTAAATAAGCAGGCGCCGCGGGTAATGGGCGTGCTGCGGCCCTTGAAAGTCGTCATTCAAAACTATCCGGCAGACCAGGTCGAGGAACTTGAGGCCATCAACAATCCGGAAGATGAAACGATGGGCACGCGCAAGGTGCCGTTTTCCCGTGAGCTTTACATTGAAAGGGATGACTTTATGGAAGATCCACCCAAAAAGTTCTTCCGCCTGGCACCCGGCCGGGAAGTTCGCTTGCGCTATGCCTATTTCATAAAATGTGAGGAAGTGGTCAAGGATCCGGGCACTGGTGACATCGTCGAGCTGCGCTGTAGCTACGACCCGCAAACCCGCGGTGGCAATGCCCCCGACGGGCGGAAGGTCAAGGGCACGATTCACTGGGTGTCAGCCGGGCACGCGGTACCCGCGGAGGTTCGGCTCTACGACCACCTTTTCGTGAAGGAAAATCCCAATGAGGTGGAAGCGGGAAAAGACTTTACCGATTACATCAATCCAAAATCGTTGGAAGTATTGAAGGATTGCCGTTTGGAGCCAGGCCTGGCGGCGGCAAAACCGGGGTACCGCTGCCAGTTTGAACGCCTGGGATATTTCTGCGTGGATGCGAAAGACTCAAAACCGGACGCGCTGGTCTTCAACCGCACGGTCACGTTGCGAGACACCTGGGCCAAGATTCTGAAAGCCCAGAAAAAATAGTGGATTGGTTGATTGGTTAGATTTAGTTAAATGGCCGAATAATATCAGATTCCCTTCCTTTATAGCTATTCGACTATTTAACCATTCAACCAATATTATCTAAATACCACTGGTAAACCTGCCGGATACCGTCTTCCAGTCTAATCTTTGGCTGCCAGCCCAATTTAGTTAACCTTGACACATCCAGCAGTTTCTGCGGGGTACCGTCAGGTTTTGTATGATCCCACTCGATTTTGCCGGAGTAACCGACAACCTCCGATATCAGTTCAGCCAATTCCCGAATGGTCTGATCCTTGCCCCAGCCGATATTAATTATTTCGGTATCACCGTAATTTTGAATCAAAAATATGCAGGCATCTGCCAGATCGTCGACCTGCAGGAATTCCCGCCGAGGGGAACCGGTCCCCCAGATAAGAGTGACTGGTTGATTGGTTGACTGGTTGACTGGTTGATTAGTGATAGGATCCAAGCATATGGCGGTTTTTATATCATCCGGAATAGGGCCGAAGGTGGCCTCATCCTTTCTGATACCATTCCAATCACCGGATAACGCTAATTTTGCCAGGTGGAATTTGCGGATCAGTGCCGGGAGTACATGGGAATTTTCCAGGTCGAAATTATCGTTGGTTCCGTATAGATTGTTCGGCATGACACTGATATAGCGGGTTTGATACTCGCGGTTGAACGCCTCGCACATTTTGAGCCCCGCAATTTTCGCGATGGCGTAGGGTTCATTCGTCGGTTCCAGGTAATCTGAGAGCAGGTAATCTTCCTTGATGGGCTGAGGACAGAGTTTGGGATAAATGCAGGCGCTGCCCAGAAAAAGCAATTTTTCAACCCTATTTTCGAAGGATGCCTGTAAGATGTTGGTTTGGATGGCAAGGTTTTGGTAGATGAACTGCGCCGGGTATTGATTATTGCTCCAGATACCCCCGACTTTGGCCGCTGCCAGAAACACGAAATCCGGTTTCTCCGACTTGAAAAATGCCTCGACCTGATCTTGTCTGATCAAATCCAGCTTGGCATGTGTTCGGGTGACGATGTTAGTATAGCCATCAGCTTTCAATTTGCGCAGGATCGCGGAGCCCACCATTCCCCGATGGCCGGCAACATAAATTTTATCTGATTTTTCCATGGGAATCGTTCGGATTTAGTTAAATCGTTGAATGGTCGACTTGTCAAATCGTTATGAAGGATGGAGCCTGTTTCTGGTTGAATCGTTAAAAAGTCAAATTGTTAAATTGTATGAAAGGATTTCATCCATTGGCCTATTCAACTAATCAACCAGTCAACTATTCAACTTTACGGGCTACAAACCACGGATTCAACAAATTTTCCTTGTTATAATCAAGGGGCTCTTCGCTGTCATATTTAAGAACTCTGCCCCCGGAAAACTCGACAATGGCTTGCCCGGCTGCCGTATCCCATTCCATGGTCGGCCCGGTGCGTGGATAGATGTCTGCCCTGCCCTCGGCCACCAGGCATAGTTTAAGCGAACTTCCGGCTGACATAAAATCAACCTCACCGTACTCGCGCCTTTTCTCCTCAACGAAGGCTTCGAGTTCCGGAGTGGCATGGGAACGACTACCGATTATAGTATATGGTTTTTCAGCCGTATCAGGTATGGGTAATTTTACGGAGCGATTGGTGATATCCCCGATAATCTCACTCGCCCGTTCATGATTTGATCCAACGACTTCTTGTTCCAGGAATTTTAGGATTGCCGCCGAGTCGACTTTGTAAGCGCCAAGATTGTCTTGGGCGAAATAGAGGATCCCCTTGTCCGGAGCAAATACCACCCCGGATTTCGGTTTGCGAGCCACGATGAGCGCAATATTGACAGTAAATTCTCCATTCTGTTTGATAAATTCTTTTGTGCCGTCTAGCGGATCTATAAGCCAGTATGAATTCCAGCGCTTTCTTTCTCCATAAGGTATTTCCCGGCCTTCCTCGCTCAGAATGGGAATGTCGAATTTTGTCAGGCGATCGGCAATAATTTTGTGCGAACGCCTGTCCGCAAGAGTCAGCGGGGATTTATCGGCCTTTACCTCGACTTCGAAATCAGCCGTCCGATACACATCGAGAATTGCATCTCCCGCTTTAAGAGCCACCCGAAGGGATTCCAAGAGATATATGCTATCGTTCATATGGCTAAAATTCCTCTCCGATATTGAGATCGTTCGGATGAAATAGCTGCGTCCGGTCACTTCCTGAACAAAACCGAGGTAACATTCTGGCATTTAGCGTATTTTTACTATAAACCAACTAACAACCAGTTGATCAACTTTATTATGAACAAAAATTTATGTCAATTCATGTATATATACTCTTTTTGTCAGTCCCCTATCGACTTTCGAGATTTAAAATCTCTGACCTCTGTAGGCTGCCCCCTGCCCCCTGCACTTTTCATCTAGCGAATATCCGCAATCCCTCGGGGGCGTAGGCCCCAATGGCCCCTCCGGGCCGGAGGCCAAAATCCAATCCGCCAAAACCACGGCGGACAAGAATACGAAATTGAGCACCTCAAACCTTTGCCCACCGCCCTCTGCGCTAAGCTCTATGCCACTTGCCTATTGCCCTCTAACTTCTGCAGGCCATCTCCTGACACCCGAAACCTGAAACCTTCTCAATTCTCACATCACAATCCCCACATATCCCACGAAACTGTCCCCCGGCGATTTGTCATAGCTGGTGGCATAGGCAATCTCGTCGGCCTGATTGGCACCCAGGTGTTTGGCAGCCTCGATCGCCGTTGCCGCTGCTCCAGCACAGCAGGCATTCTGGCTGGCCAGTGCTTCATTGATAACCTTCTCCGGCTCCAGCGCCAGCATGGCATCGATGACGCGGCGGTCGTTTTCGTTGCGGACCCATTCCACTGCCCTTATCCCCCTGCCTTTAGAAGTGAAGCCGTAATTGGAACCGTAATGGGTCAAATCCGTGGACCCGATGACGTTGGCTGTCAGACCCATTTCTGTTGCCAGCGCAATCACCGATTGGCCGATCTTTAAGGAACTTCGGTTTGGCGGAACCCCCATTGCGACGATTTTGGCGTCTTTAAAAAAATATTTGATGAACGGCAACTGCAGTTCAATCGTGTTGTCCTGATTGAATCGATCCGGGGTTTCCAGGGTAAATGAAAACTGTTTGACGAGTTCTGCCGCCAATTTCTCCTCCACTGGGATTGCACCAAATGGCGTTTCCCACGCACCTTCGGCCATCAAATAACAATGGGATTCGGGATGAAGGTGCATGCCAAACACGACTATGACATCCGGCGGATTTTCGCTCTTTAAGCGGCTAATGACATTGCAGGCAATGCTGCCCGAATAATACCAGCCGGCATGCGGAACGATGCCGCCCACGAGCTGCCGGTCAGGCAGTTTGATCTTCTGACCTTCAGCCACAAAGCCGGCGATCTCCCGCTCACATTCGGCAGCACCGGAAGGATACCAGCTTCCCGCGAACATTGCTTTTCGGACATTTGAGGAACTCATGATTCACCCCCTGTGTTTGGTCAAATCGTTGATTGGTTAAATGGTTGAATGGTTGGATGGTGAGTATGGGGTTGATTCTAAACGATTTTATGGCCGCAGACAAATTGTTTCTTTACCTGACTGAGGATCTGCTTAACATTGACGATTTCGTAGAAGGTCGCAATTATCAAATTTAGGCCTTATAACCTGTTGAAATTATTGATTGCAAAATTTACTTTTGGCGCTTTTTGCGTCTTTTTGCGGCCATATCAACTTTTCATTTAGAAATAGATGCTTACATTAAAAAATGTAAAAAATTAGCAATTGTGAGCTTTAAGCAGGAGGAAACTATGTGGGAATATACGGATAAGGTTAGAGATCATTTCTTGAATCCGCGCAATGTCGGGATCATCGACGATGCCGACGGTGTTGGCGAGGTGGGGTCCATTGCCTGCGGCGATGCGCTGACCTTTTATTTCAAGTTGGATGAAAACGGCAAAATAAAGGACGCGACTTTCCAGACATTTGGCTGTGCCAGCGCGATTGCCTCATCCTCGGCATTGACCGAAATGGTTAAGGGACTCACGCTGGAGGAAGCCCGCAACATCACCAATGACGACATTGCCGAGTACCTTGGCGGCCTGCCCAAGGAAAAGATGCATTGCTCGGTAATGGGCCGCGATGCGCTCGAGAAGGCGATCAGCTGTCACCTGGGTGAACCCGAAAAAAAGATCGAGGGTGAGGTGGTCTGCGAGTGTTTCGGCGTGACCAACGTTGAAATCGAGCGGGTCGTCCGCGAAAACCATCTGTCTGCAATCGAGGATGTTACCGATTACGTCAAGGCCGGCGGCGGCTGCGGTAATTGCCACGACAGCATTCAGGAGATTATCGACGCGGTGCTGGGCAAGGAGCCGCCCGTCCGGAAAAAGGAGCCAGTCCTGACAAATCTTCAGAAAATCAAACTGATTGAAGAAAGCATCGAGCGCGAAATAAATCCGAATTTAAAGAAGGATGCCGGCAGCCTGGAACTGATCGATGTGGACGGCAACCGTGTTCTGGTCAGAATGGGCGGTAGTTGCGCATCTTGTGTCAAGTCCCCGATCACGCTCAAGCACTATGTTGAATCGAAATTGAGGGAGCTGGTATCGCCAGAGCTGATCGTTGAGGAGGTGTCGTAATGGACAACGTGATCTATCTGGATAACAACGCCACCACGAAAGTGGCACCCGAGGTCGTGGAGGCCATGCTGCCATATTTATCCGATTATTACGGCAATCCGTCAAGCATGCACTCTTTTGGCGGAGATGTCGCGGCAAAGATAAAACAGGCGCGTGAAAATATAGCTGATTTAATCGGTGCCGAGTCCCCTGATGAAATCGTGTTTACCAGTTGCGGCACCGAAAGTGACGGTACGGCCATTCGAGCGGCAATCGATTCAAATCCCCTCAAACGGCATATTATCACATCGAGGGTTGAGCATCCGGCCATTAAGAATCTGTACGAAACCCTTTCCAAAAAAGACTACCGCGTAACTTTTGTTCCGGTGGATGGTGAGGGTCGGCTGGATATGGACTACTTCTATCAGAATCTAAGCGAGGAAACCGCTATCGTCAGCTTGATGTGGGCGAATAATGAAACTGGTGTTATTTTTCCGGTGGAGGAAATCTCTCGGGAAGTCAAAAGCAGAGGTGTCGTGTTTCACACGGATGCGGTTCAAGCGGTCGGGAAATTGCCGATGGATGTCAAAAATTCCGGCATTGATATGCTTTCGCTGTCCGGCCACAAGTTTCACGGGCCCAAGGGAATCGGCGCCCTCTATATCCGTAAGGGTACCAAATTCTCGCCATTTATGATCGGAGGCCATCAGGAACATGGCCGCCGCGGCGGAACTGAAAATGTTGCCTCGATTATTGCCCTGGGCAAGGCCGCTGAACTGGCCAAAGCGCATTTGGACAGCAACGGATACGAATCCGTCGGCCGCCTGCGGGATACGCTCGAAAAAACCTTGCTGGAACAAATTCCGCAGTCGATTGTAAACGGTGACACCGAAAACCGCCTCTTGAACACGTCCAGCATTGCCTTTGAGTATGTGGAAGGCGAGGCGATTCTGCTGATGATGAATGAATTTGGCATCTGTGCCTCATCCGGCTCAGCCTGCACGTCCGGCTCTCTCGAGCCGTCACATGTGCTGCGCGCCATGGGTGTACCCTACACGGCGGCCCACGGATCCATTCGCTTCAGCCTCAGTCGCTACACGACCCGGGAAGAGATTGATGTGGTCATCGATAAGCTTCCCCCGATTATCGAACGCCTGCGCGGCATGTCGCCCTTTTGGAAAGAGGCCATGGTCGGAGGGTAGTGATTGCGGATTTCGGATTTTTGGCCTGAAACCTTTATTTGCCTTTCACCTTCTGCCTCACTTTATTTCTGAGCCACTCCAGCCAGGGCTCAAATCCCTCACCGGTTTTGGCGGATATTTCGAAGATCGGCATGTGGGGATGGACCTGGTGAATGTATTCGATGGCTTTTTGCTTGTCATAGTCCAGATAGGGCAGCAGATCGACTTTATTCAGCAGGGCCACTTCGCAGGCCCTGAACATTTGCGGATACTTCACCGGTTTGTCTTCCCCTTCCGTCACACTTAATACCACCACACGGGCGTCTTCGCCGATGTCGAATTCCGCCGGACACACCAGATTGCCCACATTTTCGACAATCAGCAAGTCAATGTCATCCAGCGCCAATCCGCCGGCGGCTTTTTCGATGACATGGGCGGCCAGATGACAATCGCCGCCGAATTCATCGGTATTGACTTGAACCACCGGTGCGCCGCTGACGGCCAAGCGTTCGGCATCATGGGTGGTGCAGATGTCGCCCACAATCACGGCCGATTTGATATCCGGCATCAGGTGGGTCAGGGTTTTTTGCAGCGTGGTTGTCTTGCCGGAACCCGGCGAGCTCATGACGTTGATTACAAAAACGCCTTTCCCGGCAAAATACCTCCGGTTGGCGTCGGCCATCTTCTCGTTGACGTCCAGCACGCGGCGGACCACCTTGATCTCACGGGTACCGCTTTTCTTCGCAGCCGGTTCAGCCCGGGTATCTTCATGATGACCATGGGGATGGTGACGGGAATCCGAATGGTGGTAATATTTACGGGTCATAAAAAGTTTATCCAGAAACATGTCAGTCCTCTTCTGCAACTTCGATGGATTCGATGTCCAGCTCCCGGCCGGATATAATATCCAGATTGCCGCTTCTGCAGTTTTCGCAGCTGAAAGCCGGGCCATCGATGGTCCACTGATTGTCGCAATCTTTGCATCTGGCAACAACGGGCATTTCTACAATGGACAGACCGGCACCCTCAAGAGGGGTGTCCTTGATCGCCACATCGAAACAAAACTTCAGGCTCTCCGGAACCACCGCCGCCAGTTTGCCGATCTTCAAATTTACCCGCTCGATTTTGGCTTCTTTTAAGTCCGGCGGAATCGAGGCGGTCGCAATATCAATAATCTGCAGCGCAATGCCCATTTCGTGCATACTGTTTGATCCTAAGCATTAACGTAAACATACCGTGAATATTTACAAACAAGACAGAACAAAAAACAATCACGAAAGCACGAAAAGGCCCGGTTAAACAAAAGAAAAGAAGGTTTCACTGGGCAGGCGACGACACGAATAAGGACCAGGATCGATTTCGCGTTTTCTAAATTTCGTGTTTTCGTGATTAATTCTATATCACTAAATGTAACGAAGTAATATTTAAGCAGCCAATGGCAGATTAGAACAAATGGTCAGATTTAGTTAATTGGTCAAATAGTTGACTGGTCAATTCGCGCAATAAGAATTCCATTCTTCTCCATATTGAACCATTTTAACAATCAACTATACTGCGAGATTCAACTGATCAACCATTCAACTAAATTCGACTATTCAACCAATCGACCAAATCTTATTTAACGAATCAACTAAACTATACCAGTCAACTTTTCAACTGTTTAACTCAAACGATCCTAAACCGCCTATTTAAAAACCTCCGCACAAAACTCGCCAATTTGCCCCAGATTTTCACAAACATGAATGCCGGCGGCTTGCATGGCTTCGATTTTTGCTGCGGCCGTCCCGCTGCCGCCGCTGATGATGGCGCCGGCATGTCCCATACGCCGTCCCGGCGGCGCTGTCAGCCCGGAAATAAAGCCGACTACCGGTTTGCTCATTTTCGACGCAACAAATTCAGCCGCTTCCTCTTCGGCGGTGCCGCCGATCTCACCGACCATGACAATCCCCTTGGTATCGGGATCGTCTTCAAAGGCGCTCAGGCAATCGATGAAGTTGGTACCGGTAATTGGATCCCCGCCGATGCCAATGCCGGTGGTCTGCCCGATCCCCTTTAACGTCAGCTGATTCACGACCTCGTAAGTCAGGGTACCGGAACGGGATATCACGCCAATCGGTCCTCCGGGTTTATGAATCGGACCCGGCATGATGCCGATTTTAGCCTCGCCGGGCGTAATGATCCCCGGACAGTTGGGGCCGATCAAGCGAACCGGACGGCCTTCCAGGTAATTCATCACCCGCATCATATCGAGCACCGGTATGCCCTCGGTAATCGCGACGATGACGCCGATTCCGGCATCGGCTGCTTCCATAATCGCATCCGCAGCAAAGGCCGGCGGGACAAATATCAGGCTGCAGTTGGCCCCGGTTTCACCCACGGCGTCTTTCACCGTATTGAAAACCGGAATTTCGTCCATCTTTTGACCGGCTTTACCCGGTGTTACGCCGGCCACGATCTGGGTCCCGTATTCCACACAATGACGGGTATGGAACTGCCCTTCTTTACCCGTTATGCCCTGAACGACAACACGCGAATTTTTATCGACGAAAATACTCATATGTTTGCCTCAAACTACGTTTGAGTCAAACAGTTGAATAGTTGATTGGTTGACTGGTTAAATGGGATGGTTTGGTTGATTCGTTGATTAGTTGAATAGGGAGATGGATGAGATCCTTTCATACAATTTAACGATTCAACTATTTGACTAATTAACTAAACCTGACCATTTGACTATTTAACTATTCTACTATTTGACTATTTAACGAAACACCGACTATTTGACTAAATCCCGACCATTTGACTAATTTTTGGCGATATCGGCGACTTTCGCTGCGGCGTCTTTTAGGTCCGTCGCCGTAATTAAATCCAGGCCGGATTCCGCCAGGATACGACGGCCCTCTTCGATATTGGTCCCTTCCATGCGAATCACCACCGGAACCGAGATGCCGGTTTTGCGGGCAGCCTGAACCACCCCCTCGGCCAGCACGTCGCAGCGCAGGATGCCGCCAAAAATATTGATCAGAATACCTTTAACGCTGGAATCACTGAGGATAATCCGGAAACCGTTTTCCACCATTTCAGCGCTGGCGCCGCCCCCTACGTCCAGGAAATTCGCCGGTTCAGCTCCGGACAGCATGATCAGGTCCATGGTGGCCATGGCCAGACCGGCCCCGTTCACCATATTGCCGATGTTGCCGTCCAGGTTGATGTAATTAAGATTGAATTTGGAGGCTTCCACATCCAGCGGATCCTCCTCATCGAGATCCCGGTATTCCAATATATCTTTATGGCGAAACAAGGCGTTGTCGTCGAATGTGATCTTGGCATCCAGCGCGATGACCGCATCATCCGAGGTCAACACCAGCGGATTAATTTCCACCAGAGATCCGTCATAGTCGACAAATAACCGGTACAGGTTTTTGAGCAATGCCACAAAAGTCTTCATGCTGGCGGGCGGTAAATTGAGGCCGAAAGCGACCTGGCGGCAGTGATAGGGTTGTATCCCCTGCAGCGGATTGATGGCAACTTTGATAATCTTCTCCGGCGATTTGGCCGCCACCTCCTCGATGTCCATTCCCCCGGCCTCGCTGGCCATAATGACGATTTTGGCGATAGCCCGATCGGGGATAATGCTCAGGTACAGCTCCTTGGCAATATTCAATCCCTGCTCTACCAGAACTTTTTTGACTTCCTGTCCCCGGGAACCGGTCTGATGGGTAACCAGGTTCATTCCGATGATCTCTCCTGCCAGGCTCTTGACCTCGGCTTCGGATTGGGCCAGTTTGACGCCGCCGCCCTTGCCCCTTCCCCCTGCATGGATTTGAGCCTTGACCACTACCGGATATCCACCCAGGGTCCCGGCAGCTTCAACGGCTTCGTCGGCACTGAATGCCACCCGTCCTTCCGGAACCGGCACCCCGTATTTTCGGAATAGTTCCTTGGCCTGATATTCATGGATTTTCATGGTTTCGATCTCCGAATTTTAGAATCACCCGATTACCGCCAGGATATCCCCCTTGGCCACCGTGTCGCCGCTGTCGAAGTTGATGGCTTTGATGGTGCCGCTGACGGGAGCCGGCAGGGCATTCTCCATTTTCATGGCCTCAAGAATGAGAACCGTATCGCCTTCCTCTATGGCATCGCCAACATTTTTTTCATACCGGATGATCAGACCGGGCATGGGAGCTGCCAAAGGCGTGCCTTCAACGTCGGCGGCCGGTTTAGCCGGGGCTGCCGATTCGGCTGGAGCCGGTTCGGCCGGGGCTTTGGCAGCAGCGGGTGCAGCATGGGCAGCGGGTGCTGCAGGTGCAGCCGGAGCGGCGGCAGGCGGTGCATAAGCCGGCGCAGCCGTGCCCGGCATGGGCTGAACGTAATTGACCATGGGCGCCCCGTCGAGAGAATCGACGCCGACTTCAAAATAGTCATCATCGACAAACACATTGAACGTCCGCAGATTTTCGCTTTTTGCCGGGGCCGCCTTTTCGGACTTTTCAACCAGCAATCCGGCCTTGGCTTTCCTGAGCATTTCCAGTTCTGCTTTGGCATCTTCGAGGGTTCTGGGTTTTACCTCCTCCGGGGGCTCTTCTTTGCCATATTTCCATTTTAAAAACTTTTTGCCGGTTACCGGATACAGCGCGTAAATCAGCACGTCATCCAGATCAACGGCCAGGCCTTCGGTATCCGCTTTGGCTTTTTCCAGTTCCGGCTCCAGTACTTCGGCCGGACGGCAGGTGATCGGTTCTTCACCACGATCATAGCCCTTGAGCGCTTTTTTCTGAACTTCGGAATTAATCGGCACAGCGGTTTTGCCGTACAGCCCGTAACACAGATCTTTGACCTGGCCCGTGATCATCTTGTAGCGTTCATTTTCATCGTCAAACAGAACATTGTTGACGGTCTGAATGCCGACGATCTGGCTCGTAGGCGTTACCAGCGGGATCTGCCCCAGATCTTTGCGGACCCGGGGAAGTTCGGCGTAAACGTCATCGATTCTATCCAGGGCATCCATTTCCCGCAGCTGATTGACCAGGTTGGACAACATGCCGCCCGGCGTCTGATGCAACAGCACATTGATATCGATGATGGACATCTTCGTATCATCCAGCAAGTGCCGATACTTCGGCATAATTTCTTTTTCCAGAACTTCGTTGATTGCCGCCAGATGCCGGATGTCAAAACCGGTGTCACGATTCGTGCCAAGCAAGGTCATGACCAGCGGTTCGATGGCGGCATGACAGGTCCGGTAGGCATAGGGCGACATGACCGTATCGATGATATCGACCCCGGCTTCAATCGCTTTGAGATGGGACATGGGGGACATGCCCGATGTAAAATGACTGTGCAGGTGGATCGGCGGCTTGACATTTTCCTTCAGGGCTTTGACAATGGCATAAACATCATAGGGCGCAATCAGTCCGGCCATGTCTTTGATGCAAATGCTGTCGGCACCCATGTCTTCGAGGTCTTTGCCCTTTTTAACGTAATAGTCGATATTGTAAACGTCTCCACCCATGCGCGGCTCGGTCATGGTGTAGCAGATGCATCCCTGAAAATGCTTGCCGGCTTTCTTGATTTCCGGAACCACGGTTTCAAAATTGCGGTAGTCATTTAAGGCATCAAAGGTCCGGAAAATATCCATTCCGTTTTCAGCAGTTCTTTCGACAAAGGCTTTGGCCACATCATCGGCATAGTTTCGATACCCCACCAGGTTTTGCGCCCTGAGCAGCATGGAAAACGGGGTCTTCTTTATATAGCGCTTCAGTGTCCGGATTCGTTCCCAGGGGTCCTCGTTCAGGAAGCGATGCATCGTGTCGAAAGTTGCACCGCCCCATACTTCCATGGCCCAGAAACCGACCTCATCCATCATTTCGGCCACCGGAATCATATCTTCCGTGCGTCCGCGGGTCGCAAACAGAGACTGGTGGCCGTCACGCAACGACAGGTCTTCCACTTTTACGGGATTCTCGGCGGCCGGGCGATCTTTGTCATAATTCATAGTTGTCATTTTAACTGCAAGATCTTCGCTCATTTTAATATTCTCCTATTAAAATTTGATTTGGGTTTTTTTCGATTAATAACTAAAAACGAGATCCCCGCTGAAACGTCCGCAACTGCATCAGGTTTCGCATCTGCATCTGAGCCTGTCTTCCGTTCATGCTCCAGGGCGAGAAACTCGCTGCCGCCGCAGCAGGCGTTGTCTGCAGCATACCGCCCAAGGCGGCCTGCTGGGCCAGGATCGCCTGTTCTTCCTGAAGATAATGCATCACCGCCGCAATAGCCGCGCTGACTTTCTTCTCATTCTCCATACTTCCCCCCATATAAATTGACTATTGAATATTGAAGAATGACAAATTAAGGAATTCTATCAAATTGAAATGCTATTGAACGTTGGAGCGACGCCTCCGGCCCGTAGGGGTTGTAGCGCCTGCGCCTCGGAGAGCGGCATCATTAATTCGACATTCGTCATTCGACATTAAACATTCCTTACATCGGTATGTTCCCGTGTTTTTTCGGCGGCCGGGTTTCGCGCTTGGAGCACATCGCTTCAAGGGCATCGATCAGCCGCGGCCGGGTTTCGCTCGGCACGATAACGGCATCGATGTAACCCCGTTGCGCGGCCTGGTAGGGATTCGAAAACAGCGCTTCATATTCGGCGATTTTCTCCTTGCGTTTGGCGACCTGGTCCTCGGCAGCCTTGATTTCCTTGCGGTGGATGACATTGGCCGCGCCTTCCGCCCCCATAACGGCAATTTCGGCCGTCGGCCAGGCAAAGGCCATGTCCGCCCCCAGGTCTTTGGAGCACATGGCCAGATAGGAGCCGCCATAATCCTTACGGGTAACGAGCAGCAGCTTGGGAACGGTCGCCTCCGAATAGCACCACAGGAGTTTGGCACCGTGCCGGATAATGCCGCCCCATTCCTGCTGGCTGCCCGGCAGATACCCGGGGACGTCGGCAATCGTCAACAGCGGAACATTGAAAGCATCACAAAAACGAATAAACCGCGTGGCCTTGTCGGAAGCATTGATGTCGAGGCATCCGGCCATTTGTTTCGGCTGATTGGCGATAATGCCGATGGTCCGTCCATTTAAGCGCGCGAAACCGACAATGATATTCTTGGCAAAATACTGATGGGGCTCGAAGAACTCGCCATTGTCGACGATGGACAATATGACGTCTTTCATGTCGTAAATCTGGTTGGGGCTGTCGGGTATAATTGAATCCAGGGCCGGATCGACACGTCTCGGATCATCGCCGGTTTCGACATGGGGTGGATCCTCCATGTTGTTG
>JASJCE010000009.1 GCA_030066155.1 Desulfobacterales bacterium | reverse complement strand
CTTTTCGGATGTACAATCGAATTCCTGACGGGCCATGGCTACCGGCACTACGAAATCTCTAATTTCGCACGTCTGTCCGGTGACGGTTCCGCTAGCTGGATCTCCCGGCACAACCACAAATACTGGTCATTTGCGCCATATATCGGTTTGGGCCCATCAGCCCATTCCTACCTGGAGCCGGAGCGCCGCTGGAATCAGCGGCACATAGATGATTATCTCAGGGATATTCGAAATGGCAGCCTGCCGGTAGCGGCGGCTGAACGACTCACCCGGGAGCAGATGATCATCGAAGCCATCTACCTCGGATTCCGCACCGCAACGGGCATAGATCTGGACCAGTTTGAGCGAAGATTTGAGGTTGACTTCAAGGGGGTTTACCAGGCGACCATTTCAGAGTTAAATAACGAGGGACTCCTCGCAATTAGCGACACCCACTGTGCATTGACCCCGAAAGGTATGGTCCTTCTCGACAGCATAACGGCTGAATTTACGAATCAGGAATGGCCCTGAACGGCAGGTTCAAGGTGAAAGGTCAAAGGTCAAAGGTCAAGGAAGGATGCTTTAATTGAAAATTGATTGATGAAAATTTATGGAAATCTATCCATCTGAATTATAAATCTGCGGCAAAATCTGATTCAATTAACGCTCGCCCAAAGCCTGACGCCTTTTACCATATACCTGACACCCTCTGGAATGACGAATGACGATTGGCAATTGACGAATTAATGAATTCGCTACGCTATTCCGATTAAAGCCTCCCAACGTCCTATACCCGCATTAAGTATCCGGCATCCAGTATCCAGCTTCTAGCATCGAGTATCGAGTATCCGGCATCCAGTATCCAGCATCCAGTATCTAGCATCCAGTATCCAGTATCCAGCATCCAGTATCTTAATCCTCTTAACGCTATGCCCTATGCCCTCTGCTCTATGCCGTGTGCATCGTTCCTCGCAACCCGACAAACTCAATGAACTCAATAAACGCATTAAACTTCAGGTCCCCGCAACTCTTTCCTCTCTGCCCTCCGCATCTTTCTCCCTGCACTCTGCTCTATGCTCTTTGCTCTTCGCTCTCTGCCCTACCGCTTATTCCATCCGCCGATCAGATGCAGGTGCAGGTGAAAGATGACCTGACCCCCTCCCCTCTCGACATTGAAAAACAACCGATAGCCGGATTTCGCCACTTCGTACTGGGCGGCCATATCTCTGGCAACCATCAACATTTCCGACAGAATGGGACGATCATCATCACTGAGATCGTTAATACTGCGAATATGTTTCTTGGGGACGATCAGCAGATGGACAGGTGCCGCCGGATTGATATCCTTGAAGACGACAAGCATCTCGTTCTCGAAAAGAAAATCGGTGGAAGACGCCCCCCTTGAAATCCGACAGAAAAGGCAGTTTTTATCCATAACCGGTTCGCTCCTTCAGATCGATACTATTTCGTATTCTCGCATCATGTCAAGTGTCGCGCAACCGCGAACGCCGATTGATATGAGATAGAGCAGTAAAGAATGAGTTGGCGTCAGGGAAGAAATGTCCATTGCCCTTTTTGCGTCGGGTATCTGAGGGCGTCGGTCAACTCTCCCAGGTACCGGGATCTGGAAATTTCGCGGGCACCCAGACGGAAGAGATGCGCCGTGGGGATTTGACAGTCGATAAAAGCAAAATCGAGGGGTTTGACGTGTTCGACCAGCGCCACCAGCGCAACTTTGGAAGCATTGGTCACACGGGTGTACATCGATTCACCGAAAAAGCATTTGCCAATTGATACGCCGTACAGACCGCCGACCAGGTCATTGCCCTGCCAGGCTTCAACCGAGTGAGCGAAGCCGGCATCATGCAATCGACAGTAGGCCCGAACCATGTCATCGACGATCCAGGTGCCCTCCTGGTTTTCGAGGCGTACCTGGGCACACTCGGAAATAACCGTTTCAAAGGCGCGATCCATGTGGATGTCAAAAACATTCTGCCTGACCACTTTTCTTAACGACCGGGAAACTTTCAGTTCATTGGGATACAGAACCAGACGTGGATCGGGCGACCACCAGAGAATTGGCTCGCCATCCGAATACCAGGGAAAGATTCCGCTGCTGTATGCCAGCAGCAGCCGTTCGACGCTCAGGTCGCCTCCAACGGCAAGCAGGCCTTCTTTAGACGCAAGATGAGGGGAAGGAAAGACGATATCCTCTGATAGCTGAAAGACAGGCATTATCTTCTGGAATGCGGTTTGCGAATTAAGGATTTCAGCCAAAGAGCTTATCCAAATCCCATTCCGAATTCCATGGGTTCATGTTACCTGAAACCAATCTAAATCCTATTTCATCAAGCTGAACGGATGACCAGGTAAAAGAAAAGGCTGACCGGTGGTTAACCATAATTAAAGATCAGCTCGTCATTTTTCAGATCGAGGTGCACCAGGCCGCCTTTTTGCATTTTGCCAAACAGGATCTCATCTGACAGATTGTCTTTAATCCGGGTTTGAATGACCCGTGCCAGCGGTCTGGCACCGTACTTGGGATCGTAGCCTTTTTTAGCCAGCCATGTGCGTACTGCCGGAGAAATGGTCAATGCCACCTTCTTGGCCGCCAGTTGCGCGTTTAACTCCACCAGAAATTTATCAACGACCTTCTCCATAATGTCCAGATCCAGCGCATTGAAGTTGATAATTTCATCCAGCCGATTGCGAAATTCGGGACTGAACATCTTTTCAATGGCCTTGAGGCCCTTGGATGCCGTATCTTTGTGTACGTCGCCGAATCCGATTGTTTGCTGACTCATCTCGCGGGCGCCGGCATTTGAGGTCATCATCAGGATCACGTTGCGGAAATCCGCCTTCTTGCCATTGTTGTCGGTCAGGGTCGCGTGATCCATTACCTGCAGCAGAATATTGAACAAATCGGGATGGGCTTTTTCGATCTCATCCAGCAGCAGCACCGAGTGCGGGTGTTTGCGGATGCCATCGGTCAGCAGTCCACCCTGATCGAATCCAATGTAGCCGGGAGGCGCGCCAATCAGGCGGGCCACGGCGTGTTTTTCCATGTATTCGCTCATGTCATAGCGCATGAATTGCACACCCAGAATCATGGCCACCTGACGCGATACCTCGGTTTTGCCCACTCCGGTCGGTCCGGTGAACAGAAAACACCCAACCGGTCTCTCCGGCGTTCCGAGTCCGGCGCGGGAGCGTTTGATCGAGGTCACGAGGGCTTTAATCGCATCGTCCTGACCAAACACCACGTCTTTGAGACCACCCTCCAAAGTTTCCAATTTAGTTCGATCAGAAGTTGAAACGCTCTGGGTCGGGATGCGGGCCATTTTTGCGACAATTTTCTCAATATCCGCCGGATTGATTTTTTTGCGGGTGGAGGCCCCGGAGAGCCGCACAAAAGCTCCCGCTTCATCGATAACGTCGATCGCTTTATCCGGCAAATAGCGGTCATTGATAAATTTGGCCGACAGCTCGGCCGCTGCCTTGAGCGCCGGATCGGTGTATACGATTCCGTGGTGCTCTTCGTAGCGCGACCTCAACCCTTTGAGGATCTTTACGGCCTCGGTCACCGGCGGTTCGAAAATTTCGATTTTTTCAAACCGGCGGGACAACGCCCGATCCTTCTCGAAATGATTCTTATATTCTTCGAATGTGGACGATCCGATACAGCGGATCTCGCCACTGGTCAGAACCGGTTTGAGAATATTGGAGGCATCCATCGAGCCGCTGCTGGTTGCTCCGGCACCTACAATGGTATGGATTTCATCGATAAACAGGATCGCCTTGGGCTTCTTTTTCAATTCTGCAATAACGCCTTTGAGCCGCTGCTCGAAATCGCCTCGAAACTTGGTACCGGCCAGCATGCCGCCAAGATCCAGCGCGAATATTTCGACATCTTTCAGCAGATCGGGCACATCACCTTTCTGTATCAGCTGAGCCAATCCCTCGGCCATGGCCGTTTTGCCGACCCCCGGATCACCGACGTATACCGGATTATTCTTACGGCGGCGACAGAGGACCTGCATGGTCCGTTCCATTTCATTTTTTCGGCCGATCAGTGGATCCAGCTTACTGTCCGCGGCCTGTTTAATCAGGTTGGTGGTAAACAGTTCCAGTGGATTGGCCTTCTTTTTCGTCTTTTCTTTCGCCGGACGGGTCAATTCCGCCGGTGCATCTTCATAGTCGGCTTTGGTCACACTATGGGAGATGTAGTTGAGGACATCCAGACGGGTAACCCCTTCAGCGCTGAGGAAATACTCGGCATGGGAATCCTTCTCCAAGAATATGGAGGCCAGGATATCACTTACCGTCACCTCCGGCTTTTCGGCTGAGCGGGCGTGATTGACCGCACGCTGAATCACGCGCTGAAAGCCGATGGTCTGCTGCAGCACATACTCATTCCCATCAGGGATCCGCTCGATTTTTTCCTCGAAAAAATCTTCCAGGGACGTGATCAGATTTTCGACATTCCCGCCGCAGTTTTCGATGATATCAATGCCAGTCGGATCATACAGTATCGCAAACAGAATGTGTTCGATGCTGACATATTCATGGCGTCGTTTTTTTGCCTCTCTAACAGCAAAGCCGAGAGTTGCACTGAGCTCTTTGCTGATCATAATTCACTCTCTTTCCATGATACATTTAAGGGGAAATCCATTTTCACGGGCCAGGGTCTCAACAGTGTTAACTTTGGTTTCTGCAACCTCAAAGGGGTAAATACCGCAGACGCCAACACCCTTGCGGTGCACATTGAGCATAATTCGGGTTGCTTCTTCCGGTGACTTTTTAAAAACATAGACAAGAACTTCAACGACGAACTCCATGGTGGTGTAGTCATCGTTGAGGAGCATGACCTTGTACATGGGCGGTTCGTCAACTTCTAGGTCGGATTCAACACTCTCCTCAACATCCGGATCATAGTTACTCATAGTTTCTGCATCCGATGTCAATTTCAAGGCCACAGAGGCAAACTTGAAGGTTATGATGACAATTTATAATAAGCACTTGTTTTAACGCTTGTAAAGGGCAGGCCGGTAATTTTGTCCCGACCCGTGGCCGGTGTAGTTAATAGCGGTCGTCTGAAACCGGGCGAAAAGCTTTACTACCAGGTTTCAGGCCATTTTAGATCTTCGACTAAATGCATGTATAGCAACACGTCAGTAGCCAATTTATTGGCCGCAGCATTTTTTGTATTTCTTGCCGCTGCCGCAGGGACAGGGAGCATTGCGCCCGATTTTGCGGGACGCACGCCGGGTTGGTTTCTTCGGTTCTCCTTCGTCGCCGCCGGAAAAAAACAACTGCTGCTGCCGGGGCTGACGGTAGTCATCCATTTTCTCGGGCTCGGCGATCTGAATCCGGAACAGAATGCCCAATGTTTCATCTTTGATCCGTTCGATCATGTCATGAAACATTTCGTAGCCTTCTTTTTTGTAGACGATCAGCGGATTTTGCTGGGCATACCCCCTTAACCCGATTCCTTCTTTAAGGTGGTCCATTGACAGGAGATGGTCCTTCCAGAGGTTGTCGACGGTCTGCAGCATGACCAGACGTTCCAGATGACGGCAATCTTCAGAGCCGATGGCAGCCTCACGGATCTGATAGACGTTGTCGGCCTCTTCATAAATCATTTCGGCTAACCCGTCCCGATTCAGGCCGTCCAGAGTTTGCTCATCGAAGCCGTTCAGACGAAAATTAAATTGCTGAAAAACCGCATCTTTAATTTCCTTCAAATCCCACTCTTCAGCATGGGGATTTTCTGCAGCGAAAGAATCGGCAATCTGCTCGGCCTTATCCCGGATCATGTCCTGAATTTCAGATTTCAGGTCTTTGCCGGACAGGGCCTCCCGGCGCTGCCGATAGATGACCTCCCGCTGCTGGTTCATGACATCATCATATTCCAGCAGCTGCTTGCGAATATCAAAATTGTGGCCTTCCACCTTGGATTGCGCATTTTCAATGGCCCGGCTGATCATATTGTGCTCGATGGGCTCACCCTCTTCCATGCCCAGCTTTTCCATGATGCCGGTGATGCGCTCCCCGCCGAAAATCCGCAAAAGATCGTCTTCCAGGGCCAGAAAAAACCGCGATGAGCCGGGATCTCCCTGCCGGCCGGACCGGCCGCGCAGCTGGTTGTCGATGCGCCGGCTTTCATGCCGCTCGGTGCCGAGAATATGAAGACCGCCAAGATCCGTAACCCCATCCCCCAGGACAATATCCGTCCCGCGCCCGGCCATATTGGTGGATATGGTGACCGCCCCCATCTGTCCGGCCTGGGCGATAATCTCGGCTTCTTTCTCATGGTTTTTGGCATTGAGCACTTCGTGCTTGATGCCGCGTTTTTTCAATTTCTTACTGAGGGATTCGGATACATCGATGGAAATGGTGCCCACCAACACCGGCTGCCCTTTCTCGTGCAGCTCCTCGATCTCATCCAGCACGGCTTCAAACTTTTCACGGCGGCTCTTGTATATCGCATCCGGATAATCCGAGCGGACCATGGGCATATTGGTGGGGATGACAATAACATCCAATTCGTAGATCTTTTTAAATTCGGTCGCTTCAGTGTCTGCCGTACCTGTCATGCCGGCCAGTTTATTGTACATCCTGAAATAGTTCTGAAAGGTTACGGTGGCCAGGGTCTGGTTTTCGTTCTCTATTTTTACAGCCTCTTTCGCCTCGAGGGCCTGGTGTAATCCTTCGCTGTAGCGGCGACCGGGCATCAGGCGACCGGTAAATTCGTCGACGATAATGACTTCACCGTTTTTGACGATATAATCGACATCCCGTTTGAACAGGGTATGCGCTTTCAGGGCCTGGTTGATATGGTGCAGCAATTCAATGTATTTGGGGTCGTACAGGTTGTCGACACGCAACAGATTTTCAGCCCGGGCAACGCCGTCTTCGGTCAGAATCGCCGAGCGGGCTTTCTCGTCAATGGTATAGTGGGCGTCTTTGTTCAGCCGTGGAATCAGGCTGTTGATCTGGTAATATAGATCGGTTGACTTCTCAGCCGGTCCCGAAATAATCAAGGGGGTTCTGGCTTCGTCAATCAGGATACTGTCGACTTCATCGACGATGGCGAAATTGAGTTCACCCTGCACCAGGGATTCCTGATCGAACTTCATATTATCCCGCAGATAATCGAACCCGAATTCATTGTTGGTGCCGTAGGTAATATCGGAGCTGTAGGCGGCCAATCGTTGGGCGTCATCCAACCCATGCAGAATCGTGCCAACCGACAGACCGAGAAACCGATAAATATTGCCCATCCATTCGGTATCGCGACGGGCCAGATAGTCATTCACGGTTATGACATGCACGCCTCTTCCGGTCAGGGCGTTGAGATAGGCCGGCAAGGTGGCTGCCAGGGTTTTGCCTTCACCGGTTTTCATTTCGGCAATCTTGCCCTGATGCAAAACCATCCCGCCGATCATCTGGACATCGAAATGGCGCATATTTAATGTCCGAATTGAGGCTTCTCTGACCGTGGCAAAGGCCTCCGCGAGAAGACTGTCCAACTCTTCGCCCTGCTCCAGCCGCTGCCTGAAGGCCACTGTCTGACCTTTGAGCTGTTCATCCGTGAGGGCCTGGATTTCCGGTTCCAGTTCATTTATGCGGGCAACCAGCGGTTGCAGTTGCCTTAAATCGCGTTCATTTTTGCTGCCGAAGACTTTCGTCAGAAAGCTTAATACCATATCGGAGATACTCCTGGTGCGTACAATTCGACTTGGGGTATTTTAGATTTCATTATACCAGATTTCAAACCGGTCTCAACCTTAATTTAATACTTGAATTTTGCAGACCGATACCTTGTTGTAACAAACGGTATAATAATACGGATTCTCTCGAATGAAAGAGATGAGGCATTGATTATTGAACGCTGTGATCAGAAAATCGAGGAACGCTGTTATAGGCAGGATGCAATTCAACCGTCCCGGCGATGTTCGGATGGCCTGTCTGGCCTAATGGCTGGCGGCAAGTGCACTGGTGTTGATGTACTTCTGTAACATTTTTGAATATTTAGCCGACAGGTCTTCTCCGTCGGCTTGATCTCAATTTGATCAAAACCACAGGCGCTACAGAAAACAGCTCTGGATTTGTTCCGGATATATCGGACTAGTTCAGAATATACTTGACGGGGTTGACCGGAATGCCGTTCAAATGAACTTCGTAGTGGACATGCGGGCCGGTGCTGCGTCCGGTATTGCCCATCAGAGCAATGGTTTCCCAACGTTTGACCTTGTCGCCGCGCTTTTTTAAAATCTTGTGGCAGTGGCCGTAGCGAGTAATCATGCCATGACCGTGATCGATTACGATGGTATTGCCCAGAAAGCCTTTTCTGCCGACGAACGTCACCACTCCGTCGGCTGTGGCGAGTATCGGGGTGCCTTGCCGTGACGCAATATCGTAGCCTTTGTGGAATTCGCGACGCTGGGTAAACGGCGATTTGCGGTATCCGAATTTGGATGTCACCCACGACTTGACATTGCGGGAAACCGGACGGATAGCCGGTGTGGACGCCAGAAGGTTCTGTTGATCCTCGAGAGACTTCAGAAGCGATTCGAGCTCCTTTTGCTGATTGACGGATGCCATGCTGAGCTGGTCGATCTGCTCGTGCATTTCCCGCATCAGGCTATTGTGTTTATCCGAAAGCGGAATTCTGGGATCCAGATCTTCCGGGATCGAACCGCCGACACCGAAGATCGTATCAGATTCGTTTTTTCGTTCAATGTTGGCAATAATGCGGATCTTTTTTTCAAAATTATTCAAGGCCACCAGTTTGGCCTTCAGGGAATTAATTTCATTGGCAAATTCTTGAATCTGCTTGCGCTGGGTCTGGATTTCACCGAGTTGGCTCGATAGATAGACCTCACGATTTTCAAGATGCGAGGTGGTTACCCTCAAGTTATAGTAATCATATATGATATAGCCCACAGCTGCTATCAGTCCAAGTAAGGCCAGTGCAGATATATGAATGGCGGTTTTAGAGGTGCAGACCTGCTTGGCTGGCGCGCCGCTACTGCCGAGTATAACAAAGGAAATTTTCTTTCGCATAATCAATATACCTTTTGGGAGACGACAACCCGGCCCCCGGAAACTGAGATTGATTCAATCAGCCCTGTATTAACTAAAACGCCTTTGGGCATTTTCACCCAAAGGCGTCACAAAAACTGAAGTTCGGTAACCTGGCTGTCTTGACCGTAAACGGTGTTAGACCCACGGTTTTGCGTCGCCATCTTTCGGTGACTTTGCCCTTTCGCTTAACGAATCAGCCTTAAAGATAGATTGTATTTGGTACCGCCAATTTTGTCAAGCGATAAACCATTGTTTTCGCATCTTTTCCGGTACCCGGCTGTGACTGTAACAGCGAATCGGAGTCAATCATTTAAATTTCAAACCATCAATTATATCGGCAGTTTCGGCGACGACATTAGCTATTTTTAAAAAAAATTTCCAAAAATCAGAATCCCGGCATGTCCTTTCAGTTGTGCCCGGGCGTTCTTATCTCCGACCCGGGCAACACCTAACATTTCAATCTACTAATCCTGAATCCCTTAAAGATTCAGTGGGTTGACGATGACCTTGCGATTGGCCTGCAGGTTTGTGAGACTACATCAATCCAAGCTTGAACTTCAATGATTTCAATGTATTCACCATCAACATCGTGACGGTCATCGGTCCGACGCCACCGGGTACCGGCGTAATCGAACCGGCAATCTCTTTAGCCTCATCGAAATCGACATCCCCTTTGAGAATGGCAATCTTTTTTCCGGTTTTCTCGCTTATTTTTTCACCGACCCGGTTCACACCGACATCAATCACACATGCGCCCGGTTTGATCCATTGCGGTTTGACCAGACCGGGAACGCCGGCAGCCACAACCAGGATATCAGCGCGCTTGCAATGGGCTTCCAGATCTTTGGTGCGGGTATGCACAACTGTTACCGTGGCATTGGCGCCGTCGCCCTTTTGCAGCATCATATTGGCAATGGGTTTGCCGACAATATTGGAGCGTCCGACCACAACGCATTCAGCGCCACTCGTCTCCACCCCGGTTCGGACGATCATTTCCTGGATTCCGGCCGGCGTACACGGTGGGAATTTAACTTCTTTGCCGCCGATCATCAGACGTCCCACGTTGACCGGGTGAAAACCGTCCACATCCTTATCCGGATCTATGGCATTCAGCACTTTTTTCTCGTCAATATGTTTGGGCAGGGGCAGCTGAACCAATATACCGTTAATCGCTTCATCCTTGTTATACTTATCGACCAGGGCCAGCAAATCGGCCTCAGAGATATCCTCGGATTGGGTATCCTGAATTTCTTTAAATCCGAGGCGATTGGCGGTTTTGATCTTTAACGTGACATAGGAAATTGAGGCGGGGTTCTCTCCGACCAGGATTGTAACCAGGCCGGGAACCACTCCATGCTTTTCCTTGATTTGCGCCACTTCGGCCTTTACTTCTTCCAAAATGTCTTCCCGAATTTCGGTACCCTTGATTAGCTTTGCGGTCATCATCCTCCTCCTTTTTGTAAAAGTAAAAATCAGGAACGAAATACACGGCTGCGAATACGTACACAGCTTCTAAATCAAATGAAATAGGTTGTCAAGACAACAACTGCCGGATAATGGATTATGGATACTGGATACTGGATACTGGATGCTGGTTGCCGGATGCTGGATGCTGGTTGCTGGTTGCTTGATGCTGGATACTGGAAACTGAAGACGACAAAGCTTGGACGCCAGGAGGCTTGGAAGTTGGGAGGCTAAAATCGGATGAACGCAGTGAATTCCTTCATTCATCATTCGTCAATCGGCATTCGACATTCCAAAGGTATTCGGCCTTCAGCATTTGGTTTTTGAGAACAACTTGAAATCCGAAATCGGATATATTCGTTATTCGCCATTCCAAAAGCTTTCTGGGACCAAAATGGAATGAGCGCAGCGAATCAATCAACCCTGAACCTTGAACTCTGAACCCTGAACCTTTATTCCTGAACCCTGTACCCTTATTCCTGAAACCTGACGTGAAACCTGAAACCTATTCTTATACCGGAAACGCCACATCGGACAATCCAGCGGTTTCGTCTAATCCCTGCATCAGATTCATATTTTGTACAGCCTGACCGGCTGCGCCCTTGACGAGGTTGTCAATGGCCGCAATGAGGATCAGGCGTCGATTATGTTCATCATATTTGAATCCGATATCGCAGAAGTTCGTACCCCGCACATGCAATGTGTTCGGCAGCCGGTCTTCCGGACAAAGACGAATGAAGGGTTTGAGGTGATAAGCTTGCCGATAACAATCAACAACGGTCTGTCGGTCCACACCGGATTCCGGCGTCGCATAAATCGTGGTCAGCATGCCACGGGACATGGGAACCAGGTGGGGAACAAATGTGATGGAAACCGGCATCTTGGCTTCCCGGCTTAAAATGGCATTCATTTCAGGGTTGTGGCGATGGGCGGCCACTTTATATGCCTTAAAGGATTCATTGACCTCGCAATAATGCGACGTCAGGGAGAGCGAACGTCCGGCCCCGCTCACACCCGATTTGGAATCAGCGATGATAGAACCGGGGTTCAGCAGGCCCGCTTTGAGGAGGGGGATCAGTGGCAGGAGCACACTGGTGGGGTAGCATCCCGGATTGCCGATTAAAGCCGCGGCCTTGATCTGATCGGTATAAATTTCACAGAGGCCGTAGACAGCGGATTCGAGCAGATGTTCGGCAGTATGCGGCTGGTAGACCGATTCATACAGTCGGGCTTCCTTGAACCGGAAATCTGCCGATAGGTCGACGATCTTTTTGCCGCGCTGCAGAATTTCCGGCACATACGCCATGGGCAGTTTGTGCGGCAGCGCCAAAAACACTAGATCGGCTTCCTCGCAGACCATATTGGTTGAGTACTCCCGGCAAACGGAATCTATTTTTCCGGCCATGGCCGGATATACCCGGTCAAACCTGACCCCCGCATACTGACGGGAGGTCAATACCGCCAATTCTGCGTCCGGATGACCGGCCAATATTCTGACAAGCTCCGCACCGGCATACCCGGTGGCACCCACAACCGCAACACGAATCATCTTGCAGATTTCCTTTCGATCTCCAAAACCGAATCCTATCGATTCAGGCGGGATGGACTCCGCCCGGAGAGCTATGAGGACAGAATTTGGATACAGACTGAAATTCTTATCAGAGACCATGCACGACTTCAAGCATAAACAACGTCATGGTAGCTTGGAAAGAAAATATTCGATACCAGAAGGGCAGGCTTTGGACACCCCGGAGGATTTTAGAAGGCAATTTCCGAAATCAGCTGTATTAAGGTTTCAGTGTTCAGGTGTCAGGTGTCAGCAAAAAACTTGAACCGTTGGATTGGGGACCCTCATCAAACGGCCTGTTTCCACCGGTGCTGGTCTTCAGTTTTTTCACGATAGGGATTCAAAGTGCGAGATTCAGTAATTACTGAAACCTGAAACCTGAAACCATTAGCAGATTTGGCATATGGCAAAGCCGGTTTTCTCCGACCCAGCCCTGGAGAGGAGGTATCCACTGTTAAAACAATATATAGCTAACAGCTATGAATTTTGTAACGACAAAAAGCGGCGGTCAATTTAGGGGGGATTCTGGATCACTTTGCCAGGCCGACTCCAGCACAACGACCCATCCGACCGCATTATCCTTCAGTTTAATGGTCGAGACGGAAGCTGCCACAGGCCTGGAAAAACAGGTCACAAAAAAAGAATATTTCATTAGCTCAGCTTGTCTTCGGACAAGTTTCAGCCCTTCAATAAGCTCCGTCCGTTCCGCGCTCGAGAACAATTCGACAATGGGGCGATTGATAACATCGACCGCAGCGGCAGAAAAAATGTCCAAGGCTGCGGGATTGGCATTGATGATGCGGGTATCATCATCGACAATAATAATGCCAACCGCCGCTGATTCGATGACCGCCTGATGAAAATGCAATGAGTCCATCAAATCCATGGCGTCGCGCCGTGGATACAGATTTCCGGTGGCCACAATTTTAGGGTCAGCAGGCGCCAAGGGTGAATTCGTCTCCATTTCCGCCAGAAATTCATTCAGTTTGATCGTCAACAGATCAATGGGTCCCTTGGCGATAAAATAGTCGGCGCCGATTTCATGAAGCGTTTCAAGTTGTTCGATCATGCTGCCCGAGAGGGCCACCATTGGAAAATGATGACCATTGTATTTATCACGAATAAATTTGAAAAATTGCCGGCCATCGACTTTGGGCAGGATCAGATCGGCAAAAATGATGTCGACTGTATCATCCTCCAGCCTGGCGATACCCTCTTTGCCGTTGTATGCTTTCAGCACATGATAGCCCCGTTTTGTCAACAATTCGCTCAAAAATTCGACAAAGAAGAAATCGTTATCGACAACAAGCGCTTTTTTATCCATATCTATCAACCGCTCTACAATTGACTATTGTAAATTGAATTATCCGATTTCGGATTTGAGATTTCAGATTGGTTGCAAATACCAATCGCCGAACGCCGAAGGACCAATGCCGAATACCTTTGGAATGTCGAATGCCGATTGACGAATGATGAATGAAGGAATTCACTGCGTTCATCCGATTTTAGCCTCCCAGCTTCCATGCCTCCTGGCGTCCAAGCTTTGTCGTCTTCAGCTTCCAGCGTCCAGCATCGAGTATCCAGCGTCCAGCATCGAGTATCCAGCATCCAGCATCGAGTATCCAGCATCCAGCATCCAGCGTCCGTTACTCCACCGACACTCGGCGAACTTCCTGAATATCGGTCAACCCATTGAAAACCTTATGAATTCCATCCTGTTTGAGTCGTGTCATGCCCTGCTTGGTCGCCATTTTTGCCAGATCCTGGGACGTGCCCGATTTCTTGATCAGAATTTTTATCTCGGGGGTGCCTTCCATGAGCTCGTGAATACCCATTCGCCCTTTATATCCTGATCCGCTGCATTTCTCACAACCCAGCGATCGGTACAGCTGCATTCCCGGTCCGTAGGTAAATCCGGCATTGGCTAGGGCTTTTTTGCCGTAATCGGACTGGATGTCTTCAAACTCTTCTTGCGACGGATGATACGATTCCTGGCATTTGGTGCATAGTTTGCGGACCAGCCGCTGGGCCAAAACCCCCAGGAATGAATCCGAAATATTGAGGGGATTCATCCCCATGTCCAGCAGACGGGTCAGGGTCTCCGGTGCGTTGTTGGTGTGTAACGTCGATAAAACCAGATGGCCGGTAAGCGACGCTTCGATGGAAATGGCTGCAGTCTCGCGATCCCGCATTTCACCAATCATAATAATATCCGGGTCCAGCCGCAAAAAACCTCGCATGATTCGGGCGAAATCAAGACCAATTTTGGGGCTTACCTGCACCTGGCGCAATCCCTGCTGGGTAATTTCGACGGGATCCTCGGCCGTCCATATTTTAACGCCCGGCTGATTGAGGTGTCCCAGAAAGGCATGGAGCGTTGTGGTTTTACCGGAACCGGTAGGCCCGACACATAGAACCATGCCATAAGGACGCGCAATAATTTTTTTCATGACGGTAAGATTGTGGTCATTCAATCCGATCTCATCGATTTTGTAGGTCGAGGATTTCGTCAGAACCCGGAGAACCACATCTTCGAATCTTCCGGCGGTGGGCATGGTTGAAACTCGGAGCTCAAATTCCGGTATGCCTTTCCGTCTTAATTTGATCTTTCCGTCCTGGGGACGCCGCTTCTCGGCGATGTCTAAATCGGCCATGATTTTAAGACGCGATACGATAGCCGGCGCCATGGTGTTGGGCACCTGGATATATTCCTGGCAAACACCATCGGTACGAAACCGAATGGTTGTCTTGCGGGTAACCGGCGAGGGTTCGACGTGAATGTCGGAGGCATCCTGCCGAAAAGCAGTAATCAACACCTGGTCGACAAATTTAACCACCTGACTCGACGACTCATCCAGGCCGGTGACGTCCTCTTCAACCTCTTCCTCCTCCTCAAAGGCGACATCGGGGATGATATCGTCCAGATTTTCAAAACTGTTGCTCGTCGACACTTCCGCTCTGGGATCAAAGAAATGGGTAATATATTTTTCGATATCTTCTCTGAATCCGACGCTGAAGTGAATTTTCTGGTTGGTCATCAGGGCTTTAATATGGTCTGTTTTGCGCAAATCCTTGGGATCGTCGACAAGAATTTCCACCCCGGTTTTGTCCCAGCTTAACGGCACCCAGACGTAGTACAGCAAAAAAGATTTTTTCAGTTTGGTGATCAGCTCATAGGGAATCGGCAATTCGACATCGAAATCCCGGAAGTTACATCCGAAATACATCGATAGCGATTTACCGACATCCGCTTTCTTGATATTGAATCGCTCGACCAGAACGAATTCAATGCTCTTATTCATTTTTTTGGCGATCGCAAGCGCTTCCTGCAGTTGATTGGTCGTTACAATTTTGTTTCTCAGCAAGTAGTCATAACGCGAACTGGATGAGATCTTAACCTTTAGAGACTCGAGTTTTTCTTTTATTTCCTTGTTTGAGGCATCGATTTCAGCAGCAGTTTCATACAATTCATGGGCTAAATCGTTATGGTCTTTTTTCTCGAGTTGCAGGCCCAGCCAGTATTTAATTTCAGCGGTTTCCTTTTCCTTCAGGCTGTGCTTGTAGACAACTTTATACGCCTCTTTGACAACTTTCCGGGGTTGTTTGACCTCCAGCAGGCAACCCAGGTAGTCACAGATAATCTTGACCAGGGAATAATCGAACTTGGAGTAATCGAATTTCGAGTAATCGAATTCCAATAGTTTTTCATATTCTGCAATGGCTTCATCGATCAGACCCAACTCTTTCAGAGCAGCTGCACCGTCCAATAGCGTGGGCACATCGTCGTGGACGGATAGCGTCTGTTTGAAGATCGAGATATCTTCAGCTGAAAATCCCTGATTATCAGCTTCCTCCTGCGCCGATATCTCCCCTCTGAGCCTGGTAATTTTAGATTGAATGGTTTCCCGGATCTGACCGTCCTTGCCCGACAGGCTGGATAAAACGGCTTTGTAGATGGTAACTGCCTCCTGCATCATCCCCATGGAATAACAGGTTTCGGCCTCCTTTATCTTGACCTCAATTTCAGATTGACCAATTGGTTGGATGTCATTCATAAATTCGAATCCCGGTTCAGATTATACGCTCCCCCAATTTCTCTCCGTCCCACATTCGAAAATCATGTCGTTGGGGTAAATTGAAATAACATACAAAGATATATAAGGATAACCCTGGTTCACGACCGACAGAATCACCTCCCGGGGGTGATTGCGCCCGGCTCCTGTCAGCAGCACATAGTAGCTATCGGCTGTTTTTGATCAAACTTTAGTTTGGATCAGATGAGTTTATTGCGGGAATTTCAAGGAATTGGCGGGTTGCAAATCTGGAGGGATTTTCATTTTGGGCTAACTCTGGTATAATTCGAAAATGAATTGAACCTGAATTAAAAATGAGTCAGGCATGAGGAGCCAGAATGCCGGTTTACGAATATGAACATGACGGATCACCTTGCTCACTGGGGATGGTGTTTGATATCAGCCAGTCCATCAACGACAATCCGCTTTCCAGTTGTCCGAAATGCGGGACCGCTGTCCGCAAGATTATTTCACGTACTAACATTAGCTGCCCCAAGAGCAACAGCGAATTGCGTGACCTCGGTTTTACCAAGCTGGTAAAACGGGATGACGGCGTTTACGAGAATGTAACGGCTCGCGACAGAGACAGCCGTTATATGCTAAAAGGCAAACCCGATACGGTACCGGATTTGAGTAAAACCATCAGCGACTAATTTATCCGCCCGTTTAAACCCCTTAATTGTTCCATATCTATCTCGCCCTGAACCTGAGGGCATTTCAATAAGGCCAAATTTGGGCGGATAAATTAGGTTATCTGGTTAATTTTACGACCAGGAAACCGGCATTGCGGCGCCAGATAAAGAAATTGAGGTTATCTCCCTCCTCGGTTTTTTGAATGGCTGTCTTGTAGTCATCCACGGTTTCGATCACCCGATGATTGATTTCCTTAATGATATCTCCCGATTGGATGCCGGCTTCGGATCCCTTGCTGTCTGATGCAATATCGACAACCACCACCCCGGTCATATCCTCTATATTAAATTGACGGGCCATTTCGGCCGTCAATTCCGCCACCCGGATGCCCAATTCCTCTTCTTCCTGGCGCTCCCGGGGTCTTGCCCGGGCACTTAGACGCGCATCGTCGCGTTTGGCCAGTTTGATGGAAAAGGTTTTAATCCGGCGATCCCGGAATACTTCGACCTTGGCGGTTTCCCCGACTTTCAGCCCGGCGATCATACTCGTCAGTTGCCGACTGGTCTCAATTTTCCGATCGTTGACTTCCAGTATAATATCCTTGGCTTGGATGCCGGCCTTATCGGCAGGATCTCCCTTGAAAACATCTGCGACCAGAACGCCCTTACGATCTTTAAGACCGTAATATTCGGCCATTTCAACCGTCAAATCCTGGATTGCCACACCAAGCCATCCCCGGGTCACCTCCCCCTCGGACTTCAGCTGGGCGATGATGCCTTCAGCCAGACTGATGGGGATGGCAAAGCCGATCCCGGTGGCACTCGCAATAATGGCGGTATTGATACCCACAACTTCTCCATCCATGTTCAAAAGCGGTCCACCGCTGTTTCCGGGATTGATGGAGGCGTCGGTTTGGATGAAGTCATCGTAGGGTCCGCTTCCGATTACGCGACCTTTGGCACTGACAATTCCCGCTGTAACCGTGCGCTCCAGACCGAAAGGACTTCCGATAGCCAAGACCCACTGGCCGATTTTCAACTTTTTGGAATCGCCCAGTTTGATGAACGGCAAATCCCGATCAGCTTTTATTTTGAGAAGGGCGATATCGGTATTGGGATCCCGTCCGACAACCTCTGCGTCAAATTCGTTGTCATCATCAAGCTTGACGACAATTTTATCGGCATTTTCGATGACATGGTTGTTGGTGACCACATAACCGCTTTTGTCGATAATGAAGCCCGATCCAACACTGGGTTGTCTGAATTCCCGCTGGCCTTCCTCGCCGAAAAATCGCTCGAAGAAATCTTTAAAAGGACTTTCGCGACCAAAAGGATCCCGCTGGAACTGACGTCCGCTCGGCCCCCTTGATTTGACGGTCTTTTCGATTCTGATGTTGACCACTGCCGGACTTGCCATGTCTGCCAGCCGGCTGAAGCTCTCGGGCGCGTCGAAGGTACCCGTGGACTTGGCATAGACCGTCGGACCGAAACCGGACAGATGTGCCGCAGTCAGTCCGCAGAGCAGCATCAACACAATAAAAAAAAGGTTTACTTTTAAATTTTTCCTTTGTATTTCCATCGCACCCATAATCAAGCATTTCTCCTTTCGGTGTACGAAACAGTAGAGGCCCAGCGTTTCGTGATTCATACGATTTCCGGGAGGGGTATTAAGAACCGTATTTGTTTAAGAAATACTCACCCCCGGAGGATCTAAACTTTCAACCTTAAAACTGGCGGTTGGTGCATCCTGATACACCGCGGCAGAAATTGACGGAGTATCGGCCCAATGATCTAAATTAACTCACAAATCTCCGTCTTGACAAGGTTACATTTATGCATAATTATTTCAAAAAAATTTTAACTACAGATCGCCGCCGGATTTGGTGGACATAATTATAATAATACTATTTTTCGGCATTGCTACCCCAATTCAAACAGGAGACGGGTATGATTCAGGTTGAAAACCTCACCAAATACTATCAAAATATCTGCGCCGTAGATCAGATTAACATCGAGATCCAGAAGGGTGAAATCCTCGGATTGCTGGGTCCCAACGGCGCCGGCAAAACCACCACCCTGCGAATGCTGACCGGTTTTTTACAGCCCACCGCCGGCAGTATCGTCGTAAAAGATTACAACATTGACGAACAGCCGCTCGAGATAAAACGGATCATGGGTTACCTGCCGGAGTCGGCTCCGCTTTACCACGATATGCTGGTTTTTGACTACCTGAACTACGTTGCCGATGTTCGCCAGATAGGGCGTAGTCATAAGCCGGATCGCATCCGCGAGTTAGGCGACTTGTGCGGGATTAATGATGTCATGCACCAACCGATCGGGGAGCTGTCAAAAGGCTATAAACAGCGGGTTGGACTGGCCCATGCCATGATGACTGATCCGGAAATTCTGATCCTGGATGAGCCGACCTCGGGGCTGGATCCCAACCAGATCGTCGAAATCAGGCAAATTATTAAACAAATCGGGCGTGAGAAGACGATTATTCTCTCCACCCATATTTTGAGCGAGGCTGAGGCCACCTGTGACCGCATCGTGATCATCAATCGCGGTAAAATTGTTGCCGATGGCAGCACCGAAAGCCTGAAGGCGTCAGCCGGCAGCAAAAAATTTATTCAGCTGACCCTGCAAAAAGCGGATTTAAAGACGGTGGATGCAGCACTATCCCCGATCGACGGTATTGCGGCAATCCAGCGCATCGATGAATCCGACGGTGCCCTGGAAGTGCGAATCGACTGTCTGGCAGCTGCCGATCCGAGGGCAGAGATCTATCAGAAAATTAAGCAAACCGATTGGGTTGTACTTGATTTTCACCAGGAAACCCAAAACCTCGAAACGATTTTTCGTGAGCTTACATTGGAGAGTGAGTGATGCAGCAGGCAATCCAAATCTTTCGCAAGGACTTCCGGTCCTACTTTGTTTCACCCATCGCATACATTGTGATCGCTATTTTTCTGCTGGTAACCGGCTGGTTTTTTTTCACGACCTTCTTTCTGTTCGGACAGGCCAATTTAAGAAACTTCTTTTCCCTGTTACCGGTTATTTTTTCATTTGTCATTCCGGCCATCACCATGCGACTGGTTTCAGAAGAACTAAACATTGGCTCCTACGAAACCCTAATGACCATGCCGGTCACCTACACCAGTGTGGTTGTCGGAAAATTTCTGGCCTCCCTGGCCTTTGTCGCCGGCTTGCTGCTGCCGACCCTGGCCTACCCGATTACGGTAAGCGCTCTCGGGCAGTTGGATTGGGGACCGGTGATCGGTGGATATATCGGTGCCGTTCTTCTGGCAGCGGCATTCTGTGCGATCGGCTTGTTTTCTTCGGGTCTGACCCGCAACCAGATCATCGCTTTTATCATTGGGATGGCGATCTGTTTCAGCCTGACACTGATCGACAAGATGCTGTTTTTCCTGCCGCGATCACTGCTGGGTGTCCTTGCGTATCTGGGAGCAGATTTTCATTTTCAGAATATTTCAAAGGGCATCATTGATACCCGGGATGTCATCTATTTTCTAAGCGTAACCTTCATCGGATTGTACGGGACCTATCTGGCGTTGAGAGAAAAACACTAGGACATTGAAAATTGAAGATCGAAGATTGAAGATTCCCTGAAACCTGACACCTGAAACCAAAAAAGTTCGAATAGCTTAAATTTATAACGATCATCATATTTGCAGATAGTAAACATAAACTGATAAAGATAACCCATTTAGGAGTTTACCATGGTCGCTAAAAAACGGTCCGGCCGGTATGTTAAATTTTTGATTTACCTGGTTGTTGTTATACTGGTCAATGTTGCTGGAATCACCCTGTTTTTCAGATTGGATTTGACGGCCAATAAAATTTATTCCATCTCCGAGGCCAGTCAGGAAGTCATCGGAACGCTTTCCGAACCACTGACCGTTAAAGTATTTTTCACCAAGGATCTGCCGGCACCTTATAATAACGTCGAACGCTATCTGCAGGATTTGTTGCAGGAATATGGAATCTACGCCAACAAGTTCTTTAATTACCGCTTCTACAATGTTAGCGCCGAAGAGGGGGACCTTCCCGATCAAACCCGGGAAAATCAGTCACTGGCCAACAACTATGGCATCCATCCGATCCAGATTCAGGTGGTCGAAAAAGATGAAGTTAAATTTCAGAGAGCCTACATGGGCCTAGTGATGATTCACGGCGACTTGATCGAACGCATACCGACCATCACTTCCGGCGAAGGGCTGGAGTATCAACTGACAACCACGATCCTGAAAATGAACAACAAAATCAGTGCATTGCTGAGCTTGCCAGAGAAAATCAACATCAAGCTCTTCCTGTCTTCCTCCCTGGAGGGTGTCGCACCTCACATGGGCATTCGAAATCTTTCCGAAATCCCCCGCGAAGTAGAGGCAATGGTGAAGAAGTTAAACCGCAAAAATTATGACAAGCTGAATTATGAGTTCCTCAATCCCGAAGAGGAGCAGGAACTGAGGGCCCTCGGGAACCAGTTCAACATTATGACCCTCTCATGGCCGGCGCTTGGCAAAGGCAAGATCCCGCCGGGTAAAGGAGCCATCGGTCTCGTGATGCAGTATGGTGACAAGTCACTAACCACCCCGCTCTTGCAGGTCATCCGCATACCCATTATCGGAACCCAGTACCGGTTGGCCGAATTAGAAGAACTCGAAGAAGCGCTGGACAAAAATATCGAACAATTGATTGATATTAATGAAGACATCGGGTACCTGGCCGATCACGGGACCCTGAGCCTGACCGGGCCCCCTCCAAACGCTCCGGGACGTCAGCCGAACCAGGAATCTGCCAGCAACTTTCGCAGTCTTGTTTCCCAGAATTACACCATAAAAAACGTCGCACTAAAATTGGACAACATCCCCGAAAGCTTAAAAAGTTTGATAATCGCCAGGCCGACCGAAAAGTTCTCGGATTACGAACTGTTCCAAATCGATCAGTTCCTGATGAAAGGTAAAAGTCTGGCCCTGATACCGGACCGCTTCAACGAAATCACACCTTCCGGACAACAGGGAATGAGTTTCGGGCAGCAGCCGGTATATATTCCGGTCGACACCGGGCTCGAGAAATTGCTTGAACACTACGGAATTCGAATCCAGCAGTCCTATGTATTGGATGAAAACTGCTTCCGTCAGGAAATGCCGGCTCAATTCGGGGGCGGAGAGCGTAAAATCTATTTTGCACCACTCATTAAAAACCGGTTCATCAATCAGGATCTTGATTTCATGAAAAATATCAAGGCTCTGGTTGCATTGAAAATTTCCCCGCTTGAATTGATCCCGGAGCGCATCGAGCAAAACGACTTGAAAGCACACCGACTGTTTGCCTCCTCGGAGAAATCCTGGCAAATGCGCGGCCGCATTAACCTGAATCCCATGTTTATCACGCCGCCTGAGTCGACCGAAGAAATGAAAAGTTATGCCCTGGCCTATCTGATTGAAGGTCAATTTCCCAGCTACTTCGCCGGTAAAGAAATACCGGTCAGGGAGATCGAAGATCAACCGAAAGAAGGCCAGGAAAATGCTGAAAAAAAAGGCCAGCCTGAAACGCCTAAAACGGAATCGGAAATTGATTTGTCCCGCATCGAGCGAAAAGGGGAATTCATTCCGGTCGGCAAACCCGGTAAAATCTTTTTGATGGCGGCAGCCGACATGCTGAAAAATAATGTACTGGACACCGGCGGCAGAGGCTCCAACAGTATCCTGATTTTGAACGCCATAGATTATTTGAACGGTCGGGGGGACATCGCCGTGATGCGCGGCAAAGAGCAGCGCTTCAATCCGCTTAATGATACCCAGGCGGGAACTAAAACCTTTATCAAAGCGTTTAATATCGCCGGCCTGCCGGTTCTGGTCGTCATATTCGGTCTGGGAGTGTGGTTTCGACGGCACTCCCGCAAAAAACAAATTCAGATGATTTTTGCGAAATAAAAATCCGATTGATTTAGGAACAGAAACATGAAATTCAAGAAAGAATATTTGATACTGGTTCTGATCATCATCGTCCTGTCAGTTTACCTCTACCGATACAATGCCGACCGGGAGTTGTATGAGCTGCCTGACATCGCACCGATCAGCGGGAAAGACGCCACAAAGCTGGAGATCAAAAAAGGCGAATCTGATATTGTTCTGACCAAAAAGGATGAGAAATGGTATATAGCACCGAATGAATACCCAACCGACGCCGGCAAAACCAAAAAAATGCTGGATGGCATCAAAGATCTCGAACTGACAGCGCTCGTGTCAGAATCCAAAAACTATAACCGCTATAACCTGGAAGATGATCAAAAAATAAATGTTAAAGTCTATCAGGCAAACGATCTCAAGCTGGATATTGATATCGGCAAAACAGCGTCTTCTTTTCGCCATACCTTTGTCAAATTATCCGGCGACCATCGGGTTTACCACGCTCAGGGCAACCTTGAGAACGCCTTCGATGTCTCCTCCGACAGCCTCAGGGACAAAGTCGTCCTAACCTTGAAACCGGCCGAAATCCAGCAATTCAATATCACCAAGGGCTCTCAGACTTTGGCGTTTGCCCGAACCGAAGTCCCGGTTGACGTCAAGGCCGCCGAAAATAAGGACAGTCAAGGGGCATCCCAACCGCCGCCCAAAATGGTCTGGCAGGTTGCCTCCGGAGAGGCGGTCAACGAGTCCGCTTTGAATCAGCTGCTCAATGCCGTTTCCAATTTGCAATGCGAAAAGTTCATCGACGATCGCAAAAAAGAAGACCTCACCGGGCCGGAGTTTACGCTTGAGCTAAAAGGGGTCCAGGACCACACGCTGTCCATCTTTCCCAAAGCGGGGGAATCAGACACCACCTATCCCGCCATATCCTCCGGCAGCGATTATCCTTTTCAACTCTCCGCCAGCCAGGTCGATGGAATCATGAAGGAACCGTCAGCGCTTCTGCAAAAACCGCCGGCCGATGGCAAAGATAAAGAGCCCCCAAAGACGGACCCCAAGTAATCTGTTAATTTCTTTCGGCACCCAAAAAAAAAATGATTTAGGTCCCATGAGGCAAAAACTTGTACTCAGAGCCACTAGTTACAGAGACCCGTTGGGATGGAAGAACTTTCGGATAGACTGGATCGGAGGCGCATCCAGACAAGAATCCAATATCGAATTTTTCGAGTCGACCAGCTATCTGACGGGGCTTGGAATCGGGTACGTATTCTAGGTCCTTTTCCTTCCCCGTCTCCCCCCATCTCCGAAATCTAAAATCGATTCATTCCGCCTCCTCGGTCGCAGCGACATCACCGGCTTTCATGTTTTGGATCTGCTGATTGTAAAAGGCAATTACTTCGCGCCGATTCAACATACCGATCAACGCCGTGTGATCGTCGTCTTGAACCACGGGCAAACTGTCGATATTCTTCGTGGTGAACTTTTTAAGGACGACGTTTAAATCTTCAGAAGGCGTAGTGACAATGATTTCCGAAGTCCCAATGTCTTTCATCACCACCAGTCGTTCAATTTCCGGAGAGAAAAGCACGCCGCGAACATCGTTGACGGAAAAAATGCTGCTCATTTTTTTTTGCTGATCCATCACCGGAAAATAATGCTGGCTGGATTCTGAAAAATAGTTTTTGAAATCGGAAAAGGTCATGTCCTGCGGGATAAGGGTAACCTCCCGAACGTATTCCATCAGATCTTTTACTTTGATGGTTTGGAGAATATCGACAAAAAATTTACCCGCATGGGCCGGAGAATCCAGCCGGCTTTTCACCTGACGGTTAAAAATAGTCCAGCGCTGGGATACCAGGTATGCTACTGAACAGACCAGCAGGCTGGGCAGCAGCAGATGGTAAGAGTTGGTCATTTCACTGACGAAAATAATGGTGGAAATCGGCGTGTTGGATACCGCAGTAAAAAAGCCGGCCATGCCCACCACAACGAAGGCACCGGGCTCGGTGACGACACCGGGCATGATCATATGAAAAAAACGGCCGACCGCACCGCCCATGGCGCCACCAATGACGATTGACGGGCCAAACACACCGCCGCTGCCGCCGGAGCCGATGGAAAATGAAGTGGTCAAGACCTTGCCGATCGCCAGTGCCAGCAAGAAGGGAATGGTCAATTCGTTGTGAATCGCTTTTTGGGCGAATCCATATCCGAAGGCCAGGGTCTGGGGCAGAAAAAATCCGATAATGCCGGTACATAAACCGCCGATGGCCGGTTTGATGTGATTGGGAATTTTTAACGAATGAAAAAAACCGGTCACTCCGTAAAATGATTTGACATAAAAGGCACCGCTAGCCGCCAGGATCAACGCCAACACGACATACGGTCCGAGCTCGAGCGGGTTTTGAAATTTGAAATCAGGCGATTCAAACAACGACCCCCATCCGAATACGAGACAAAAAAGACAGTAGGCCACAACCGATGAAATGCCGGCTGGAATGATCACTTCCGATTCAAATTCGGGATCCCGGTAGAGGACCTCGGCCGCAAACAAGGCGCCGGCGAGCGGCGCCCTGAAGATGCTCCCGACCCCGGCAGCAACTCCGGCCGCCATCATAATGCGCCGCTCGCGACGGGAGAGCTTCAATTTGGTCGCCAGGAAAGATCCGAAACCGGCCCCGATCTGGGCAATCGGCCCTTCCCTTCCCCCGGAACCGCCCGTGGTAAGGGTAATGGCCGAGGCAATGGTCTTGATGACCGGCACCCTGGCACGAATTAATCCACCGGTATTATGGTAGGCATTAATGGCGGCATCCGTGCCGTGCCCCTCGGCTTCGGGTGCAAAGGTATAAACCAGCCAGCCGCTTATAATGCCGCCGAAAGCCGGCAATAGCAGCAGGAGCCACCGATTGAATTCACGATTGGTTGGCGGAAACAGATGGTGCTCTCCGGCTGGCGCCGGAGGGCGATAGCCGGCAATCATATCCAGAAAGACATGAACGCCGATCTGACAGAGATAATGAAAGATGATGGCACCGATACCCGCTATTATTCCGATACCGATGAAATAAAGGCTCCACAGACCGGCTCTTGAAACCCGGTCCGAGAGGTCCTGGCCTATAAATTTTAAGATTCGTCGTTGGTTTTGTTTCGTAGATGACATCGCTTGAGTTCCGGCCCCGAGGATCTGTTTCTCAGTATCGGCACAGAAATCCTTTAATCTGTGTATTGAAAAAAATGAAAATTGAAGTATGAACAAAGTTGGAGCCTTATCTAAACGTTTAAGCCGCAATTTGCAAGAGGCATTTGGCATTTAGATCTTGATGGCAAATGGGGTCGATGATATACATGCGTTCGGCGACTGGAGTTGAGTATAACCTCAAATTAAATGACGTTTTACCGCGAGCCATATGAGATCAAATAAGGAGAAAACGCATTAAAATGACCGATTTTACCACTTTAAACAACCAGGAATTGATGCAACTCAAAGAAGAACTTCAGAACCGGTATCGCGAATATCAATCCCGCGGTCTCGATCTCGACATTACCCGCGGCAAGCCGTGTCCCGACCAGCTGGACCTGGCCCTGGATATGCTGGATTGCATTGACCGCAACAATTATCTGACCGCCGCCGGTACCGACTGCCGCAATTACGGGGGATTGGACGGCATCCCCGAGGCCAAAACGCTGTTTGCCGAATACCTGGAGGTGCAGCCGGAAGAGCTTATTATCGGCGGGAACTCCAGCCTTAATCTGATGCATGACGCATTCATGCGGGCGATGATCAAAGGCGTCGATGAAGACAGCCTGCCCTGGGGAAAGCAGCCCGGCATCAAATTTCTTTGCCCCAGCCCAGGTTATGACCGGCACTTTTTTATCTGTGACTATCTGGGCCTTGAAATGATTGCGGTAGATATGACTGCAGATGGGCCGAATATGGCGGCCGTAGAAAAATTTGTGGCTGAGGATGACAACATAAAGGGGATATGGTGTGTACCGAAATACAGCAACCCGACCGGTGCCGTTTATTCCGATGAGGTCGTTCAACGCCTGGCATCCATGCAAACCGCGGCGAGGGATTTCCGCATATTCTGGGACAATGCTTACACAGTTCACCATCTTGATCATAATCCGCCCCGGCTGCTGAATATCCTCTCCGCCTGCAAGGAGTCCGGCAACCCCAACCGTGTGCTGATCTTCGGCTCAACATCCAAGATTGCCTTTGCCGGCAGTGGGTTGGCAATGATGGCCGGCAGCACCCAAAATATGAACCTGGCTAAAAAGCAGATTTCTTTTCAAACGATTGGTCCGGACAAGTTAAACCAGCTGCGGCATGTTGCCTTCTTCCAAAATATGGCCGGCATCGAAACCCATATGAAAAAGCATGCGGAGATATTAAGGCCCAAATTTGAAGCCGTTCAGGAGGAGTTGGAAAGAGAGTTGTCCGGCAAGAATATCGCCGAATGGAGTCGTCCCCGGGGCGGATATTTCGTCAGTCTCGATACCATGGAAGGGTGCGCCGCCAAAGTGGTTCAACTAGCAGCGGAGGCTGGCGTTAAATTAACGCCGGCCGGTTCCACGTATCCCTATATGCGGGATCCGCTGGATCGTAATATCCGCATCGCTCCGTCATTTCCACCGTTGGGGGATATTCGCCCGGCCGTTCAACTGTTAGGCATCTGTATTCAATTGGCCGCCATTGACAAACTGCTGGGGAATTGAATAATGTCTATTGACAATTGACTATTTTCGGCACGCCTGCGGCGAATCGATTTTAATATTTTACTATATCAGAAAATTTAATTGACGGAGTGAAGCCTCCGGCTCGTAGAGATTTTAGCGCCTACGCCTCGGAGAGCGACTACCTTAATTATTCAATATTCAATAATCAATAGTCATTTGAAAAGCACCCCGCTCTGAAGCCGAGCGGGGTTTACCGTTTGATCGCAAGCAGAGTTATCTGCGAGCTCTTTTGGAAGCTTTGAGCGGATTGATCTTGGCCTTGTTAGTGGCGGCGGCAGAGCTGACATGGGATGCCAGATTACAGTTGCCGTTCTTCCACTTCATCGCCGGCTCGGGGCATGCGGTGCAATACCAGCCGGATGTGTACTCGGCGCCACGGTTGCAACCCTGGCACTGCTCGACGACCTGATGGCAAATCCCGCCGTTGTATGAACACCCATTGGCAGACATGAACGGGCACTCCATACCTTCTTTAATGGTTGTACAATTCATTGGAATCACCCCCTTAATCGAAGTATTTAGTAAAAAAAAGGCCGGGATGAGAACGGACCCGGCCAACACCGAAATTCAAAATCGGCTGAATATAATCGTACCGACTTTAAATGTCAATGAAAATTTTACAATAATTATCTATTTTTCTCAACCCTAAATTGATCTTGATATTTTAGCGACAATCAATGACAATAATTAAGTTAAAGCGCCTTTTCATCAGTTTATGGAACGAATCTGATTGATCCATGGTGCCTCCAGTCGACGGCCGGATCAAACGGAATATTTTTTTAACAGCCGGTTTAGCGATTGAAAAATCGGCCGCCGCCGTCACCACCGGCAACGGACCTCGAAGTGAGCCAACGCATGCAAATTAAAAAGCCCCTGACCGAACAGGATCCGATTATCCAAAAAGCCATTGAGGTGCTCAAAATCGAAGCCGACGGGATTATGAACCTGCTCGAGCGGGTTGACCATAATTTTGTGGAAATGGTCGACATTATTTGTGCATCCAGCTCCCGCGTTATCATCAGTGGCATCGGAAAATCCGGTATAATCGGGCGCAAGATCGTGGCAACCCTCAACAGCACGGGCACCCGGTCACTGTTCCTGCACCCGGTTGAGGCCATGCACGGTGATCTGGGCCAGGTCTCCGCCGGGGATATCTTTATCGCCCTGTCCAAAAGTGGCGAAACCGATGAATTGAATATCCTGCTGCCCAGTATTCGCCGCATTGGCTGCAAGGTTATTGCATTTACCGGTGTTAAAAATTCTAATCTGACCCGACTCAGCGACATCGTGATCGACGTGGGAGTCGAGAGTGAGGCCTGTCCGCTGGGCCTGGCACCGACAGCCAGCACGACCGCAATGCTGGCCATGGGCGATGCCCTGGCAGTCGTTTTGCTGGAACGGAAGCAATTTAAATCAAGCGACTTTAGAATGTTTCATCCCGGGGGAACCCTTGGCCAGCGCCTCGCCGCCCGGATCAAAGATTTTATGATAGCGAATGACGCCGTTCCCATCGTCGTCGAAGGCACACCAATGACGGAAGCAGTTGTCGTGATCAATCGCGGCAGGCTGGGTGCCACCCTTGTCGTTGACCAGGACAGCAAACTCCAAGGCATCATCACCGATGGTGACATTCGTCGCATGGTGGTCTCTGGCGGCAACACCGCTGACCTGACGGTCAATGCGGTGATGACGCCTAATCCGCGAACCCTGCCGGAAGATGCGCCGACCTATGAAGCCCTCAACCTGATGGAGCAGCACCAGATAACGGTGCTGCCAATCGTCGATTCTACTATGAACGTGAAGGGCATTGTGCACCTGCACGATATTCTGGGCAAAGGCGAATTTAAATTCAATTTACAATCTTGACATAGCCGCCAAAAGGCGCAAAAGACGCAAAAGTCAATATTCTCCCTTAATAAATTCACTAGAACATATAATCAAATTCAAGAGACAGGACTTGTAATACAATACTTTGAATCTTGAATCGGCCCCTGGAAGTCGCAAATGCAGCGGCAGTGGTTTCCTTCCGGGCGCCAAACCCTTACATAGGAACCTGAGAGGACAGTCTACATATGGAATCGATCATCACCGACATACCGACCCTGGGCATCGCCAAAATCCCCACACCCGTCCAAAAGAGAGCGGACGGCAGTAACGGTATCAGTTTTGTTTCTGACGACCATCGCATCATCATCGAAATCGATGACCATCGAATTGCCAGGATGGTGGACGACGGCCAGCCCCTGCCGTGTTTTGAAATGGCTGGGCCGAGGCGTCAAATATTCTTCGATCCGAGCAAATTGAAATGCGCCCTGGTGTCATGCGGCGGATTGTGTCCGGGCCTGAATGATATCATCCGTTCGATCGTCCTGCAATTGCACTATGGATACGGTGTCCGCAATATTTTTGGAATCCGATACGGACTTCAGGGATTTATTGCCGATTACGGACACGAATTGATGGACCTGACCCCCGCCTCGGTTGTCAATATTCACGACCGGGGCGGCACGGTCCTGGGATCCAGCCGGGGTCCCCAGGAAATTGATGAAATCATCGACAGCCTGGAAAGAATGAACATCGGCCTGGTTTTTATGATTGGCGGTGATGGCACATTGACCGCCGCCGGCCGTCTGGCAGGGGCGATCCTGGAGCGGGGCCTGAAAATCGGAGTGATCGGCGTTCCCAAAACCATTGACAATGACATTTTTATGGTTTCTCGATCGTTTGGCTTCGACACGGCGGTGGAGGTTGCCACACAGGCCATTATCAGTGCCAATAACGAAGCGGAGGGCTACCCCAACGGCATCGGCCTGATCAAGCTGATGGGCCGGCACGCCGGCTTCATCGCCGCCACGGCCGTTCTGGCCCAGCAGGATGTCAATTTTGTGCTGATTCCGGAAGTTGATTTCGACCTTGACGGGCCGAACGGATTACTCGAATCACTCGAAAAGCGCCTGGTGGAGAGAAAGCATGCCGTCATCGTTGTGGCGGAAGGTGCAGGCCAGAAATTCTTTGAACACACGCATGCCGAACACGATGAATCCGGTAACATTAAGCTGAAAGATATCGGGGTTTACCTGAAAGAGGCCATCGGCGCCTACTTTGCCGCCAAAGGCATTGAGATTTCAATCAAGTATATAGACCCCAGCTATATGATCAGAAGTCTTCCGGCCAACGCGAACGATCGCGTGTTCTGCAATTTTTTAGGGCGCAACGCCGTCCACGCCGGCATGGCCGGCAAAACCGACATGCTGGTCGGCCACTGGAACAACCAGTTCGTACACGTGCCGCTGCAGTTGATCGCCGGTAAACGAAAAAATGTCACCCCCAACGGCAGTCTGTGGCGCAGCGCCCTGGAAGCTACCGGTCAGGGCTCGCTGAAGAATGAAAATTAAAGAATGCCAGGAAATAAATGAAGAAGGACGATTGTTGAATGTCGAATTAAGGTATTCTATCGATTTTATAAGTCCGGGCGAAAAAAGCACAGCTAAAGGCATGCCGTGTACAATTTATAAAGGGACGGAGCGCAGCCTCCGGCTCGTAGGGATTGTAGCGCCTACGCCTCGGAGAGCGACATCCACAATTATTCAATTTTCAATATTCAATAATCATTCGCCGCTTACTTCAGCTCCACAAACCGTTTGCCTTTGATTCTGAGAAGATGAAGATTTTTTTGCACCTCGCCACTTTCGTTAAAACGGGTGCTGCCGGTAATTCCGGGGAAATCCTCCAGGTTGGCCAGTTCGTCTCGAATTTCAGTGCGGTATTGGATATGGGGACGGGTCACGGCATGGAACAGGATCATGGCCGAGTCGTATACGACCGCTTCGATAAAATCGGGCTTTTCCTGATAGGTATCTTCAAATGTCATGACAAATTCTTTGACCGCAGGCAAACTGCTTTCGGCAAAAAATCCATCCGGAAATATTGCACCCTGCACGTATTGATCGGCTATTCGGATCAGCGTATCGGAATGCCAGAGGTTCGTACCGAGCAGGTAGACATCCTTGATGTCAAAATAGGCCAGCTGGGGAACGATCAACCCAACCAGACCCGGGGCATCGGGAATAAAAATGGCGTCAAAATCAACAATCGGTTGCGGTTCCTCCTCCTCAGCTTCCCGATCCGACGGGCTGGATAGCGCATTCTCATCTGTGGATTCGGGCTCTTCTTCCGTAGCGAATTCGATTTCAGGTTTGAGATCTTCCGGAATCTCATAGTAAAGCCCGACAAGTTTTTTGATAGGATCCGTAAAATCCGTTTGTTGAGGTTGGTAAGCTTCCACACCTACCACCTGCCCGCCCCTTTCGATCAGCTCATCCCAAAATAAATTCATAAATGTCCGGCCGTAATTTTCTTCCGGATACAGAATGGCAAATCGGTACAATCCTTGGGTTTCAACCGTAAATGAGGCGATGGCCTGGACCTGCATTTTTGGCGTAATAAAGTTGCGGAAAACTTTATCGCCGATTTCGGGAATATTGTCTTTCTGAGTCAACGTAATGATGGGAATTCCCATTCTCTGGGCTTCCCGGGCCGCGACTTCGGATGTGACAATCGGCCCCAGAATGGCCGCGACCTGATCCTGGTACAAATCTTCCATGGCCGCCACGGTCACGTCTGGGTCGGCGGCCGTGTCTTTGACATTGATGTTGATGGCGGGGTTGTTGCCCTGGGCACTGAAGCGTGCCATGGCCAGTTCGATCCCCTTCATGGCACGCTGGCCGAATTTCTCATACGGCCCGCTGAGAGGCAGCAGAACACCGATTGTGTTTTGATTGAAAACAGCGTTTTTCTCGATCTCATCAATCAGGCTATCCACCAGAATTCGGTTTTCATTGTCCGGATACCGTATGATGAATTCATTCAGGATTTTCAACGCATCATCATATTTTTCCTCCAGGGCATAATTCAGGCCCAGCTGATATAGTAGAAAATCCATCGGCAGGCTATCATCGGGATAATTTACCAGTATCGCAACATCGGCGGTATCAAGCCGCGCAATTGCCTGGCGAAGTTTGTCGAGGATGGCGCTTTGCTCTGTTTCGCCGGCATATTCGCGGGCCCGCACATAATTGTCGATAGCATCGATGGGGGCATCCAGCATGAGATGAGAATCCCCGACAAGCGCATACGTTTTGAAAATATGCAGGTTGGAATCAAGTCTCTGGAGGGTCGCCGGCGCCCGTTGAATCACCTCCTGATAGCGCCCCTGGTTAAAGTAGGTGAATAAATCCTCAACCAGGGCATCGGATACGAAAGAACTCGACGGGTAATCGGCTACCAGCCGGTTATAGGCAGACCGAGCGAGTTCGTATCGGCCGCCGGCCGAGTGAATCGCGCCCATTTTCATCAGCGCGGCATCGGCCATGGCCTCGTTACCAAAGCGCTGAACGTAGTCCGTGTATAAAGCCAGCGCCTCTTCATATAAGCCGGTCTGAAAGGATTCTTCGGCCTTTGCGAAAATCTCGGCTCCCTCGCCGGGTCGGATCGAATCGGGAGCGACGCCGGTTTTCGTTGCACAGGCCCAGACCAAAACGAAAATACCCAGCACTGGAACAATTTGCTTTAACTTCATTGGCTTAAACCTCTGTAAAGTCTTATTAGTTTACACCACCAACATCGATTGTCAAACGTTATTTGAGCGCATCACGAGGTTAAAATTTATTCAACTTTTGTGGTTATTGGTCGATAACAGATATTGTACGGTAATGACCACTGACGGGTTAGG
>JASJCE010000155.1 GCA_030066155.1 Desulfobacterales bacterium | reverse complement strand
TTTGGGCTATTTTTTTTATTTCCAATCGTCGGATTTATCTTTTTCAGCATCAAATACAACATGCTGGAGGATGAACACCTGCCCTATTTTTTCCTCGGTATACTCATTTTCTCGTTCATCGGCTTCAATATTCTGAAAAATCTTTTTGATAAAATTGCCAGCATATCCGAGAAAATGTCAACCAACTATATTGCCGAACTCTCAAACGACGATACCGCTCCGGGAACGGATGAATTGCATTCAATCGTCAGCTCCTTCACCGCCATTGAGAAACAGTTTAGCAATACGTTTAAACAGTTGGAGAAAAAAGCGTCAGAAATCTCGATCCTCAAAGAGCTTTCGGAGCTGTGTTACGTGACCTTCGATCCGGAGGAGATTTTGCACGTCACCCTGGAGCGGGCCTTGATATTGACCAACTCGGATTTGGGTTCGATTTTAACCATTGAAAACACCGACCCCCGGAAATTCGTTGTCAAAGCAACCATGGGGCTTGGCAAATTTGTCAAATCCGGTGATGAAATCGACTTCGATACGAGTATTGCCAAATATGCCGTCATCAATAAATCACCGCTGGTGGTGGAAGACATCGAAAAAGACAAGCGTTTCGGTCGGACCAACAGTGCGCATTACGGCACCAAGTCCTTTGTCTGCATGCCGGTTAAATCCAGGAAAGAAATCATCGGGGTCCTGACGATTTCTTCCAGAAATACAAATCGGGTCTACACCCACAGTGATATTGAGGTGCTGACACCGCTCCTGAGCAACGCCGCCTTTACCTACGAAAATCTTCGGCTTCTGAAGGAAAACGAACAGAAATTGGCGCATACGCAGTTTATTGAAAAAGTGTTTAAACTGTATAACTCCAGCTTTCGCGAAAACGAGCTGATCCACGCCCTGCTCAACGAAATTCACGGTGTGATACCGGCTGAGCTTGGCGCCGTAATGCTCATTAACAAGAGCCAACCCGAAAGTCTGACGGTTTCCGACTTTTACAGTCACCACCCCTGTAATTTGATTAAAGGCCGTTCTTACCCGTATGATGGATCGATCCTCGAGGCCGCCATCAAGCAGGAAACAACCCTCGAGATCGACTGCGCCAAAGCCAATGCCGCTACCCTCGATCGAGCACTTTTTGCGGATCAGCGTCTGAAGACCTGTTTGCTGGCACCCCTTGTAGTGGAGGGACAGATCTACGGCATCCTGGTCCTGGCGGGCAACCAATCCGGTATGTTTTCTAAAATCATGGGATTGCTGAAGTGGCTGGCCAACGGACTCTCCCTGGTTCTGGAGCGCAATCGGCTGTCCGCGGCTGTCGTTAAACGCAATCAGGAATTGAATACCATTCGCCAGATCGGAAGTGCACTGGCCTCTTCGACCTTCGATATCAGTAAAGTGTTAAAATACACCATGGACATGATCCGGGAGGTCATGAATGTGGAAGCCGGTTCGCTCTTGTTCCTGGAGGACAGCGAGCTGGAAATTGCGGTGGCGTTTAATATGAAGATCAAGGCCATGAAAAAATTTCGCCTCAAGCTCGGACAGGGGATTGCCGGTTATGTCGCCGCCCGGGGTGAGGCCATTGTGGTCAACGATACCGAGAAGTCCTCTCACTTCTTCCCGGTCATTGACGAGAAATCGGGTTTTACAACCCAATCCGCTCTGTGTGTTCCCATGATTTCCCAGGGACGGGTGATCGGGGTGATTGAAGTCCTGAATAAAATTAATGGTGAATTCAGTCTTGACGACAAGGATTTGCTCCAGGCAATCGCTACCTCTGTCTGTATTGCGATTGAAAATGCCCGGTTGTACAAGGAAACGCTCTCTATGGCCGAACACGAGCGCGATGTTCGACACATGTTTCAAAAGTTTGTCCCCAAGGAGGTGTTGGATAAAATTTTACACGGTTCCGGCAGCGACAAACCGATCATCGAGGAGATCAGAACAATTACCCTGCTGAACATCGATTTAAGAGGGTTTTCACAATTGGCAATGCAAATCGGGCCCCAGAAGACGGTTGCCCTGCTGAACAGTTTCTTTCAGGTTATGGGGGGTATCGTTTTCAAACATTCGGGGATTGTCGATAAATATCTGGGAGACGGTTTTCTGGCGCTGTTCGGAGCACCGGTAGCCAGCACGCGCGATGCGGACAACGCCGTTGCGGCTGCGTTTGAAATGAAGCATTCCCTGCCGGCGGTCAATAAATTCCTGAAGAACAAGCTGGGGGCGACGGTGGAAATGGGCATCAGTATTCACACCGGAGAAGTGGTTGTCGGCAACATCGGGTTCGATAAAAAAATGGACTATACCGTAATCGGTGATTCCGTCAATACGGTTTTTCGGTTGCAAAATCTGACCAAATCCTTTCCGAATGGAATTCTGATTGGCGAGAATACGCTGCGCGCGGTCCGGTCCCGCCTGGAGGTGGCCGAAATCGAGACGCACGGCCGGGCCGCCAAAGAGATCAAACATATGAAAGTGTACGAATTGCGGGATCGTCGCTTCGAGAAGGAAACAGTGCCCCTGGCGAATTAAATTTCACGGAAGAACCGCCACCCACCCGATCAAAAAATCCATGATGATTCCTTGACAAAACGTGCCGCTAAAATTAGGATTGAAAGATGCCCGACAGGTGGGGGCGTTTATCCGGCAGATGGAGGATGTCATGGTGACAAAAAATTCCGCCTCTTTGAAAGGCCAATTTCTATTAGCAATGCCCGGTTTGATTGATCCGAATTTTCATCAGACCGTCACCTGCATCTGTGAACACAATGATACCGGGGCCATGGGTATCATCATCAATCGCGTGCATCATTCCCTGACGGCCAAAGATATTTTCGAGGAATTGGACATAAAGCACACCAGCGGGGTCGGAACGGTACCGATTCATCTGGGGGGGCCGGTCCACGTCGGCGAGATATTCATTCTGCATGGTCCGCCTTTCAACTGGGAGGCCAGCCTGATGATAACCGAATCCCTGGCCATGAGCAATACCAGAGATATTCTCGAGGCAGTCGCCATGGACCGGGGGCCGCAGGCATTTATCATATCGTTGGGATGTGCCGGTTGGGGGCCCGGGCAACTGGAGTCTGAAATAAAACAGAATGCCTGGTTGAATTCTTCGATTTTTGAGGAAAATATTTTTGATTTGCCGATTGATGTGCGGTGGGATGAGGCGGTTAAAAAGATGGGAATTGACCCGACGTTATTGTCGAGTACGGCCGGTCATGCTTAAAAAGTGATGAAAGCTAACCTTTTGCCTTGGCTTTCGTTTTGGGTTTCTTCTTTTTAAGGCAGACCTTATCTTTTCGAACAAATGCGCAAAGCTTCGGATTATAATACTCCTTGCAATTCAGGGGATTATAAAGGGGACATTCGGGGTGTTTTTCAGACATATATCTTTTCTTCCTTCCTCAATCGATTTCTTTTAGGGTGTAACCTCCTATAGCACCAAACCTTAACTTTTACAAGGCATTAAGTTAATTGATGCAAACTGACAGACCTATGGATACTTACAGCAACCTGAAGGATGACATCCTGCAGATCAGCCGTGAAATGTCGATGATGTTTACTACCGCCAAATCAATCCCTGGAATGGCGGATTACAGTTTTGGTGACTGGGAGAAAGCCTGCGATCACCTACCCGCGCAATTGGGCGAGGACATCATTCGGGTGGCGATTGTCGGACCGATTAAATCCGGCAAAAGCACTTTTTTGAATTCAATTTTCAAAGGTGAATTTGTCAAAAGAGGGGCCGGGGTCATTACCTCCATCGTGACCCGCGTTCGAAACGGCAAGCGACTGCGGGCCAAATTGTACTTTAAATCGTGGAATGAGATCAATGCCGAGATGGAAGCGGCACTGGTGCTGTTTCCCTCAACCGGTTGGCGATCTGAAAACAGCCGCTTCGACATACGCCGGGCCCGGGAGCGTCGCGAACTCGCCCGAGCCCTGGCCGAATTGAGTTCGGATCAGCTGATTACCCGCTCGACGCGCAACATTAACAATGTGCTGCTCTCCTCCTACATAAAGGGCTACGACACGGTCAAATCCCTTTTGAGCGCGGACGATGCGATTCACGTTTACGAGGGTGATCAGTTCACCGACCACAAGTCTTTCGTGGGCAACGAGTCCCTGGCCGTTTATTTAAAGGATGTCCTGCTCGAAATCGACTCAAGCCACGTGAGAGCCGATATCGAGATTGCTGACTGTCAGGGCAGCGATTCTTCAAATCCCCTGCATCTCGCCATGATCCAGGAGTATCTGTTGCTGACGCATCAGATCGTCTATGTGATCAGCAGCCGGACCGGTTTGCGACGGGCCGATATCCGCTTCCTTTCCATGATCAAGAAAATGGGGATTCTGGACAATATCATATTTGTGATAAATTGCGACTTCAGCGAACACGAATCCGCCGACGATCTTAACAATCTGATCGACCGCATTCGAGAAGAGATTTCGATGCTCAAGCCGGATCCTCGAATCTACACATTTTCGGCGTTATTCAACCTGTTTAGTGCCAATGCCGGTGCGCTATCAGACAAAGAGCAGCTCAGGATGAAACATTGGCAGGCCGACAAGACCTTTGTCGAGCTTTCGGATCACGAAACGGATCGATTTGAAACCGTGTTTTATGACGATTTGGCCCGCAAACGCAATGCTCTGCTGCTTCAAAACCATATTGAGCGCCTGGGGGTTATCCTGACCGGGTTCGGTGATTGGATCGCACTTAACCGGGATATTCTGGCTAAAGATACCGACAGTGTGGCGGCAACGGTAAAAAAGATAAAAAAGCACCAGGTAAAGCTCAACAAAATAAAGACAACCATTAATAAGACCTTATCCGGCGCACAGCCGGAGATTAAAACCACCCTTCAGCAGGAAGTTCATCGTTTTTTTGATAAGCAGGCCGGCAGTGTCAATAAAAGCATAATCAACTTTATCGACGGCTATGGGCTTTCCCCTCATAAATACTCACCGAGTCTCGAAGATACTGATTTTACACAAATTCTTTTTCTGGTATTCCAGGATTTTAAACAGGCCATTGATACCTATATTGCCGAAGCGATCAATCCCGAACTGATTCGATTTATACAGTATAATCAAAAGCAGATCGAAGAATACTTTAGTTCACTTATATTACCGTTCGACACTCTGATGGAAGAGGCATTCGAGGAGTTTAACGGATTGTCCGATAGTTTCGACGCCATCGCCGAACGGAACAGCGGTCGACCCATTCGAGTGCCGCAAATGGCCGATATCATCAAAACCAATGGCCTCAGACCCCCGACTCTGATCGGTGCCACACACTATTCGGCCCGGATAAAAGCCGAGGCCATCATGCGTCTGGGATACTATAAGGCGGTACGAAAATCGAAGACGGTTTTTAAAAAAACCAGCAATCGACCGGGGGAAGTCAAAATCAAGGTGCTGGATGATGCATTGCGTCGCATGAAACGCGAGACCGCCAAGTCGATTGCATTTCATCTCAAAGACTTTCGTGAAAATCTGAAATTTAGCTACTTTTTCAAACTGGTCGAAGCCGTATCAGCCAGTTTTGGTCAAACCGTATTACAGCATTTTCAGGCCTATTTTACGGATCTGTCAGCAACAATCGAACGCATCGGAACGAGAAAAAGCGACAAGGAAAAGGCCAGACGAATTCTTGTCGACCTTGAGCAGGCCTGCCAGGAGATCATGGCGAAAATAGACGGGATTAGAACCGAAATCGAGAAAACCGGCTAATGGTTTCAGGTGTCAGGTTTCACGTATGAAAAGTGAAATCAAGCAATAAAAATCCTTAGCAGTGAAATCAAGTTTTTTTTGATTTCACAGGACGACTTCGGGTTGGTACGACAGCTAGAATCAAAGCCCAAATTGTTAACTTTAAGAAGATTGCCGTCCCAATCCGGATACCGGATCAACAAGACAGTGCGGGGCCGTGTTCTTTCCATTCACGTATACGAGTCTTCTGCTCGAATTGAGCAGGACTATGGTCATATTGGGTATAAAGGCCGGGGGCCTATCCAGGTGTTGAGCCTATCGGGGTTTAACCTCGGCGGCTAGAAACCAAGTGATCGAGACTCTCCCGGCAACCCGGATCCGCCGGAATGGACTGCGCACTTCAGCCCACAATCGGGCCATTGATTGGCTTGTCATAAGCCCTTATGTAGACGGATCCAGAAATAGTTCAGCTCGATAAGCGCTTCCTTTCTTCCAGATGCTGAGCATCACGGAAAGTATTTTGCGTTGCGTGTTGAGCCGGGCATGCTTTTTGTCATGGGTTCGCTTCAGCGAGCTGAGGTAAAAGCGTCTGATCTCATTGTCGCCTTTGATGGCGCTGAGAAAGGCGCGATAACTGACCGCTTTGAGTTCACTGATGCCAGATTTATCCAGCCGTCTGTAGCCCAGCGGTTTGCCGTCGCTGGTGTGATCGGTGATCCCCAAGCGACAATATTTCCACAAGCGGCTTGATTTAGCGAAGCGATGTGGGGTTTGAATATAAGCGTCAAAAGTATGGGGGCCAACGATGCCCATACCCGGCATTTTTTTAAACTCTTTGATCTCCGGGTATTTGCGGCCCAGCGATGTCATGGATTTTTGGGCATCTTGTTTCATATCGGCGGTTGTATCTAATAGTGTATAAAGCCGCTTGAGTTGCAAATAAATGGGGCGATGTTTGAGCTGGTTGAGGAATTTATCCCGACCGCTAACACTGTAGACCGACTCGGTAAAAACATCGATCACCCCCCATTGACGATACATGGCTTTAATTTTTTGCTTCAGCGCCTTAAGCTGATCGCGCAAATCCAGATAATGCTGAACGGCGGCTTTAAAAATGGCGCGCTGGTCATTTTCAGGCCGGTAGACCTCTTTGAATTCGTTTAGTCGGAGCAAGCGGCACAATTTTTTCGTATCAACTTTATCGCGCTTTTGGGAACTTTTATAGATCAATGCATTTTCTCTGGGGTCGCAAATGATCACCCTGGTGACATGATCGTTGGCCACTTGAGCCACCCAGTTGCTCAACGGACCGGCTTCGATTACCAAATATTTTCTCTTTGCTTTTATGGTTTTTAGCGCTTTGATAATATTGATCTCACAAGTTTTAAAGGAACGGTTGCCGTGGAATTCGCCGTTACCGTCCATCTCACCCAACACACAGTTGCGTGCATGTACATCCATTGCCAAATATGCTATTTTTCTCATCGGACGACCTCCTTTCGGTGTGAAGATTAATGGGACATAAATATCTTATACACCAAGGTCGTCCGTTTTTCATATTACCAGGTTTCAGTCTCACACTGGTCCCTAAAATGTCAATTTGAAATAACGGGAAATCTCAGTCGACCGAACGGGCGTGGAAAAGGATGAAGAATCCTATTTCAATCAGGCCTGAGATTTTCTATAATCTCTACCTCTCTTATGCAACTTCATTCACAGTTCGTGTGGGAGCGGTTTGTAACCGCGATTAAAATCGATAGAATTCCTTTATTCGATACTCATTAGTTTCTTTTCCAATCAGACTGCCCGTTTTTTCAGGCCAGGGGCGGCGCTTATCTGCGATTACTGCCTTGCCCTTTCAAACACTTCCGAAATTTCTCATTTTTCTCGTTTGCCGAATCCTGACACCTGAACACTGACACCTGAAACCGGATCTGATAACTCCGATCTCTGGCTCCTCGAAAATATTTTTGGAAAAAGGCCGAGAATCCATTTAAAACAGTCTTGTAATCTCATCCACTTCGAACTTGGGCCAGTCAATCTCCCGTCCGCCGCTGACGGCCCGGATTCCCTGACCCCTTTCGACCACTTCCCCAATGCAGCCGACGTCAATCCCGCTCTGACGAATGGCGTCCATCAGCTCCTGGCAGGCGGTTTTTCGGCAGCAGATCAGGAGACTGCCGGATCCGATCAACCCGAGGGGATGAATCCCCAGCAAGTCGCAAATTTTCCGGGTCTCGGCAAATATCGGGACGCCATCCAGATTGATTTCGATTCGATGATTGCCGGCAATGCTCATTTCTTCAAGGGCCGTGGCCAGGCCGCCCTCGGTAACATCGTGCATGGCGCTGGTTGCTTCAGATTGAGCCGCAATGCGAGCTTCGGTCAGCACACTGATTTCGGCCAGAAACTGGCGGCACCTGTCGATTTCTGAATCGGACATGCCAAGTTCACTCAGGCGGCTGCCGAATTCCCTCGCAATAATTGCCGTACCTTCCACGGATACACCCTTGGTCAGCAGGACCCGATCCCCGGTGGCCATATTGCGTTTGTCAATCAGATTCTGTCGGGATACGGTTCCGGCCATCATCCCGGTTACCACCGGACGGGTGACGGCATCGGTTATTTCAGTGTGCCCGCCGCAAAGGGTGATGCCCCAACGCCGGGAAAACGCCTTGAGTTCGTTGAAAACCAGTCGAATCTCGGAGGGCGTGACCCCGCAGGGGAAAAGCAGAGTTGTCAGCAGCCAGCGGGGCGTTGCCCCGGAAGTTGCAATGTCATTGGCATTGATCAGCACGGCATATTGCCCGATGGCATCGGTTGCAAACGTAATGGGATCCGACTTGAGGACCAGTACTTCCTCGGGCTCGACATCCACGGCGGCTGTATCTTCACCGACGCCCGGGTTGATCAGGATCGACGGATCATCGAACTCGAACTGATTTAAAAACTCGCGCAGCAAATCATTCGGAAGCTTGCCGGCGGGCAGCGGGATGCCCATCCGCACGATGGAAATAAGCTCCTTCAAGCCGCCAATTTGACACGTATCGTCCGGCAGCGATTGGCCGGATGTCGATGACAGATCCATCGAAACCGGTTGAGCCCCACATTCTCCAGCCTCCTTGAGAATAGCCGGATCCGATGCGACAACCATCAGCTCGGCCGGCGCTATGTTCATTTTCTGAGCGACAAAGCGCACTGCGCCGGCTGTCAGATTCAGTTCGAGCATCTCCTTGCGGGTTACGATGGCGGTGATATCGGATGCACCAACATTCGGAATCTTGCGCAATATGGTATCGGCAAAGCGCCGCCCGCCGGCAGTGACCACTGCCAGACATAAGCCCTTTGCCATCAGATACTGTAGAATGTCTGTTGCTGCCGGATCTAAAACGGCTGTATCGGCGGCCTTAGCTTCGAGATCCTCCAGGTTTTGAACGGCTGCTTTTTTATCATCAGCGTTTTTTAAATTCAGGACATGATAAACGATATGCCGGTCAGCCGGACAACCGATTGAGATTTTGATGGCCGCCATATTCAGGCTGGCCTGCTTTACAAGGGTGGTTTCAAAATGAAACAGAACGCCTTTAATGTGCATTGACGGGTTTTGCATTATAAATTGTGCCTGTTGCTGTCGCTTCCACAAATGCGGTCAGGAGTCAACGCCGATGGTTGTCGGCATTAGCACCCTTGACCGAAAAACTGTATAACTATTGAAAATTGCGTAATTTTTTTGTTAAAGGTAAACGATTTTTATAAACGATATATTGTGTTTATGCAAGAAAAACAATTGTTCCACCGGTTGTTGCATTTGGGGGGAGATTTCGACAATGGCGCTTACCAACAAATGGATTCAGCTTGAGGTCGGAATTAGGCGCTTACCGGGCTTTAACTGACAACATGTTGTCAGAACCAAAGGTTTCACTTGTCAGTGTTCAGCCCGCCCTGGCGCGATGTGAGGGATTTTTTAATGTCCACTTTAGGGCGAGTCAAGTAATGTCGTATTATCCAGAATTAATAAAATTTAGGTCTGGGCCAGGGGTTTCAGTATGCAGTGAACCGCTTTTTCATACGCTGCCGACTAATTCTGCTCAAGCTGCACGATACGTTATCCAAGTCCCAATTTCCTGATGATCCTTTGGACCTGGGGTACTATGTCTTGGCCGGTGTCGACATCCTCATGAGGTCCTTCCATAGGGTCATATGCCTTTTCAAAAAGCAAATACATTGAATAGGTTTTGTCGCCTAATATGTGGCCTTCTCGGCATTTATCACGAAGAAACCTCTGCTTAATGATTTCTTCATCGCAGTTAACATTTATCCAATAGACTCTGATATTCAAATCATTGGCAGCTTCTTGCCACAGTTGGCGGAATATTTGTAGGTGTAATGTTTCGTCGATAATCACCATGTGAGAAGGGCTTTGGGCAAAGTAATGTGGCAGCCTGCGTATTGCCTCCGCGTAATACTTATAACGGTATTCTGGGGGATCTATGCTTTTTGCCGCGATTCCCTCAGGTACGATCTGTCTTTTAACCTCATCGATTTCAAAGTGGATTGAGTTTGTTTGCTTGGCAAATTCCTTGGCCAGGGTAGTTTTGCCTACCCCTGGGCCGCCCACTATAATTATCAAAGCTAGTTCTTTTCCGCGGCCTGGGTCAATGAGTTTTGCAGATATCTCTGCTATATCGTCTAATTGGAAACAGTTTTTTAATGTCATTGACTGACCTCCTTAAGCTCATCCAAGAAATAAAATTACGGCAATTTGGAGCTAGTACTTGACGTTTTCGACTCGGATTTTATTCTACAATTCAACGTAACCAGGACTGTGAGCGAAGTAGGTCGTTACGCCAGTGTAGCTTGAAGTGCAACAAACAAAGATTTACTCTTGCCATTACCTGAAATCAGGCCAAATTGCATGTACTTTATGTATATCTATATTAAATTAACTGAAGAGTTTACCAACGTTGCCCGAAATCTGTTTTATAAATTTTCTACGGGCTTCGCTCGTAACTAAAATTTCAGTATAGTGTCTACTATTGTTAATGGCAACAGCCACCATTCGGGCGGCCAGATCCAATAGTTCAATGTCATCGGTTGTAAAGTCCCCTTTATTCTTGTTTATTGACTGAATTGTACCCAGGCATTCATCCTTGTTATCAAATAAGGGCGAACAGATCAGATTGCGTGTCCGAAAACCTGTCATATCATCTACCTCTCTACAAAAACGGCTGTCTTCATAGGCATCATTAACGATTGCAGGCTTGCGGTTTACAAATACCCATCCAGCTACACCGCATGATTTTGGAATGCGGACTTCATTCTTTTCAAGATCGAGTGATGAAAAGACTGCAAGTTTTTGGTTCCAAGGTTGAAATAACCATACCGACGACCTTTCGGAATCCATAAATTGGTTGAGGTGGTACATTGAAACTGATAGCTTGCTATCTATTTTGCCCTCCAAAACGAAAATCTGTGACAATTCCTTTGCCAGCCGATAGGATCGAGTCTTACTCTCTTTCATTGTTCTAACCTCGCTTTCACAAAAACAGAAAACCCCACCTCTCATTGAGGAACGGGGTCTATTTCAGAACATACGCCCTCCGTTTATAGTTGAACGGTTAGTTTATTCCCTGGATTGCTTTTCGTATATATTTAGACCTTCTTCTAACAATATGCGGATAGCTACAGAGCGTGAGTGGATCCGGTTTTCAAAGCGGTAATCGTCTACCCCGGGTCGCCATAAGAGCGCAGATAGAGGCCGAATAAGAGAGCGGATTAGATTTAGATCGAGAAGGCCTGAAAAAATTATGCCACTTCGTTTGAGGCACTATTGTTAGAGTATTATTAAGAATTAGGAAAATGGTATCCGTTCAGGGGTTTGGGACTTCGCCCTTCAGTCTTCGCTTTTGGCTTCGACCAGACGCGTCGGGCTACGACCCCACACGCAGGGTTCTAAATTCAAAGGTTAGGATTCAGGTCCGATCGAAATCATTGATTGACAAGCCCTGCAGCAAAGCCGATTAAATCAGAGCCAGTCAAAATAGGTTGAAACCAGTTCGTAGAAAACTGTGCCGCTATGTTGGTAAATGCCTGTATACAATAAAAACCCCGTAATCGTTCATTTACCCCAGTCGGTTTGTAAATGTCAAATCCAAATACCGAAACCGGCGAGGCCGGTTTTAGCGAAGCTTAATCCCGATTTATCGGGGAAATGAATATTGAATAATGAATATTTGTGGTCTGCCTCCGGCGGATCGATCTTATATCGATTCTCACCAAAATAGTCGGATTATCGTTACTCAAATCCTGTGCAAACATGATTTGACCTAAACAAATAGGGCCTAAGGAGGTAAACCATGAACGTCTCATAGGCCTCAAAAATCCGGCTGGACTATCACCGTGCCATTCGAAATACCGAAACCAGGATTGCGCTTGACTACGAATCAATATTGGTGAACTTATAGGTGATTCGTGCCGGTTTTGTGGATGATAACGGCATAAAATGCAAAGACGTCCAAACGTATTCGTTAAGCGTTCACAGGTTAACGGTTTACCCGCCGGCAGCGCCGAAGGCGACCAGGGTTCACCGTTTCGGGTTACTGCTGTTTGAAAGCATTTAACAATTTGGCCGCAAGGCTTATTGCGAACGGGTCCCGATGAAAATTTTACTGATATACCCCTATTTTTTGAATCCAAGGGTGCACAATGTTGAAGATGTGCGGGCGGTTCCGCTGGGCTTGTATTATGTGGCGGCTGTCTTAGAGGAACATCAATATGACGTCGAGATTCTCAACTGGTACAACATCGATGCGACGCCCGCTAAAATCAAAGAAATTCTGGCAGAGAAGAAACCCGATTTAATCGGCTTTTCCATATTGAATGCCAACCGCTGGGGCGCGATCGATATTGCACATATCGCCAGGCAATTGAATCCGCAAGTCAAGATTGTGTTCGGCGGTATCGGGGCGACATTTTTGTGGAAGCATTTCTTGACCCATTTTCAAGAGATTGACTTTGTTGTGATCGGGGAAGGGGAGTACCCGTTTTTGAATCTGGTCCGACGCCTGGAGGCCGATCGAACCCGGGATATGGGCGATATCCGGGGCATCGCCTATCGCAAAAACGATCAGGCGGTCTGCACCCCGTCGGCCGCGCGCATCAAACGGCTGGATGATTTACCCGATCCGGCTCAATATTTTCGCTTCCAGCATCTGGCCCTGACCCGGGGCTGCGGCGGAAACTGCAATTTCTGCGGGTCCCCCCAGTTCTGGGGGCGGCGGGTCCGGTTTCACTCGGCCGACTACTTTGTGCGGCAGATCGAACGCCTGGTTCAAAAAGGCATCCGCTTTTTCTACTTTTCAGACGATACGTTTACCGTCAATAAAAAACGGGTGATTGAAATCTGCCGAAAGATCGTCGATAAACAGCTGGACATTTCCTGGAATGCCATATCCCGGGTTGATCATGTCAACGAAGAGATCCTGTACTGGATGAGAAAGGCCGGCTGCATTCAAATCAGCTACGGCGTTGAAAGCGGTTCGGAAAAAATCCGGGACTACATGCTGAAAAACATTTCAAACGATCAGATCCGATCTGCCTTTGCCATGACCCAGAAATACGGCATCATGGCTCGCGCCTATTTCATTTACGGCGCGCCGGGAGAAAACGAGCATACCATCCGGGAAACCATGGATTTGATAAAGGCCATAAAGCCCCTGAGTGCCATATTCTACATCCTCGACATATTTCCCGGTACCGCCCTCTATGACGACTTCAAGGCGCGTTTGAAGGCAGGCGACGATATCTGGCTCAATCGAATCGAAGATATCATGTACTTTGAGACCGTTCCGGAATTGACCAAAGAGATGATCCTGTCCTTCGGGCAGCGGCTGAGATCGTACTTTTACGAAAAACTGCCCGAATTTGCCGAATCCATTCAGTTGATCGACGACGAAGATTTGTATTCGCGCCATTCCGAATTTTATTCGCGACTGGCAATGACCTTCGATCACGGCGATTATGCCGCAATAGATCAGATCAGCAACAAGCAGGCACTCGCTGAAAAACTATACGAGAAGTCCCTGTCATATGCCCCGAATGCCGATGCCTATCTGGGACTGGGTATACTCAATCAGAAAAAGGGCCGAATGCCGGCCGCCATCGATATTCTATCAACGGGATTGTCCCATTTTACCCGGGACCCGCGGCTCAACATCTGCCTGGGAGTCGGATTAATGAACCTGGGACAATATGATCGTGCCCTCGAGCGCTTTCTGAAATTCGAGAACGAAAAAGACGCTGTGCGGTTTGCCGCACAGTGCTATGAGGCCCTGGGGGACCGTAAACAAGCCAACGTTCTGTTTGAGAAATTGAAGATGATGTGAACTACCATGGAGATGTGCAACATTCTGGAATTCGGAAGTCGGAATGCGGAAGTGTAAATTTTGCATATCGGATTGACTGAGCAGGGAGCAGAGAGCATGGGGCATAGAGTTCCGAAAGAAGTCAGAAGGCAGTGTATGGAATGACGAATGGCGATTGACGAATGACGAATGGTGGAAATTTTGTGCAATAGATTGACTGAGCATAGGGCAGAGAGCATGGGGCATAGAGTTCCGAAAGAAATCAGATGGCAATGTATGGAATGACGAATGGCGATTGACGAATGACGAATTTCGGCGTCGATCTCCGAGGCGTAGGCGCTACAACCCCCTACGAGCCCGCTTCCAGCCCGAAGGCTTCATAGGCTTCCAGGCCGGAGGGGAGGCTTCTCTCCATCTATTTAAAATTTGAATAGAATACCTTCAACC
>JASJCE010000154.1 GCA_030066155.1 Desulfobacterales bacterium | reverse complement strand
TGTTTGATGAGCAATCATTTTCACCTATTGGTGGGAACCCCGGATGCAAATTTAAGTCAAGCGATGCAATGGATAAATGTCAGTTAGGGAAAAGATAAGGGTCGCATCTTAAATCTTAAATATTCACGACCAATATTTAATCTTTAAGATGCGACCTCGTTCCCGACCGCTCACCTCAGGCAAGGCACATTGATCACCGGTAGATTTTTAATTTGCTTTTTGTGACCAAAAAAATCAGGTTTGAATTGACATGAATACGTTACGGTGATTCAGTTTTTGGTTTTAATATTGCGGATAACATCAACGCTTTCTTCCTGATAACATCAGCAAAATCCCTTTTAAAGAAAATAGCTCTCGGGGATCATTGGCTTCTGAAAGGATACCGGACAGGATTCTGAGCGAACGCTTACTTTTACCCATCCGGGCTAAAAGGAAATCATTGATCAACGGATTTGACAGCCAATTTTCGGCAGAAAGATAGCTTTTGTATTTCGGCTTAAACTCATTCCTCAGCCACCTATCATATCCCTTCAATTTTTCCAAATCATCTGTTACCAGGGCCTGATGGACAAATTCGGCGGCCAATTGCCCGGTTTCCATGGCTTTTCCGATGCCTTCGCCGGTAAAAGGCAGAGTGGTTCCGATAGTCTCACCTATTGCCAACAACGGCCCATTCGTATAAGGATTCACCCCTTCAAAACCGCACCGCAGTCCGGCTCCCATTAGAGGCGTGGTGTGAGTGCAGTGCTGCATCAGTTCTCGTGCCAAGGGGAACTCGGTTATAAAGGCGTTAAAGACTTTTTTCAAATTGATGGATTTTGTCGTTGTGCGCTTATGGGATACCCCGCAGCCCAAATTATATTCATGGTTTCCCATTGGAAAAATCCAGGCATACCCAGGAACAATACTCTTATCGTAGGAAATGATAATCCGGTCAAGTTCCACCGAGGATTGAGCATAGCATCTTAACGAAATAGTATGGATCGGTGGCGGAGCCTGCCAGCCAGTTCTTTTCAAAAGCCTCAGATTTGCACCTGTTGCAAAAATTCCAACGCGAGCCCGGTAAATTCTATTGCTTTCACTGCTCGACAAACAAACAGATTGATCAGGTTTTACATAAACCCGATCCACCTCTCCGCAAGAAAAATCAGCTCCCAGTTCTACCGCTCTCTTTGCGATCAAGGTATCCAGTATATGCCGTTTGATCATGAGGAATGTTCCGTCAATATCAACCTCTTTTCTTGAAGGACTAAAGATGGTTGCGTTTTGAACCAGATGTCCGCTTTCCCGAACACTCGGACCAAGCCCTGCGTTGTCAAGACAGTTCAGTGCATCCTGCAAGAGACCGTCACCGCAGACTTTCTCTCTGGGGAACTTTTTCTTATCAAAAAGCAATACCTGGTGATTTTTTGCCGCCAGATGGACGGCAGCAATCGCACCGGCAGGACCTGCGCCGATAATGGCGACATCCCACTTTTTATCTGTAAGTAAAGATGCGGGAACCTGCCATTTGATTTTTTCTTCTAAAGAGTTCATTTCGTTTCTCATTTAATTTTACATAAGTTGATAAAATTTCAAATTTTGATTACCTTTTCCTTTAAAATAGTTAACGGATAATTGTAAATTGATTATATTCCTCTTATGTTCAAAACGTATATAATGATCACAATTTTAAATTGTGAAGGTCGATCGCCATTTTTGGCGTAAACCTTCAAGAGTGTAGCGAAAGCAGCGGCGCCCGCCAAAGCAAAGAAATCATAGCAGATTAAGGCATAATTTGATGAGGAAATCCGAAAAGACAAGCCCGCCAGGCTCAAAACCCCTCATCCCGGTGGGGACCGTGGTTCATCTTTTTTTTCTGGTGGCGCTTCTGGTGTGCCTGCCCATGTCCGGCATCATCATATCGGGTAAGGACCCGACCCCGTACCTTGAATTTCCGCCGCGAACCAAGCATGTCGAACATGCCGACTTTTCCTGGGTGGGTTTTCTACTCATGGGCGCTTTTGTTTTGGCGGTGGTGGGACCACTCCTTATCCAGGGGATACGGTTTTATAGTTACAAAGCGAATCAGAGCCGTGAAATCAAGGGCAAGCATGCGGCGCCGCGGTACGGATTCCCATTCTGGGCAACGGCGGGACTGCTCCTTGGCGCGGTCAGTTGGGTGATTGCCTGGAACCGCTTTGACTTTGTCGGTGAGGAACTGCAGCAGCATACGTTCACGCCGCTTTGGATCTGTTACATCCTGGTGGTTAACGGGATCACTTACCGGCGCAAGGGCAGTTGCCTGCTGACCCGGCGCACGGTGCGTTACCTTTTGCTTTTTCCGGTGAGTGCCCTTTTCTGGTGGTTTTTTGAGTACCTTAATCGCTTTGTTCAAAACTGGTATTATACCGCCGGCCAAGACGCGGGACCGGCGGAATATTTCTGGCTGGCGACACTCCCCTTCTCGACCGTTTTGCCTGCGGTGCTGGCTACGCGAGAACTGCTGCAGACATTTCCTCTGTTTGATGCGGGTTACGATGAGTTTATTACTTTCCGGGTTGATCGTAAAAATCAGAGGCCAACGGCGGCAGTAATTCTGGCGATAGCTGGTTTCGGTCTCGCCCTTATCGGGGTCTTTCCCTCGCTGCTCTATCCTCTGCTCTGGATCAGCCCGCTGGTGGTGATCGTCTGTGTGCAGGTTCTGCGGGGAGAAAAAACCGTCTTCTCCAAACTAAAGGACGGTAATTGGTCAGTGCTGGTCTGCTCGGGTATGGCGGCGCTGGTCTGTGGGATCTTCTGGGAGATGTGGAACTTTTACAGTTATTCGAAATGGATCTATACCGTTCCTTATGTGCAGAAGTTTCACATCTTTGAAATGCCGCTGATGGGTTTTGCCGGGTACCTGCCCTTTGGTCTGGAGTGCTCAGTCGTAGCCGCACTCTTTGGTGTGGCCTATCGCGATGATGAGGAAGGGGAAGGCGAGCCCGCGAATGACGCGAACCAGAGCGAAAAAATTCAGGAGCCAAAAAAAGCACAAAGCAATTAACCATAGATGAACATCTGACCGACCAACATACGGTATCTCAGGAACGTCCGCAAATTTTAAAGATTTGGAGCCAAAGCACTTGTGCTTAAAATTAAATGTATTTTGTCTGTTAGAATAATGATAGCATTCCAAAATTTTAGATCATTTTAGTCATTTTGAATTTTAGATCATTTGTCAATTTTTAAATACAATGACTCAATTGCCATCGACAACATGGCGTCGATATTGTGCCGCTAAGTGCATACTCGGTTGCAGAAACAGACCAACCCACCGGTACCCAACATGTCAGACATTATTTTCGAAAACGGCAATATTGTCACCCTTGACGAAGCGATTCCAAGGGCCGACTGCCTGGTGATTCGAGATGACCGCATCGCCTACGTGGGCGGCGCGGACGGCGCCACCCCATATCGCACGCCCCGTTCAGAAGTGATCGACCTTCAGGGCCAAACGCTAGTGCCCGGATTCAATGACAACCACCTGCACGCGGTTTCCACCGGGGACTACTTTTCCAGGCCCATTCTGGCAGGACTCAACCCGGACCAAATCATCGAAAAGTTAAAAGCGGCCGCAAAGGAACTGTTGCCCGGTGAGTCAATCCAGGGATCCGGCTGGGACTATCCATCTTGCCCCAACCCCCATCGCAAGCTGCTGGATCGCCACTTTCCGAACCGTTCGGTCATCCTCTTCCAGTATTCCGGGCATTCGGCCTGGCTGAACTCATATCATCTGAAAAAGTTGAAAATATCGTCGCGAACGCCCGATCCGCCGGGTGGAATCATCGAAAGGGACAGCAGCGGTGAACCGACCGGGATCCTCAAGGAGCGGGCGGTGTATCCGATTCATTACCGCCGGCTGATCGAAATGAATCTGAAGAATAAACTGCGCACCCGCCTGTTTGACAAGGCGATGGCCCTGTTCCGGGAAAACGGCATCACTTCGATTCAGGACAATACCTGGATACCTTTTACCGTGAATCATTATAAGCGCCTGCATAAAAAGGGGGAGCTGACGACCCGGGTTTCATGCTGGTCATACGGCAAGCTGAAACTGGCCCGGTTCTGGCTGGAGCATCTGCAGTTTGATCCCCTGTGGGTCAGAAAAGGGCCCCGCAAGTATTTTGTCGACGGCACGTTTTCGAGCCGCACGGCCATGCTCACCGAACCGTATCGGGGCGAGCCGAATAACTATGGCCTGCCGTCAATAGCGCCCCAAAATCTGTATCACGTCATTCAGACCGCCATCCGGCAAGGGCGCCAGCTCGCCCTGCATGCCATCGGCGACGGCGCCATCCGTGAATTTCTGAATACCTTGGAAAATTTTAAAGATGACAGACGACGGGTGCGGGATCTGCGATTTCGACTGGAGCACGCCCAACTGATAGCGCCGGAAGACTTGCCGCGCCTGGCAGACTGGGGCATACTGCTGGCGGTTCAGCCGTCGGCCTTGATCGATCTCAAAAAAGACCGGGGGCTGTTGGGAGAAGAAAGAGCCAACCGGGCTTATCCCCATCAATCCATTCTCAAAGCCGGAATTTCACTCTCCTTCGGATCCGATGTGCCCGGCGAATCCACATTCAAGCCGCTGGAGCTGATGCACCTGGCCGTCAACCGCAACAGCATTGAAAATGTCACCCCCCTGCAGGCTTTGTGCGCCTACACCAAGGGATCCGCCCATGCCGAATTTATGGAGTCGGAGAAAGGCACCCTGAGCCCCGGCAAGCTGGCCGACGGCGTGGTCCTAACCGAGGATCCGACCACCTGCCCGCCGGATAGGATCAAAGATATACGGGTGGCAGCGACCATTGTCGGTGGCAAAATGGTTTTCAGGAGCGAGACTTAGGGTTCGCGGTTCACAATGGTCTCCAACCGAGAACCGCTTAAGACCTTAAACAGAGAGTATTTTTCGAATACGCCGCTTGTTGTCGGACGTTCATCAGGCTGCGACCTCAAAGGTTTAAAGTCCACGGGATTCGCTTTGATCATGATCACCATCGGGATCAATCTTGACACACAATTGCGCAGTCGCTATTATGAACTTGCAAAAAAATCATATCAATGCACCCGTTTCAGCTGTCTGGCCGGAAAAGTTGTAATCGACAATTCGTCAACCAACCCTTTGCTCGTGTCCGATGTACATCACAACTGGCCTTTATCTTATTTACCTGTTTCTTCCGCTCATTCTTCTGCTGGTCGGATCGTTCGGCGAAGTGTGGACCAATACGCTGTTGCCGCGTGGGATCACCAACCAGTGGTATCTCGAATTATGGATGGACAGCAGCTTCCGTCGGGCATTCACCGTGAGCATGAAGGTCGTTTTGGCCACCATCGCCGGCTGCACCCTGATTGCAGTACCCTTATCGTACGCGATCTATCGGGGTAAATCGCGCGGTGTGAAGATTTGTACCCGCATTGTTTTTCTGTTACCGATTGCCGTGCCTCCAGTGGTTTTGGCTTTCGGATTTATTCTCGTTTTTTCCAGCGATGTGCTACCTTGGCTCGGCAGCATCTGGCTGCTGATCGCCGGACATGTTGTTCTGACACTGCCTTATCTGTTGAATACATTGGTCAACGATATTCGCCACATACAATTGGAAGAATTGGAACTGGTTTCGGAAACTCTGGGGGCGTCGTTCCGCCACCGGTTCTTCGACATTTTCGTACCCTTGATTCGCCACAGCCTGGCTTCCGGGTTGATTACCGTGGCGGCACTATCCATCGGGGAATTTCAGCTTTCAAACCTGGTCTCCGGGTTTTTGAGCCGAACATATCCTGTCGTGTTGCTGCAGGCGTTTTACGGTGCCACCGGTTTTGCCTGCGCCGCAACGGTAATTTTGCTTGTGATCGCACTTTCAGCAGCATTTTCAGGCGCTTGGACGGCACGCTCCACTAGTAGGGTTCGCAAGAGTTGACATGGCTATAGAACTTCGCGATGTGTCATTCGTCTACGCACGTACGGACGCCGGTGTCTTTAACGTCAGCATGACCGTGGGTGACGGTGAGTTGATGGCAGTCATTGGCGCCAGTGGGTCCGGAAAAACAACCTTGCTCAAACTGGTGGCCGGTATCATCACCCCGCGTTCCGGAAAGGTGTTGATCGACGGCCGGGACGTCACCGATCTCTCGATACCCAAGCGGAAGTTAGGAATTGTATTTCAATCCTATGCGCTGTTTCCCCACATGAGCGTCGGAGAAAATGTGGCCTATCCCCTGAAGGTCCGCAAAGAGGCGCCGGTCGAAAGGCGCCGCAAGGCCGCTGAAGCCCTCGCCCAGGTCGGTCTATCCGGCTTTGAAGATCGTCAGCCGATGACGCTTTCCGGCGGGCAACAACAGCGCGTGGCGCTGGCACGGGCTTTGGTTTTTCAGCCCCGCGCCCTTCTGTTGGACGAGCCGCTGTCGGCTCTAGATGCAGGTTTGCGTTCCGAAATGCGCGACGAGATACAACGGCTTCAACGCGAGCGGCACATCGCCACGATCCATATCACGCACGACCAGGAGGAGGCTCTGTCCATGGCCGATCGCATCGCTGTGATGGAGAGTGGAAATTTAGTGCAGTTGGCCACGCCCCGGACGCTGTACGATTTTCCCGCCACCCGAAATGTGGCCGCTTTTGTGGGACAATCCAACCTCTGGGAGGCGCAGGTCGAATCCGATCGAACGATCAGGCTGTCCTTCGGATCCCTTCAGACCGCACCACACGACCTGCCGGCCGGCATCCGCACGACGGCCCTGGTCAGACCGGAAAAGATCGCAATCGGACCGGCCACAAACGGCATTAACACAATTGAAGGGCGCCTGACTCGAGACCGTTTCTTCGGATCGGTGCGGCGATTTGACTTGTCCGTCGGCGATGCGGTCATTTTAGGTGAAACCGACTTTCGCGGTGACATTGAAACGATTCACATCCAGCCCGAACATATCCAGCTTCTTCCGCAATGACCGGGGCAGCGACGTCAACTGTTAACTTAAACCAAAAGGAGGAAACCAATGCAAACGCCAAAATTTATCTTAACAGGAATTTTCCTTGCAGTGCTTGTTGCGCTTCCGGCTGGGGCTTTTGAGGGCCCGGAGCTTTACCCCGGGGAAAAAGCGCTTTACGAGGCAGCCGCCAAGGAAGGCATGGTGGTTTCATTCGACACCGGACCGACCTGGGCTAATTGGGGAACAATGTTCAAACGCTTTAAAAAGCGCTATCCAGACGTTGAAATGGCCTACAACGATCTGGGATCCGGGGCCACCGTAGTCGCGCTCGAAAAAGCGCGCAACCGCCCCCAAGCCGATACGGCATACTACTTTGCCGGCTCGGCCGTTACAGCGGCTGAAAAAGGGCTGCTGGCCCCCTTTCAACCGGTCAATTTCCAAAAATTGCCCGAAGTCTACCGGCACCCCCAGGGCGAGTGGTTTGTCATACACCAGCTGACGATTGCCTTTCTGGTCAATACCAACCTGGTCAAGAATATCCCTCAATCCTGGCAAGATCTTCTAAAGCCCGATTACAAAAACAGCATCGTCTATCTGGATCCCCGTACGACGGGGCAGGGCCAGGTGCTGACATTCGCAGCCAATTACGCTGCCGGCGGTGACATGCAAAACGTGCAGCCGGGCCTAGAGTATTTAGCCGAGCTTCACAGGGCGGGCAACGTGCTGCGGGTCGAAGGCACCACACCGTACGCCAAGTTTATCAAGGGCGAAATCCCCATCTGGATCGGATATGAAAACGACGGTCTCAAGGCCAAATTCAAAGACGGTATGGGAGATGCAATTGCCGTGGTCCTGCCCAAGGAGGCAACGGTTGCCGCACCTTATGCCATTAGCCTGGTGAAAAACGGCCCCAATCCCAACTCCGGCAAACTTTGGTTGAATTACATCATGACCAATGCCGGTCAGACTACTTTCGCGGAAGGTTTTGTGCGGCCTTCGGTCCCGGACGTACAAATGCCGGCCGATATCACGGCCCGGTTTCCAGCGGCCCCTCAGTTGCGTCCGCTTGATCTTTACAAGGCCGCTGAACGCAAACCGGAAATCAATGACGGCTGGACGAAGGAGGTCCTTGGCCAATAACATCACCCATAAACGCCGCAAAGGGCTGGCGATTATGGCTCTCCCCGGCGTCACCCTAATTCTTTTTTTCTTCGTGCTCCCGCTCGCAGTGGTCTTCGGAGAAGCCTTTCGCGGAGGTGGCGTTGAGTTCGTAAAGGTCGTCGGCGACCCGGTGTTCCTGCGGGGGCTGCGAGGAACCGTGATTTTGGGAACGGTGGCGCCGGCGGCTTCACTGCTGGTCGGTTTTGCCGTAGCATGGCATTTGTCCGCCCTGCGCGAAACGCTGCGTACAGCCCTGCTGTTTTGGATTTCCCTGCCGCTAACCTTTTCGGGGCTGATTGTGGCCTACGGGTTCATCCTAGCTTTCGGGCGCGCCGGGTTTATCACCCTGCTGATTGGCGAGATCGGCGTTGATTCGGCAATGATGGCCGGTTGGCTGTACAGCCCCGCCGGCCTGGGGTTTGCCTACTCCTATTATCTGATTCCGCGCGTCGTGCTGATGATGCTGCCGGTGCTGGTCAATTTTGACCGCACCCAACTGGTCACCGCGGAATCTTTGGGAGCCAGTCGGTTTCGCGCAGTGCTGGATATTCTCATTCCCCAGGTGCTGCCGACGGCGGTAGCCGCTTACTGTCTGGTGGCGGCAGTGGCCATCGGCGCTTACGGCACTGCCCTGGCCCTGGTGGGCACACAAGTCAACATTCTGCCGTTGCAACTCTACAGCAAAATTTCCGGAACCGGTACGGATTTCCCTGCCGCAGCAGCGCTGTCCGTCATACTGATGGCGCTTTGCTGCCTGGTGCTGAGTGCCGGGGAGCTATATGCCGCCCGGAGCGACAAAAGCGAGCCTGTCTAACCTCATCCGACTCAAACTGCAACGGATCTGATGCCGCTTCGCATAGACGACCACAGCGAAAAGTCATTTTATCCCGCTGCGCGGCAGATTATAGCGCAAAATAAGGGCCGTATTGTCCGACGATGATATGCTGATAATTCAATGATGGTGTTATGGAAAAGCTAAGTGGAAAAGCAAGGGTCACATCTTAAAAGTTAAATGTTGACACATCCAAAAAATTACCATATTTAAATCCCACCGAGAGAATTTTTCAATAATTGAAAACAGAGGGCAAACTGAATGGCACGACCGCTGCGCGTTGAATATCCTGGTGCCTTTTATCATGTCATAAACCGGGGCAACAATCAGGAAAAAATATTTAAAAACGATCGGGATCGTGAAAAGTTTCTTGAATATCTCGAAAAGGCAAATGAGCGATTTTCAATTATCATCCATACCTATTGTTTGATGAGCAATCATTTTCACCTATTGGTGGGAACCCCGGATGCAAATTTAAGTCAAGCGATGCAATGGATAAATGTCAGTTATGCAACCTACTTCAATCGCAAACGAGGCCGGGCGGGGCATCTGTTCCAGGGCAGGTTCAAGGCCATCTTGATTGACGCTGATGAATACCTTAAGCATTTATCGCGCTATATACATCTAAATCCCGTAAGGGCAAAGCTGGTCTCAGGTCCATCAGAATACCAATGGAGCAGTTATTCAGCATTCATCGGAAAAGCAAAGAAACCGGTATTTCTGGAATCAGACTGGTTGCTGTCAAATTTCGGCAAGAACAAAAAAGTGGCTAAGAAAAATTACAAAGATTTTGTAGAGACAGCTGATTACAAAACCCTTGAAAACCCGAGTCGACAGGTTGTTGAGGGATTTATTCTCGGAGAGAAGGATTTTGTAACGTGGGTAAAGGATACCTTTTTATCGAAAAAGCAAGACAATAAAGAGATCCCTCAATTAAAGAGACTCAAACCCAAGATTCAGCTTGAAACCGTTCTGAATGCAGTCTCTGAGGAGTTTGGTTGCGATCAGGAGCAGATCATAACCAAAGGCCGCAAAAACAACATAGCCCGCGAAGTCGCGATATATATTGCCAGAGATATGAGTGGAAAGTCCTGCAAAGATCTGGGAGAATTTTTCGGAGGGGTAAGTGGCGCACTTATAACGATGGTGTATAATAGAGTCGCAAAAAAAGCCGAACAAAATAGACGGATAAAACGAAGAATATCGAAGATAAAAAAGCGAATACTTAATATTTAAGATGCGAGCCTTTTCCTTTCCTTCTCGGCGATCTCCTATCACGGCTTTCCTTGGTCCCCGAAAATGTGGCAAAACCACTAAGGCCCGAATGTTCGGTAAGGACAGAGGAGCCGAGTATAAGGATTTATGCCCAAGGGAATCGAATAGAGGATGACATATGACAAAACCTCCAGATCTTTCACCTTCCGCCATTGAAGCAATAGGCAATACGCCTCTCGTAGAACTGTCCAGACTGACCCGGGCAATGGATGGACGCATACTGGCCAAGCTGGAATTTTTTAACCCTGGTTTTTCAAAAAAGGATCGAATTGCACGCCAGATCATCGAAGATGCGCAGGCCTCAGGGGAGCTATTGCCCGGCCAGACGGTGGTGGAGCTGACCAGCGGCAACACCGGCACCGGACTGGCCATCGTATGCGGAATTAAAAGGCATCCCTTTGTGGCGGTCATGTCCAAAGGCAATTCGGTTGAAAGGGCCCGGATGATGTCCGCCCTGGGCGCCGAAGTGGTGCTGGTCGATCAACTGCCGGAGTCGGTTCCCGGTCAGGTGTCTGGCGGCGATCTTGAATTGGTCGAGCAGAGAACCAGAGAAATCGTCGCTGAGCGCAAGGCATTCAGGGCCGATCAATTCCGCCTGAGAGGTAATTTTAGAGCCCACTACCTCAACACGGGCCCGGAAATTATTCGACAATCCGGCGGTGATATTGATGTTTTCTGCGATTTTGCCGGCACAGGCGGATCATTCGCCGGTTGTGCGGCCGCTTTGAAAGAGCACAATTCCGAGACAAAATGCTTCCTCATTGAACCGGAAGGCGCGGCCATCCTTTCCGGAGAACCGGTGACCTATCCCAATCATCGCATTCAGGGCGGCGGCTATGCCATAGACGATCTGCCTTTGCTGAACCGCAAATTTATTGACGGTTATATCAAAGTGTCCGACGAACAGGCAATCGTAATGGCACGTCGACTTGCCAGAGAAGAAGGAATCTTTGCCGGTTTTTCCTCAGGCGCCAATGTCGCAGCCGCGATGGAATTATTGAAAACGGAATTTAAGGGCAAAATCGCGGTGGTTTTGATCTGTGATTCCGGCCTGAAATACCTCAGCACGGATCTCTGGGAAAATAGGGCAGATCGTTAACGATCAATTCTTAAAGCAAATCGATAATATGTCAAATTAAAAGATCTGACCCTTTTTATTCAGAAGAATTTTTTGACTAACACCTTTTCTTGTTTATTCCCGCCTCAATCGTACTCTGCAAATTAAACGAAAACGAAGGTTTTACAACAGCTTTCACCAGTTCTATCACACGCAATCAGCTTAATACGTAATTTACCTGTCACTTTTATTTCCTGCGGTCGCTGGCATCGGCGGCTACAGATTAGATTTTGGACTGTTTATTTTATATAACAATAAGCCTTGAATGGGAGCCCTGTGCTGGTCCATTTCCTTAAAATAATCTTCCAGAAGCTCTTTTGAAACTCTCCAGGGCCTTCTTCTAGGTGCATGATAAAGGATGAGTTTAGCGTCTTCTTTTACAAGAAGCCCCATGTGAGTTACGAGAGTCGGAATATTCGGCATGTTTCTAATGAACATTATAACGCTAACTTTTGGAAGCATGGTATACATCTTACCAGTATTATCTCTAAAGTAATTTGCCCGTAAGAAGTTAGTTTCTTCTTTTCTGCCATTAGACTCCGGTACTTCATCAAGTGCTGCAATGATTTCTTTGGGACCTTTTCCCTTTTTATCCAACAAATCGATAACTCGATGAAAAAACCATGTGGTTTTGTTAAGCCGCCTACGCCCTCTTTTAAGCGCTTCTTTCGGAAACACATTGTTCATTAAATCAGGCGATATTAATCCCGTTTTAATATTTTCCGGTATCCAGTCAGAAACCATAAAATGATTGCGATTATAATACGAAACCTTCCCGTCTTTATATCGAATTTGATTCAAGTTTTGAATGATTGAATCTTCATTTTTTGAGATAGAGATTGCCAGCACGACTTCAACAAAAGTCGTGCAATCAAATTTCGTAGTTGAAATTAAAGGGTCCGGATCAAGGCCAAAGCCTTCACCAAGGGGATCAAGCGACACCTCTCGATTTATAAAAAAATCTGCTGTTTTTATGACCCTATCTTCAAATTCAAGTTTCAGTAAACTTGAATCAAAAAGAGGGGCTTTAGCTTCTGCCGCAAGAACAAATGAAAGACATATGATAAAAACATAAATTTTTCTCATACTTATACTATATCATATATTTGATTTAGAGTCGTTCCGAAATTGTATTTGCGATTTACTGATTGTTGGAAAAAATTGAAGAATTAAGACCGGGCAGCGAGCGCAAAGAGGTCTCCAGAGTTCGGGGCAATAGGGGGCAATAGGGGACGTTCCTCGGATTTACGGTTTAAAAAATCCAGGATTTTGGGGGAAATCCGATTCACGATTCACCATTTTCGATTCATCCGCTTTGAAAAATCAATGCCCTATCTTTTTAAGCATTACATCGTATATATAAGTATTTTCATTTACGCCCACCAGGGACTCCGATAGCAAACCCTGAGCTGTTGTGGGAACATCCGCATTTGTGTGACCTGTGGTTGACCAATTAATGTAAAATGGAGTTCCATCCGGCATGAAAAATGGCCCATCTTCGTCCGGCAAACCACTTGAGTTCAGATCGACTGACATACCGCCGGTTTCATGGTCAGCAGTTACAATTATTAGCGCATCTGATTTATCCGCGGCGTAGGCCATCGCGACCGCTAGTGCTTCATCGAGATCAATAACATCCGAAATTACATTCTCTGCATGATTTGAATGGCTAGCCCAATCGATTTGGCCCCCTTCGATTACTAGGAAGAATCCATTGGGATTTTTTGAAAGAATGTCTATGGCTTTGTGGGTCATTTCTTCCAGGGTGGGAGAATATGGGCGCGGCATTCCTTCGTCCGCGAAAAGTCCTATGAGACGCCGGGTCACAGATGGATCGACATCATTAAAGGTACTTTCTTCACAAACGTAGGTATATCCTAAATCGATTGCCTCGTTCAGTAAGTTGCGACCATCGGTGCGATGCCCGTTTTGGGTGTAGCACCCGTTTTCCGACAGAGGAATAAAATCGTCTTCGCCGCCGCCCAGAAGGACATCAACACCTGATGCCAATATCTGTTCGGCTATTTCCGTCATCATATCCCGGTTTTCGACGTGTGCGGCAAAAGCCGCGGGCGTGGCATGCGCCATCTGCACATTTGTTATCAGGCCCGTTGACATTCCCCTTGTTTGGGCTTCTTCCAAGATTGTCGACAGAACATTCAGATTCTCGTCCATCCCAATGAAACCATTATTTGTTTTAAAGCCTGTGGCAATCGCCGTAGCAGCAGCTGCGGAGTCGGTGACATCGCTGTCAGCCGAGTAGGTTTGCGAATAGCCGTGAGTCGGCATTTCATCCATGATCAAAGTATCTCCACGCCAATAAGTAGCTGCCTGCCGATGGGCTTCACCCATACCATCGCCGATAAAAAGAATTATACCGTTTGATAGGTTTCTGTTTCCGACTCGATTTGAATTATCGCGATCAGACGCGTCTTTTTCGTCATAGCAACCTGCTATGAAAATGGAGGAAAAAAACGCTGTTAACAAAAATGTAAGCGCATTTCGCTTAAACGAAATAGGCAGCGTGTGCATCACATGATCCTAAATGTTTTGTTTTAACCTGTTTTTTTATGTATCGGCATCTTTTCGGTGCCCCTTTAGCTGGACTATTTGTCAGTTGGGGGTAAGAAGGTTGGGAATAAAGGGATATAGTGGAAAATTAAACTTATTTACATAATATGTTGGATTTGTTATATAATTCTCATGCTCCGCAAGTTGTGCATAAATTCCCCTGGAGCACGGCATCATATCATCATCGTGGGGTAGAACGCATAGAAATTTTCGCGATCGGCATTAGTGCAGTCACGGTGCGTAAAACGCTTAGTCTCGACAGTAAATTAACAGAGTTTGGCCACGATCAAAAATTAGCGGCAGCATCGACTTAAGCAAATAACATTAAGAGGATATCATGAGTATCGGTAAGGTCGTTAAGAAATATCATATAAATGAACAGCCGAATGATTTTTCATTTTGGCAATCAAAATCATATGAGGAGCGACTGAATGCACTAGAGCAAATCCGAAAAGAATATAATTTATGGAGATATAATGCTGAGCAAGGATTTCAGAGAATTTATAGAATTGTTAAACGAGAACAAGGTTAGTTATTTAGTGGTTGGCGGATATGCTGTCGCATTCCACGGACATCCGCGCTATACCAAAGATCTTGATATATGGATAGCGTTGTCGCCAGATAATGCCAATAAAATGATGGAAGCACTAAAGAAATTTGGTTTTGGATCATTAGGCCTCAAAGCCGACGATTTTCTC
>JASJCE010000012.1 GCA_030066155.1 Desulfobacterales bacterium | reverse complement strand
TCAGGATATAACACCATAACTGACTGACAGAAGAATCCTCATATGACATTAAGTTTCATTTCCGATCAGACTGGACGCTAGCGGCCAGCGGCGACGCTCGTGTGAAACTTCAAATAGAAAATTGAACGTCGAACGTCCAACTTCCAACATCGAACGTCCAATGTGGATGACGCTCTCCGAGGCGTAGGCGCCACATCCCCTACGAGCCCGCTTCCAGCCCGTAGGCTTCATAGGCTTACAGGCCGGAGGGGAGGCTGCGCTTTATCGATTTTAATTAATGAACAAATTATAGCCTGCGGTGTACGTCTGCCCGAGCTTGTCAAATGGAAGTCGGGTCAAATTTGCAACGGTGTATTCACTGGAGCAACACAGGCACTGCATGTTGTTCCTTTAATAAATCGATAGAATACAATATTCGACGTTGGACGTTGGACGTTCGATGTTGGATGTTCATCAGTTTCTTTTTTGATCAGCCCGGCCGTTTTTTTAGGCCAGAGGCGCCGCTTATAAGGCATTGCGTTCATTTTTATGATGACGATGACCATGGGCAAATCTCAATCAAGATTTATATCGGTTAAAAGTTTGTAAAGAGGGAAGGCAACAGCTCAATCATTTTTTTTATTGATTAAAGGCGATAATCTCGCCGATAATTGTAGGAAAGCCGTACGGTAAAATGGTTTGTTAAATTAAGGTTTCCGGTTCAAAGGCGGGGTATTGTCATTGATCACCACAGTGTACGGGCACCATATTCCGTAAACATTTTGTCTTTAGTAAGAACAGACACGTTTTCTTTGAGGGCTTCAGCGATGATGATACGGTCAAACGGGTCGCGGTGGACAAGGGGGAGTGTGGCTGCCGATATGGCGGCATCAAAGCCAATAGGAAGGGGGATTACACTGAGTCTTTGCAGGGCCTCGGGAATGAACCGCCGGGGATGATCCGGCAACTCCAGACGTTTGAGATGCCAAAGCAAGGCGATCTCCCAGCCACTTGCCGCACTCAACAACAACCGGTTTTCTGAAACCTGGACGATCCCAGTGATTTTTTCGGAGAGCCTCGCCGGTTCCGCCGCCATCCAGAGAAAAGTATGCGTGTCAAGTAGATAACGCATCTTCGTCTTTTACCTGCCAAAATTCATTTAAAATTTCTTTCGGCAGGGGCTCCAAAAGGTCACCTTTGATCCGGACCTTGCCCGAATAGGCACCAAGCGGCCTTTCCCTGCCTGGTTCCTCAACGGGAACCAGTTTCACAAGAGGACGGCCAGCCTTGGTGATGATTACCTCCTCGCCTGCGAGCACGGCGGGGATAAGCTTGGAAAGCTTGGTTTTGGCCTCATGTATTCCGACTTTCATAATGCTTTAGACCTCTAAATTAGTTTAGTCATAGACTAAGCTATGCTTAAACTTTCGTCAAGGAAAGAGATCAGGCAAAATAAATAAAATGTAGCGTTCCGAAACTTCCACACACCATCCGGTTTTTCCGTTGGTTGCAATTTCGTCAAAAACTGCTGTTACTCTGTGTTGCCATCCCTGGGGAAGCGTTGCTGTTTCATCGATGGGCAAATCATGCACATAGAAACCATGCGTCTGATGAAACAGTGACAGCTCACCCAATACGCCATCAATGGCGTCAATTTTGTCGGGCCGATTTTTTGGCTGGACATCCACCTCGATAGACGCGCGAAGTGGTTCCGGTGCATCCGGGAACTCCCCGAGAATTGCTTGCGATCCAAATATCCAGATTTCATTATCTTCAGAAACTTCACATGCTGCTCGAATTGCATGCTCAAGCTGTTTATGCGTCATTCATTAATTTATTTACGAATGTCAGTAAACCAATGACAATGCAAGTATTACTTACTGCCCATTGTTTTACAAAGTCCCCCTTGACAGCCCAATTCAGCATGGATAGTTGTGTACTAACAATATCAATTCCCTTTTAACTCCGGATTTCTTAAAAATTGGCCTGATTGGAGTCCTGGTTATGAGATTGAAACAGAAAAAATTATCGTCAAGACATTTCATATTGACGGCAACAGCAGCAACTTTGGTGATTTTCTGGTTCGGGGCGAATGATGCCATCAGGGCAGACGATTTCGGACCTTTATTGGGCCGCTGGCAGCGAATTGATGGCGGCTATATAATCGAGGTGAACCGGATTCACCCGGATGGTCAACTAGAGGCCGGCTATTTCAATCCCAGGCCGATCAATGTCGCTCATGCCCGGGCGTCAGCACACGGAGAAAAAATCAAAATTGAACTGGAACTGCGCGACAAAGGGTATCCCGGTTCTGCTTACACCCTTGTCTATGATGCCGAAAAAGATGTCCTGATCGGATATTATTACCACGCTCCGACCAGGCAGAATATAGATGTTCTTTTTGTGCGGATAAGATGAATGATAATAAAAGGTCATGAAAAATCTCGGACCTGCTCCGGCCCGTAGGAAGGTCCAAATTTTAGATTTGGAAAAATCCTACGGAGCCACCCTCACAATCTTAGCGCTGCCTCTTCCAATGCCAATCATTATATGAATTTTTAAAATGATCTTAATTGGTTGCAAGCTTCTAAACAGCAGGCCTATTTACCGTTGGTAATATTATGCGCGAAATTTGGGTATTGTGTAATGAAATCGGGGATAAATTGACAATAGATTCCTAAAGGCGAATTCTTTGTCCTACAAAGGCGGATCTGCGACACTTTATGAAAAGATATTTTCATCACGAAATTACGAAAGTTGGAAAATACGAAAAATATGTTAGCTTTATTTCGTATTTTCGTCATTTAGTGCTTTCGTGATTCCTCTTTTTTTGGTTACGGCTATTCCGGTTTAGGGATTGGGTAAAGGAGTCCATATCATCAAGTATTTTGACGTCTACGAGACCATAAAAAAAATTAACTAATCTGCGAGGGCCCACTACGAAAAGGTGTCAAAATGCACAATTTAAGCTGTGGTGAAATCTGGGGAGGTATTCGGGATTGCAATGACGATGTTGCCAGTGCCGGTATGACGGCTTCGCTTTATTCGATGGCCAGCGACGGCGGCAAAGGCGGTGATATCTATTACCTGAGTTTATGTGAAAACAAGATGCTGACCCGAATGATTCTGGCTGATGTAAATGGCCACGGCGAAGATGTCAGCAACATCAGCACCTGTATCTACGATGCACTCAAGATGAATATGAACTCTACAGATGGTGATAAACTGCTGACAGAATTGAACCGAACTGCACTGAGAATCGGGCTCGAGGCGATGACAACAGTGGTTATGGCTTCCTTTTACAAACTTGACGGCAATCTTTACTACGTCAACGCCGGTCATCCGCCGGCCCTGATCAAACCTTATAATGAAAACATGTGGCAGGAATTAAAATTGGCCAAGGGCAGCAACGACCCGATTTTAGGTGTTCTGCCTGAAACGGTTTACAGCCAAAGCGCAACAAAAATAGACAGCGGCGACTGTCTATTTCTTTACTCGGACGGGGTCGTTGAGGCGTATTCTCAGCGGAACGGATTTTTTACGGCAAACCGCCTAAAAGATTTGCTTAATCAACATCCGGAAAACTCGCCTTTTGATTTAAAGCATATTGTGATTGATGAAATTCGTCGATTTGCCGGTGGATCGTTGATTCATGATGATGTAACGCTTATGATTGTGAAAATAGATTAGAAAACTGGAGGCAACGAATTTGCTTAAACCTGTAATGACGTTTTTTTCTGTAATCCTGCTATTGATGAGCACCGAAAGTTTTGCCTGTGATCTAACATATGAGGTTCGCAGCGACGATCTCGTTTCCGAGCTGTGCATAACGATCGAAAAAAACGCGAACGGTATCACCTATCGATCAACCTACCGGGATGTGAAACAGCTATACTATTACAATTCCGACGGGTCAATGGTGCGCTGGGAATATGCGGATAGCGGTGAAAATACCGATTTCAAGGCCGAGCGAAACGCGAGTAAAATTGTCATTCGCGGGATATCCAAAGGCCAGGCGGTTAACAAATCCCTGGAAGCCGGAGACCGAATCTGGCTGCAAAATTCGGAGTTCGGCCTGCTGGATTTTTTGAAGGCAAACGAGAATAGCAAGGATTTTATTGTGGTCGCACCGGAAGATCTGTCCATTAAAAAGTTCCGGGCCACGCGGGCCGCAGAAGAGGAGATCACCTTGAATGGTCAACAGATTCGTGCAGTTAAAATGACAGCCCGGCTGCGCGGCTTTCTGTCCCTGTTCTGGCAGTCCACCTACTGGCACCGCTTGCCGGAGATGACGTTCGTGCGCTACAAGGCAGACGGACTTCCCGGAGTTCCTGCAGTGGATATTGAACTGGTGCAGGAGAAAATTATGCAATAGGCTGTAGCAGCAGACGGTGCTCCAGAAACATCCAGCTCTGGTTATCGACTATTGGCGGTACTATTAACCGGTGCTATACTGAGACCTGTTAACAGCCATATTAAAAAAGAGCGAGACAAATATGAGCATAAAATTCTCCGAAGACATTGTACCGATCAGTGACCTCAAGATGAACCCTGGAAGGATTATCAAACAGATTCAAGAGGTATACCGGCCAGGCTGATCAAAATAAAACTTAAGCAAATTAATCTCTCACAGAGTCCAGAGAGTTCTCAGAGAACAATCAAAAAAGCTCTGTGTGCTCAGCGGGCTCTGCGAGATATCTAGTTGAAGTTTTACACTAGCGCCGCCGCTGGTGGATTCGATATTCTGTGCTCCGTCATACAGCTCCCGTTTCACCGGATTTGCGGGCCTCGCTCGGAGAAGTTCCCGTCCAGCGCCTGAAGGCGCGCGAGAACGCACTTTGTTCCGAAAATCCCAGCAGAAATGCTATTTCAGCCAATTCAATTTCCGGATCACGAACGTATGTTGCAGCCAGATCCTTGCGGACCATATCGAGGATCGTCCGAAAAGTGGTCCCCACCTCCTTGAGCCGCCGCTGCAGGCTGCGCACGCTCATGTTCAGCGATTCAGCAATTTTTTCATCGGCAACTCCCCCGGATGGAAGCATATCGACGATGGCGGCTGTAACCCGATCGATGATGTCGTCTTTATTCAGTTTGGCCAGATATTCAATCATCACCTGATCATTTAACCTGGCAAGTTGCGGATTGGCACCCAGTAAATATTTGTCAACGTCTGATCTGGCAAAGGTAATACTGTCTCTTTTTGCCGAAAACTGAACCGGGACACCAAAAAGGGTAAGGTATTCCCCGGCGCAGGGTGGGGGATCGTGCATGATATTGACGGCGACGGGTTTGAGGTCCTCACCGAAGTTCAGGCGGCAGATGTGAATGGTCATGGCCATGCCCATATCGATTTGTGCCGGAACTCGCATACCCAGGATCTTGTAGCTGAGTATCAATGTAAATCCATCTCTTTCATCCTTTAAAGTGATAAAGATCTTTTCGGATACGATACGAAGATAACGGACAAAGCGATTGAGGGCGTCGCGCAGGCTGTGACTGGCAAGCCACGCATATCCGAGGGCATGGAAATAGGATGGGTGCCAATATTTGCTGGCTTTCAGACCGAAACAGGGATCGTCAATCAGCTCGGAGGCCCTTTCCCAGAGCTGGTTGACCAGGGTGGATGGTACTCGTGCACCGGGCTTGTTCAGCAAACCAGGATCTATGCCCACTTCCTGATACAGGCCACCGGGATCATGCCCGTTCGCTTCAATCAATTTCCAGAGTATATTGGTTGCAGTTGCGAGGTGACTGTAGTGCATCATTATCTGATCTGATCTCCCATGGCCACCATGGATCCGGGCTGCAACTTGACGATCTGGCGGTCGTCTGTTATGGCGACGGCCGCCATACGAATGGCAGAGTACCACACGCCCACGTCATTACCGTCATTATCCAGAATCCTGAATCCCCATGGCTGGGCTATGTTGCCCATACCCTGGAGGGAAACCCGGTCGATCTGTGTGCGAAATTCATTCGATTCAGGATCCAGGGGAACCCAGAGTTTCAAATTCATTTCATAATTTTGATTGATGCCGACAATTACGGTGGGCTTACTTCTCGCTCCCCGATAGAAATATTTATGGCTTGGCAACACCTCATACGTTTCAAAAGATCGCTTGACGTCCGGAGTGGCCGTCAGCCTGCCATATTTAGCCCCGGTGCAGGCATTTAGGGCGAAACATATCGTCAGAAAAATAATGGTTAGAAAAAAGTTTCGCTTATCCGACATTGCTCTATCTGTAGCTATCCTATTGGGAAGTTATTCGTTCCTCGTTATAGCCTCGAATTTCAGCTGAAATAACGTCTTCCATAATCTTTCTTAGACTTACTTCCCGCAATTTGCTTCATGAGTTGCATATTTAAATGCCTGATACGGTTGTGGATAAAAGTGGATTGGATAATGCCGATAAAACGAGAACACAAGTACTGTAATCATTCTATCGGGATGAGCAACAGCTCTTGCGCATCCGAAGAAGCCTGATATGCGTTCACGCGATTTACCGTTATCACCTCAGCAACGATTTTCAAAACCCGCCCAACCTCCCTTTTATGGTGGACGGGTCCACTTGTAAATTCACCGACTGCAAGACAGGTGAATAGCAAGATCAGAACTAATTTTTTGAAATCGACAGATACCCCTCCCCCTTTTAAATATTACTAATAATATTGTATATTTATATAGTATATGCAACTGCCGAAACTAATTGCCTTAAATTCAATCGATCAGATTTATCGAATTATTAGTTATGGGTTTTCGGTCGTATAACCAACTGTAGATATGAGAAAAATGGCCAATATGGCAAATTTTACGTATTATTTTGGTTCTGGCACCGTCGGTATACAGGTTGGCGCGCAATGTCAAGCAATCCGGGATAATCCGCATTAGAGTTGGAACGGATAGAAAACGGGGCGACATTCCCTCCGTTTAAACCTTAAACCGGCGGACCGCCGGTCGAACCGGGACGGTGGTCCAAATCAGGGAGCAAATTATGAAGTATTATGTGATTACCGCAATCATTGCGCTGGCTGCCGCCAAGGCCAAGGAGAAATCAGATAACAGCAAGAATATCGGTGGGTCGAAGAAAAAAAGAGTCGAGACAAAACGGAAAGGGAAACCTGAACAAACGCTGCTGGCTTCTTCCCGGGGTGGATATACAGCGGCATCAACCGCTTAAACCATTAGGAGGATTGGCCCTGGGGCAGAAAGCCACTTTGAAGCGCATGATCGTTGATATGAAGGTCCGTCAGAATGGTCTGGACCAGTTCAATCATGTCTTCAGCGGTCCAATCATCCTTTGGAACCAGGTGCTCGATACCTGATTGGGTTGCTGCAGCGCGGTATTCCGGTGAATCGTAGCTGGTCAATAAAACGATAATCGTTTCAGGGCGTTCACGCTTTACCCGACGGGCCAGTTCAAGACCACTTTCAGACGGCAAATGGATTTCCAGGAAAACTAAGTCCGGTTTAAAGGTCTGTATGGTCTTCCACCCCTGGCTGCCGTCCGGGGCCTCCTGGATGGCAGCGAATGAAAACTGACCGCCAAGAACCATTTTCAACAATCGACGAAACGGATTGTTCGGATCTACGATTAAAATCTTAAACATATTGGGAGCTCTCAGTGATTTGGCTATTGGTATGCGCCGAAGAGACCGGACCTAGATGTCATTTGTGGATGTATTAATGTTTACTAAAAAAACGTAGCATGATAAATAGAGTGAACACTGTATATTTTGCGTAATTTGGCTGTATTTTCCCGATCAGGAAACTGCATGCTGTGAACAGCAAGGGGGGTATGGTGAATAAACTGAACATTGTTTTAGCAGATGACCATACCATTCTGCGTGAAGGTTTGCGCGCACTTCTGGCGGCAGATGCAAACTTTGAGATTATCGGAGAAGCCCGGGACGGCCGCGAGGCTGTGCGTTGCGTTGAAAAATTGGGACCGGATCTGATTCTGATGGATCTGTCAATGCCCCGCATGAGCGGGATGGATGCGATCCGGGAGATCAAGAGACGCTATCCGGATACCAAAATTATTGCCCTGACCGTCCACAAAACGGAAGAATATCTGTTGACAACCCTTCAAGCCGGGGCCGATGGTTTTGTCCTCAAGGACGCCACCCATGATGAACTCATCCTCGCCATCAAAAACGTTATGAGCGGCAAGTCTTATCTCAGCCCCGGGGTTTCGGAAAAAGTGATTCAAGGCTACCTGAAGGGTAAGGAAGGTTCCCGTGCCCTCGGATCCTGGGAATCCCTCTCCCAGCGCGAACGTGAAGTGCTGAAATTGATAGCCGAAGGTTACAAGAACAAAGAAATTGCCGCAGACCTCTGCATCAGCCTCAAAACTGTCGAAAAACATCGCGCCAACCTGATGAAAAAACTGGACCTTCACAACGCCGCCGCGTTGACGGTTTATGCGGTGGAAAAGGGGTTGGTTAACCGCTAGAAATGACTATTGAATATTGAAGAATGAATAATGATGGAATTCTGTCATTTTTATATAGTTTACAAGTTCAGCATTCCAATACATTTGCTGCAATAAAACCAAGCTCAACCATAATCAGCCCATTTTAGAACGAAAGCATGCCTTAATTATTCAATTTTCAATTGTCATTCGTCATTTATACCGTTTCCCACCTTACCCTAATCGTTGTACCGTCTCCCGGCTCTGATCTGATTGCGAACTTCCCGCCCGACAATTCCGCTCTTTCGCGCATGCTGGCAAGGCCGAAACCCCGTCGGGAGGCATGCAGGGAAATGGTCTGATTCAGATCAAAACCAATGCCGTTGTCGCGCACAATTAATTCCGTACTGTTTTGTGCTTTTTGCAGTTTCAGATCGACCCGATCGGCCTGGCTGTGCTTGGCGACGTTGTTGAGGGCTTCCTGCAATATGCGATAGATCACGGTTTTGAGGGGTGAGGGGATGTCGATTTCCTGAATTTCCAGCTCTCTGTTGATGCGGATATCCGCATACACATTTTGGAATTCGCGGCAGAACCAGGTAATGGTGGCCAGGATCCCCAGGTCGTCCAGGATGGAAGGGCGCAGATCCTTGACGATCCGGCGAACCTCTTCAATTGTTTTCTGGGCCAGCGGAATCAAGGCCTCCAGTGATTTCAATTCCGATTCATAGGGGCTGTCGCGCAGATTTCTCAAGGAATTTTCGACGCTGAATTTGATGGCACTTAAGGCCTGGCCGATACCGTCGTGCAATTCCCTGGCCATGCGCTTGCGTTCCTTTTCCTCTGCGGACAGCAGTTGATTGGACAGAATACGCAGCTCTTTGTCGGATTCCCGCAATGCTTCTTCCGCTTCACGGCGTTTGGTCATGTCCTGAACGATCCCTGCGATGGCTGGACCATCTTCAAAATTGATGACTGAAAGACTGCGCATGACCCAGATCGTCTCACCGTTTTTTTTAAGGCCCCGGATTTCATATTCAGAAGGGACCTTTTCGCCGGCCAATCGCTTTTCCCGCAATTCTTTCACCAGATTGCGGTCTTCCGGATGAACGAGCATGGCCGAATCCATACCGATCAACTCCGCTTTGTCGTAGCCGTATATGGCAGCGAATTTGTCGTTGGCGATTTCGATCTTGCCATCCTTGATAATGTAGACGCCGATCAGGGCGTCTTCGACCAGCGTGCTGTACTTGGTTTCGGATTCTCTCAGGGCGGCTTCGGCGATCTCACACTCTTGAACCTGGGCGCGCAGTTGCTCGTTTGTTTTTTCGAGCTCGGCGTTGCGTTCAAGAAGCTCTTTTTCCAACTCCGCCCGGGTTTTTCGAAGCTTGTCCTCCGTCAGCTTACGATCCGTAATTTCGTTGATGACGGTGCGAAATTGATCATCATTGCCGTTGCCGCTCTGAACGGCGATACTCTCCAGCTGGATCCAGGGGGAGCTCCCGTTTCTGCTCAGAAGCTCTACATCGCAGTTTAATTTCGTGCGGCTTTGGAACAGCTGCCGACTATGAGCGTCGAAAATACCCCGGGAAGCCGGCGCGATAAATGATGAAAAGGGACGCTGAAGTAAATTTTCCCGTTCTGTTCCCAGCAGCAAGGCTCCGGTGGAATTTACTTTCAGGATGACACCGGATCGATCAAATGTGAAATATCCCACCGGGGCGAACTCGAAATCATCCGCATACCTTCTCCTGTACATAGCGGATATCTGATTTTTGTCATTTGCACTCGATTGGTGCGCGGTTTTTGGCTGAGAAAATTTGCTATCGGTCATGTTGACCTCCGATGGATTTCAATCGGCAGTGAGATAACCGATGAAGCCCTTGATGCTGTTGTTGAGAAAATATTCCTCACGGTTCTGCATTGATTCCTTTAGGTGTTGGAATTCGGCCAGCAGGGGGTCCTCCTGTAACAGCCGTATTTTACACCTCTCAGCCGCGTTCTTTGGCGTAAGCTTATTGACTTCATCTTTGATAGTGGCTTTCCAGTTAAAGAGCTGACGGCGGGCTTTTTTCAGTTTGTTGATGCCGTCATCTGCCATGCCATAGTGGGCGTAGCATATTCGATCAGGTCGGGCATCGATTAATTTATTGAGACTGTCCACCGCCGTATCGAAGTAAAACCGTGGGGGAGTTGCCGGACGCAAATAGAAGGAATCGGGTCGCGTCGCATAATATACGCCGGCCGCTTCACCCGCAAAGAGGTAGTTTTTGGTTTTGAAGCTGAGATGGTGCGAAGCGTGCCCCGGTGTGATCAGCGGCAGGATGCCGTTGGATTGAAACCGGGTGGCATCCAGCAGGCGCCCGGCTTTAACGGCGGTAATGGGACCGTATGCCTCCGCAGTGGCGCCGAGTACTTTGCGGGTTCCTTCCCAGAGCCGGGCAGGTTCGACTAGGTGCGGTATCCCGGCCGGATGACAGATGATCGGGGTCTGACTGAATTTTGCGGCGACCTCGCCGATGGCCCCGGCGTGATCCAGGTGGATGTGGGTTAACAGTATGTAATCGAGGTGCGCGACACCCATATCCGCCAGACCCTGCAGAAGACCGGGAGCGGTTGATGCCGGGCCGACATCAACCAGGAAGGTGACGTCGCCGCGGTAGAGCCAGGCGCTGATAAAATTATCAAATCCGTCGATAGGCGGCTTGAGGGTTATCAATATCAAGTCATCTGCGATTTGAGTGTGATGGGCAGTCATGGGTAGTCCTTGCTTAAGATTATTGGATCTAAATTGAAAATTCGCCTTTTTATAACGGATAAGTTATCGAACGTCCAACATCGAACGTCCAACGTCCAACTTCGAATATGGAATTCTGTCATTTCAGAGATAGACTCAGTAACAAGTGACGTTATCATATCTGACCTACTATCCTTGCCTCGCCTTTTCTAATTTTGTGTTTTTTATTTAGCAGTTCAGCATTATTTGTTCGTTAAAAAATCGACAAAGCGAAGCCTCCGGCTCGTAGGGGTGTGGCGCCTACGCCTCGGAGAGCGCCATCCTCATTGGATGTTCGACGTTGGATGTTCGATGTTGGACGTTAATTCTTTTAAATCTCAAGCAACGATTGCCGCGATCATCGCTCTGCCCAGATCAAACGCCTCGAGATTCAGCTCCTGCTTGTCGGAAGGCATGGTTTCCCGGATAACGGCTTCAAAATCAGATCTTTTCAGGGGCAGAATCCCGACACCAACTGCCGCGCCGATCATGATAATATTTGCCAGAATTGGCTGCCCCAGTTCAAGTGCCTTTTCGGTGGCCGGCAGAAACCAGCAGGATTCCGATAGTTCTTCCACCCAGGACTTCATTTCATCGATGCCCGGGTAGTCGCGATCACCGGAGATAACGCTGATGGCGTGAACCGGTCTGGTATTACACAGGACGTTGACATTCGGATTGCCGTAGCTTGACAGGACCCGCAGGGATTCGGAAGGCTCCAGAGAGATCAGCAGGTGGCAACTGCCTGCCGGTATCTGGGGAGACCAGGTTGATTCGGTTGATATTCGTAAATGACTCATGACCGAACCACCCCGCTGGGAAGCGCCGAATGTCTCACCGATGGTAACCCGCAGCCCCAATCGGGACAGCGCATTGCCGACAATCCGCGAGGCCATGACATTACCCTGACCGCCGACCCCGGTAATAATGACATTGTAGGGATCGTGGGGCAGATTGACATTTTTCATCATTCAGGCAACCTCCTTGCGCCGGATTGCACCCGACGGGCAGATTGACGCACAAACACCGCAGCCGACACAGATGACGTCATCGATGCCGGACACTTGCCCTTCTCCATCCCATTTCAGACCCGGGCATTTGAATATGCGTGTGCACAGTCGGTTGCAGCCGCAGTTCTGGCCCAGACAGATCTCTTCATCCACCGAGACATCAAATTGCTTTCCGGCCTTTTTCTCCGGGCTCAGGGCGCACTTCTGTTTCAATACCAGGACTTTCAGTCCGCTAATATCCAGAAGCTCCAGCAAGGTTTCTCGGGTTGAATCAATATCAAATGGATCGCGGATTCGCACGGTGGCGCCCGTGGCCTCGCAAACTGCGGCGATATCGATGGCCGGCACGGCGTTGCCGGAAGCATCCACAGGAAGCCCCGGATGGGGCTGAAAACCGGTCATGGCCGTTCCGCTGTTGTCGAGAATCACTATCGTAATATCCGACTGGTGGTGTACGGCGTTGATCAGAGCCGGCAGAACGGCGTGGAAAAAAGTCGAGTCTCCCACAGTTGCAATTACCGGCTGCATCATGCCGAATTGACCCAGTTTGCCGAATCCGCTGGCCAGGCCGACCCCGCTGCCCATGGAATGAAGTGTCTTAAGGGTGCTGAATCCAGTCGGCAGAACTGCCAGGGAATAGCATCCGATATCGCCGCACACAAATCCCTCCCGCCCATCCAGCTGGAGGACATTGTGAAGCGTCCAGAAGGATGCCCGATGGGGACAACCGGCACAAAATGTGAGATCGCGGCCCGGGGCTCCGGATTGGGTCAGATCCTGTGCTCGCCGGCGATATGCCGGCGGAGCAGGTTCATATGGGATTTCCAGGATTTCGGCAAGGGCGGCTATCACCAGGTCCGGGTTCATTTCATTGGTCCCGGGAAATGTGCCGTCACGCTTAGCGAAAAATGTCTTCGGACCGATTTCCGAAGCGAGCTCGGCAGCTATAATTTTAACGTTTTCCTCCAGAAACGGAATGACTTCCTCGACGATCATAAATCGATCCGTCTTTTCAAGATGGGTCCGGATCAGTTGCTTCGGCAAGGGCCATGTCGTTCCCAGTTTCAACAGTCCGACCCGCCCTTGGAGGCCCAGCAGATTGATTGTCTCTTTACAGTACAGATGGCAGGCGCTGCCCGTGATCACCATCAACTCCGGGCGGGGCGGCCCATTGTAGGTGTTAAATTGAGAGACTTCAAATTCGGCTGCGGCTTTTTTCATTTTCTCCTGCTGCCGCTCGTGATGATGAGGTACCGGCAGACATGAGACCGGGCCTTCAAGCGGATCCAGTATAAAGCCGTTGTGGTTGAAATAGGCATTTTTCTCCACCTCCGGCAGCTCGCCTAACGTGACCGGGCCGCTGGCATGGGACAGGCGGGTGACACTGCGAACCATGACAACGTTGTGAACGGTTTCGGATAGCTCAAACGCCCATTTGATCATGTTCTTGGCTTCCTGGAAATCACCGGGTTCCAGCAGGGGTATTTCCAGCATACGCGCGAAATGTCGTGATTCGCCTTCATTGGCGCTGGAAAGCGCGCCCGGGTCGTCGCAATGGACGATCACCATACCGCCGCGGGTTCCGGTCAGGGCCAGATGGAGCAGAAAATCCGATCCGACATTGACCCCGTTTTGCTTCATGACTGCCATCGAGCGCAGGCCGGCAAAAGATCCTGCTGCCGCCACTTCCATGGCGACCTTTTCATTGACTGACCACTCGACATACAGATTTAATTTTGAGGAGACCTTTGCCAGGGTTTCGACAATTTCTGAAGAGGGGGTACCGGGATAGCCGGCCACAACGCTGACGCCCGCCTCCAGCGCACCCCGGGCAATGGCCTCGTTACCCATCAAAAGGTGCCGCGAGCCTGGGATGCCGTTTAAAATTTGGGACATTGCTCCTCCAATTGTTCTTGGATGAGATAAAGCTACTGAAAGTTTATAGAGTCTCGATTGTATTTTTTTTGCCGCCCACTCGCTCCGCTCCCTCGACAGACACAGACAGACAAAGATATTTAAACTCCACGACCCGCAGAGGCAAAAGACCAAACCAACTATACCGGGTTACGATCAACACATCTTTCAGAAAAGCATAGAGTTTTGGGGTGGAACATTTTGTCTCAAGCAAAGTTGAGAATATTGACCAGGTAAAGTTAATATTCGTCTGTGCATTGTCAGTGTGTGTCCGTGGCCAATATTCTTTTAACTATTTGCGGTGGTATCCGGACCGCGGCGCGCCGGCCGTTTTCAGTGTTGATCAGCTCGCGCCGGATCAGCGTTCGCAGGGAACGCTCTTTTTTTTCGGCAGCCGCTCGGGACAGATGGGCCTTGTTTTCGGCTGGAATTTCAGCGGCTTCGATGAATCCTGCATCACGGGCTCGATCGACGAGTCGGGCCCCGGTATCCGATCGGACTATTAATGTATTCCAGCCCTGTCTGCCCTCATACATCCCCACCGCCAGATCAGCTAATTCGGCCGTCAAGTCCATGCAGATAAAGCAGGTGTGCGGAATCAGCGGTTTGATTTCGGACAGACTGATTTTAATCGGTCCATTTTTGGTATCGATTCGCAGTATATTCGCCGGCGGCGGCGGTATATCCATTTTGCGGATAAACGCGGTATCCATTTTTTCAGATAGCACGGACATCAGTCGGCGGGTGTCCAGGGACCAGTTGCAGAACAATCCGACCGTCAGTGCCACCGGGACGGTATGCTCCGGTTTGCCGAGTGGGTTGCTGCGCATCTGGGCCACCGCTGTCATCTGGCAGGGCGTTCCAACGACCCCGACACTCTGGAACCCCTCACGTACTGCTGAGTTGAGGGCCGCAATAGTCGGGGCGGCGGTAAATTTGGATGTGGCGCACGCAGCAATATCCTGCCAATCCGTGACCATGCGGGCAATCGGTATCAGCGCCTGCCGGTCGGTCAGGACGGCGACATCGATAAGTCCGGTTTGCATGGCAAAGGTCAGTAAAGCGGTTACGGTACCGCCGCTTTGCGCTTCAACTCCCTGCATATTCTCGCCGGCACGGGTTCCCAGGATGGTTTTATAACTGCCGAGCGGCCTGCCGTCGTAGTCCGCACCGTTGGTGATACGGGTCAATTCATTCAGATCAACCTCGGCTTTGGGGCAGTAGGCGTAGCAGCGTCCCTGCTCCAGCGTACACGGGAATAATTGGGATGTTTTCCCCCTGTAATTTCTGAAGTAAGGGCAGAGATCCACACAGGCACCACAGCCGATGCACAAATCCCGCTGGTGGACATCTTCCATCAACTCCCTGGAGCCGAATATTTGCACGATAAAAACTCCTTAAATTTCAACAAATTCAGGGAAACCAAACGAGAATAAATAGGTTTCACATCACAAATGTATATAAATCAAAAAAATCAAAATTCACAAGCAACAAATGGAAAAAAATGAACGTCCATATTTGGAATTTTGGTTATTGTAATTTAATTGAGCCCGCCCTGGCCTCCGGCTCGTAGCCTACGCCTCGGAGAGCGCGACTTGATTGGTGTATCCCACGGTCCGTTTCGCGCTTAGAGATGAGAGGCAATAAATATAGTAGGAGTTAATTCGGTCTGGGCCAGGGATTTGGGATTTGATGATTGGAATTTTTTTATAAAAAGATTGAGGCAGGTAAATATGTCCAACTCTTGCCTGTTATTCATCTCGAAGGGTGGCTCTCTTAATGGCTTCCTTGCCGAATTTCCGGGTGATAGTCTCTAAAGTTTGATCGATTTTGGACCAGCTGCCGTCGCCATGAATCTGCTTATCGAACAGATCGAGCTGAACCGGGAGCCTGCCGGATTTGAAACCGGATGTGCCGACACCGATCAATCTGACTTTGCTGTCCAGATGGTACTCGGTTAGCAGCCGGGCCGCATGGCGGTAAATGGTTTCGGACGATCGAGTCGGGATCGCGATTGTTTTGCTGCGTGAAACCCGTTTAAAATCCGAATGCTTCAATTTGAGAGTTATGGTGCTGGCGTTTACATTCGCTTTTCTCAGCTGGCGCGCGACCTCTTCGGCCTGCTGCAGCAGATAGGTGTTCAACAACTCTTTATCCCGGGTATCCCGGGCCAGGGTGCGTTCGCTACTGACCGATTTGTGGGGTGCATCCGGTGTGACGGCGGAGCGGTCCATGCCGTCTGAAAGATCGATCAGACGGTGGCCAAATTTACCGAGTCGGTCCAGCAGCATGTTTTCAGGAAATTTTTTGATGTCACCCAGGGTCGAGATGCCCATTGAGACCAGATCTTGAAAGGTTTTTTTGCCGACACCAGGCACTTTTTGTATCGGCAGATTGGCGATGAAGCGCGGGACGTCCTCAGGCCGGATGACGGTCAGTCCATCCGGTTTATCCAGATCCGAGGCCACTTTGGCCAAAAATTTGCCGGGTGCCACTCCCACCGAGCAGGTCAGATGAACCCGTTCTTTGATTTCTTTTTTGATCGTAGCGGCCAGAGCCTGAGGATCGCCGTAAAGCCTTTCTGAGCCGGAAACATCCATATAGGCCTCGTCGATGGAGACCACTTCAACTTCGGGAGAGAATTCCCGCAGAACCGACATCACCTTTCCGGAAACCTCTTTGTAGCGTCTCATGCGGGGCGGAATGAAAACCGCATCCGGACACATCTCTCTGGCTTTAAAAATCGGCGTGGCCGATCGCACCCCGTACTGGCGGGCCTCATAGCTTGCCGCCATGACTACTCCACGGTTGGAGGTTCCCCCGACCAGAACGCATTTGCCCCGCAGCCAGGGATTATCCAACTGCTCCACCGAAGCATAAAATGCATCCATGTCGATATGTAAAATCATGGTTCGATTTCGGATTTTAGATTTTGGATTTCGGATTGAAACAAACTGAAGATCAGAGACCAGCTGCTGGATGCTCGCAACGGCCGCCCTCACTTTCTCACCTTCTTAACTTTCCATCTTCTTTCTTCTGTCCTCTGTCTTCTGACATCTGTCTTCGGTTGCGAGTTACGAGTTCCGGCTTTATCCTTCCATCTTTAGCCTCAGACCCTAAACCTTATACCCTAAACCCTACACCCTGGACCTTGTCCCTCGCACTCTATATCAAGAATCGAACCATGCTGGAGACGTGATCTAAAGCCCGCCATTAAATTATTTCTTGCTTTACGGATAAATATGTTTTAAATTACATTTTTGTATTTTCGTTATTATATTTTAACAAAATCGTAATTTTAAATAAATAAAATTTTGGTACAAAATTTTATATTGGTACGAAATTTTATATTGGCACAAAATTTTATTATGGAAAAAATTGAAGAAGTCACCCTGTTGTACGGCATTACCACGGCGCTCAATGAGCACCTGGATTTGAAGAAGTCCCTCTATAAGGTCATGGATATTCTGTCCAGCTCTATGAACATGGTGCGGGGAACTATAACAATTCTAAATCCCATGCGCAATGAGATTAACATCGAGGTTGCCCACGGAATGTCGCGCAATACTGCCCAGCGGGTGAAGTACAAGCTGGGGGAGGGCATTACCGGCCGGGTCATCGAAACCGGCAAGGCCGTTGCCATCCCCAAGATCAGCGAAGAGCCGCTGTTTCTGGATCGCACCGGCTCCCGTAAAAAGAAAGATAACCGGGAACACTCTTTTATTTGCGTGCCCGTCAAAAAGGGCAAGCAGGTGATCGGCGCTTTGAGTGTCGATCGGCCCTACGACAAAAATTTTTCGCTGAAGAGCGGACAAAAACTGCTGTCGGTAATTGCCACTATGCTGGCCAGCCATGTGATCAAGCTTGAGACGATCCGCATGGAAAAGGAACGCTTGAAAGAAGAAAACCGGCGTCTGCAGAATGTCCTGAAGGACAAATACAGCATCGGCAACATCATCGGCAACAGCAACAAGATGCGCGAGGTGTTTCAAATGATCTCGCAGGTGTCCAAAAGCAATGCTACGGTGCTGATCCGGGGGGAGAGCGGAACGGGCAAGGAGCTGGTGGCCAACTCCATCCACTACAACAGCCACCGCGAAAAAAATCCGTTCATCAAGGTCAATTGCGCGGCCCTGCCGGCAACCCTGATCGAAAGCGAGCTCTTCGGGCATGAAAAAGGCGCGTTTACCGGTGCGATCAAACAGAAAATCGGAAAATTCGAACTGGCCCACAAGGGTACCATTTTTCTGGATGAAATCGGATCAATCAACCTGGAAGTTCAGGCCAATCTGCTGCGAATCCTGCAGGAGAAGGAGTTCGAACGGGTCGGGGGGCAACGAACCATCAAAACCGACGTCCGGATCATTGCGGCCACCAATAAAAACCTCGAACGATCGGTGGAGGAAGAGACCTTCCGGGGAGATTTGTACTACCGTTTGAATGTGTTTCCCATCTATTTGCCGCCGTTGCGGGAGCGCAAAACGGATATCCTCTTGCTGGCGGATTTTTTCCTGGAGAAATATGCTGCCGAGAATGCCAAGGACATCAAACGCTTTTCCACCCCGGCGATTGACATGCTGATGGAATATCACTGGCCCGGCAATGTCCGGGAGCTGGAGAACTGCATCGAGCGTGCCGTGCTGCTGTGTGATGAAGGTGTCATTCACAGTTATCATTTGCCGCCGACCCTGCAGACCGGCAAGGAGTCCGATACCGTCCCAACCTTATCGCTGGAGGATGCCGTCGCCAACCTGGAGCGAGAGATGATCATCGATTCGCTCAAGAACACCCGCGGCAACATCACCGTGGCGGCCAAGATCCTGCAGACTACCGTCCGGAAGTTTGCCTACAAGGCACATAAGTACGGAGTCGATTACAGGCACTACCGCTAGGATCGATTTCAGGGTCTTCTCTTTTGGCTCTGGCTGCGCTCTGAACCTGCCAATATCACTAAAACATCGCCGTGGACTGCCGGAGTAATGGAATGCTGGGCTTAGTGGAATTAGATCTAATTTGTTAGCATCGAAATTCCTAAATTCCTAAATCCCTCTTATGTATAGAAATGACCTGTTAAAGTTATTGGCGTAAATGGACGATATCTAATTGTTGCCAATGAACTTTGAATCCTGAAGGGTTACTGGAGAATATATCGAATATGATCGTTGTATGCTCTAAATGTAACGCGGAATACAACATCCGTGACGATAAAATACCGGAATATGGGGCGTCGGCCCGATGCAAAAAATGTCAGAATATCATTCCGGTCATGCATCCCAACGCGGGATTTTCTCCGGCTGTTCCCACGAAAAGAGTTTATCGTCAGCCAACGCCGGCTGGCGACCAATCGACCCCGCCACCGGGACCCCATCTTGTCGGCGGCAAATCCATTAACGAGCGGCAATTTTCCACCCGGCCGACCAAACCTCAACCGGCCCCACCGGGATTTAAAGATCCGACCAGTTTGAACAATGTACTGAAGGTGATGCTGATTGCTTCCATTGTTTTGGCGGCAACCGCTATCGTTTCCAGTTTCGCTGAATATCAACTCTTAGTCTCTGCTAAAAACGGCGTCGGAATTTATGAATCGGAGGTCAACTCTAATGATACCCGGCAAATGACGATATCACTTTTTCAGATCCTAATGGTGATTCTAACCGCCGTTATATTTCTCAAATGGGTCCATCGGGCGGGTACCAACGTCAGGAAGCTGGGGGCAACAGGCATGAAGTTTACTCCCGGCTGGGCTGTGGGCTATTATTTTATTCCGATCTTCAACCTGTGGAAGCCTTACCAGGCCATGAAGGAAATCTGGCAGGCCAGCAAATCGCCGGCGAATTGGGGCAATGAGCGGGAAAGTGGCATCTTGGGGTGCTGGTGGACCTTTTGGATCATTTCCGGCCTGGTCAACAGATACTCCATGAAGCAGTCACTCAAGGCTGAGGAAATCGAGGAATTGATCAACGCCACCATGACGTCAATCCTGGCAGACGGAATCTATATAGCCCTCTGCATCATTGCGATTATGCTTACCGGTAAGCTCTCCGAAATGCAGATGGCTAAAATCTGGAAGCCCACTTAAGCAACCATCTCATCAATACTTCAAGCCAGCAATTTAAAAATAACATTGACAATCTAATATTTTGAATAATAATATATCTTAATTAAAAAATATTTCGTTAATAGAAATGTTTTAAAATTAAGATATATTCACGTCAAGCGGCTAATCAATACATATGGTTGGTCAGGAGTCTAGAATGACGAAGCACATTTTGAAATTAGTCTTATTGATAACAACAATCACCTTAGTCGCGACTCAATCCCGGGCCCATGTGCCGTATTTTGAACACCATGACTTCTCCGAAAAACAGCCTTTCTCGGTAGACTATTCTATCGAGCAGTCTCTTGCCATTTATGCCTGGCTGGAAAGGGACGATCTTGGCCGTTCCCAAGATATAGATGTTTATGCGTTCCGGATTGACGGACCGACAAATGTATACCTGGAACTTCTGGTGCCGGTCTGCAAGGGTTATGAAAACTTTCTACCGAAATTGGCGCTGGTCGGTCCTGGATTGCCCACACCAGCAGCTCCCATTCCCTTTGAAATTGCACCGGATTACGGAATCGTAATGATTCAAAGTCCAAAGCCTGATCAACCGCGAGATACCTTTTATGAAGTTTTTGGCGGCAAGAGCTACTATAAAGGTCCCTATTTTGATGAACAAATCGTTATTCCGGGAACTTATTATGTCTACGTCTGGGATCCCGACCGCAAAGGTGGTGACTATGTGGCGGTGTTGGGGAAAGAGGAGATCTGGCGGCTCCGGGACATAATCCAGGCTTTTCGCTATACTCCCCAGATCCGCCTGGACTTGGAACTTCATTTGGACTGTTCAGATGATTTTGACGACATGCACGAACCTTTAGACGTTAATAGATAAAATCAGCAGAAATCTAACGGACACCCAGCAATTCCAATCAGCGGCCAAGCGCTCCGAATCTGCACGACATTTTAAACGAGCAAAGAGCTTATATTGAAGCCCAGACCTGAAGGCTTATTGAAGTTCATCTTACACCCTGTCACCAAATTCCACGGATATTTCTTCGCAAATTCTCACGATAAAGTCCCAGGAATCAAATGGGGGTTGGATGCCCTTGTATACAGTCAGATCAATTTGGTCCAGATCGTTCGGTTTAGGCTCTGCCAATAGATATCCTCGCTATTCTCCATAAACTTTCTCTAAATACAGCCTGAAGAATTTCGGCCAGCCATATACTCCCGAAAGGGGTATAGCCCTTCTAACCGCATCGGCAGCTTTGGCATTTATTTTCACCTCACGAATGAGTGCGCATATATCTTCTTCCAGGCCTCGCTCCCAGATCGAATGCACTACAGCCGCACTCCATTCATTTTCTGTAATGTTGATATGGCGATGTTTCATTGATGTTCAAACCGATATTTAGCTATCTCTACAGCTAATTTACATAAAATTATCCTGCAATGTCAAGACGGTGGTGACTGCCGACTAATGCCATCGTATACTGTTGGCGCAGGGCGTATTCCTGGCCCTTATGGCGCATCGCAATCAATTGGTTCGCCCGATGACCGAGAATGCCTTATCATCACTCTATGGCAAATCTACCCACCGGTACGGCCACTTTTCTTTTTACCGACATTGGGAATATCGATATTGACAACGACGCCGGTTTTCGTTATCAGAATATTTACTTGTTCTGTTTAACTGACGCCTCAATATGTTAAGCTGCCTTGCCCCGTCGTCTTGTGGGGTCGAAGATCTACAGCGAATCACCAAGCTCCTAAAACGAATTCGAACGTGTCCTGTCGTGACTCGCAGAGCAAAGTTGGACTTGTCGCGGCGTAGCCTTAGCGAAGCCGAAACACAATTCACCGCTTTTGTATTATTCGCTTTGATAAAGCGATGTCCTATCTTTAATTATAATTTGCGAGCATAATTTATGCTTGGAAGGGGTATTGGAGGTTGCCTAACCATGGTAATCGTGGAGGTGAAGTCCGGGGTTAAGGTTGAATTATGTTTTAATCTAGCCCCTAATTGTCAACCGTTAACAAATGAGGAGGAATGACAATGGACAAAATATTGAGAATAAATATGGGCGCCAACGGCGGCCCTGAAGCGAAAACTGAATCTTTAGGCGATTACGCCGGTATGGGCGGTAGAGGTTTGACATCGGCAATCATATCCAAAGAAGTTCCACCGTCGTGTCATCCCCTGGGAGAAGACAATAAACTCGTGATTGCGCCGGGGCTTTTAAGCGGCTCTGCAGCGGCCATGTCCGGTCGGATTTCCGTGGGATGCAAAAGCCCGCTGACCGGGGGGATCAAGGAGGCCAATGCCGGCGGGCAGCCATCCCAGATGCTGGGCCGGTTGGGCTATGCTGCCATTGTTTTGGAAGGAAAGCCCGCAGAGGATAGCCTTTACAAAGTGTTCATTAACAATGATGGCGTGCAGATTCAAACCGACAATAGTCTGCGCATGCTCGGTAATTACGATCTGGTCGATAAGATGAAAGCCGAATACGGCGAAAAGATCGCCTGCATATCCATCGGTCAGGCCGGTGAAATGAAGCTTGCAGGCGCTTCGGTTGCGTTCACGGATATGGAGTTAAGACCGACTCGTCATGCCGGTCGCGGCGGAGTCGGTGCGGTTATGGGCGCAAAAGGCGTTAAGGTCATTGTCGTCGACGATGCGGGCTGTAAGATGAGATCTCCGGCTGACGCAGAGAAATTCAAAACTGCCAACAAGGAATTTGTGGCCGGTCTGAGAAAACATGAGATCTCCGGTGAGGGACTGCCTGCCTTCGGAACCAATGTGATGACCAACATAATCAACGAAGCCGGGGCTTATCCGACGAAAAATTTTCAATTGGGTCGTTTTGACGGGTGCGAAATGATCAGCGGCGAGACCCAGGCAGAGCTCGAGAATGCCCGCGGCGGTGAAGGTTCCGCAACCCATGGGTGTCATCGCGGCTGTGTGATTCGCTGCTCAGGGACTTTTTACGACAAAGACGGCAATTATGTGACCAAACAGCCCGAGTATGAAACGGTATGGTCCCATGGCGGCAACTGCGGCATCAATGATTTAGATGCAATCGCCCAAATTGACCGACTGGACGATGATTACGGGCTGGACACCATTGAAATGGGTGCCACTGTTGCCGTGGCCATGGAGGCTGGAATTGCCGAATTTGGAGACGCCGAAGCTGCCATTAACCTGGTTAAGGAGGTTGGCAAAGGCTCTCCTCTGGGTCGTGTCCTTGGCAGCGGAGCGGAGGTCACCGGAAAGGTGCTTGGCGTCGAACGGGTGCCGGTGGTCAAGGGTCAGGCCATGCCGGCTTACGATCCCCGCGGAATTCAGGGCATCGGGGTGACCTATGCCACCAGCACCATGGGCGCCGATCATACCGCCGGCTATGCCGTGGCGTCGAACGTCGCTGGGGTCGGCGGCAAAACCGATCCACTTTCACCGGAAGGCCAGGCCGAGCTGTCGAAAAATCTTCAAATCGCTACCGCAGCGATTGACGCCACCGGTATGTGTCTGTTCATTGCCTTTCCGTTGTTGGATCAACCGGAAACATTTCAGGCGATGGTCGATTTGATTAATGCTTTTTCCGGTTCGAACATGACAGCTGATGATGTGACCGAACTGGGCAAATCCATTCTCAAAAGCGAGCGGGAATTCAACGCTGCTGCTGGATTTACCAATAGAGATGACCGGCTGCCGGATTACTTCAAAAAAGAAAAGCTGCCGCCGCACGATATAACCTTCCAGGTATCGGATCAAGAACTTGATCAGGTTCACAGCTATTAGGCCGAAATGCATCTTTGGTTGAATGTCAGGGAGCCCGGCGTCAGGGCTCCCTTTCTATTGGTATCTTTTCAAAGGATCGATCGTGAACGATCATCGTGTGGCAAAACTAATTCTGAACGTCCCCCGCGAGAGGATTCATCTCTTTTTTTCTCTCCTGCGGCATGGGTTTGTGGTTGAAATACCGGTGGGATGCAGCATCAAGACCCTGCTCCGCAATGCCCTCGGTTTGGACGACAATTATGTCGAAAACCGGATAAAAACGATATTCCTGGATGCTAAGGCTGTTGATGATATCGGCACCGCCTGCATTAATAATCGCTCGGTCCTGGCGCTTTCAGGCGCGATGCCCGGTTTGGCCGGAGCAACTCTCCGTCGGGGTGGTCCATTGGCTTCTTTGCGCCGGTCAATCTCTTGCAGGAGCGATGGCAAAAACGCCTCAGGCCAAGACGGTCATGTCACAGTAAAGCTATATAATTTGCTGGTCATCGATCTTGGACCCATCCTCCTCGAAAAGGGCATTCTGATTAAAAAAGAACAATTGCTGGCTTTTTTTCGCCGCCAATCAGAAGAATTCAGGCTGAATCTGAAATCCGCTTATTTAAACGGTCAACAAATTAGCCTGGATGGTTGGTCAGAAATTAAACTTCCGGATATGCTGCTACTCGCTGTCAAACCGAATAGCAGATCCTAACTCTATCCGGTATAAATACATCCCTTCGCTTTTCGGGGAGCATTTCTTGAATCCGAATTTTTCGTATAATTCAGGGACATCAGCGATCAATGAAACATAAGAGCCCCCGGGTGCATTTTTGTTGATGTACCCCACATGGTATCGTTTCATCAACTAAGATTGATAATGCCGCAAAAAGCGCAAAAGTTGATTTCTGCGAACCGTAATTTTAATCAACAGATTTCGCAGATTACACAGATTATGAAAAGATATTTTATCACGAAATCACGAAAGTTAGAAAACACGAAAAAGTTGTCAGCTTTATTTCGTGTTTTCGCCTGCCCAGTTAAACCTTCTTTTTTGTTTAACCGGGGTCATTTCGTGCTTTCGTGATTGATTTTCTTGGTTCCCCGCGAAAACGGGATTTACGCTTCGCTTCAACCGGCTTCGACGGGTTGGGTTAATTCTGATTTATTGGCAACTTGCCCGGAACCTGGTAAACTCAAGGCGAATGCAGCGATTACGATTGGCAAACTGGCAATTGATGCCAAAGCAAACCAAATGCCATACATATCGGCTATTCTTCCGATAATCGGTGTAGCCCCACCTCCGATCGCGACGCCAAGTCCCAGTGTCACTCCCGATGACAGCCCAACACGATTCGGGAGATAGGTTTGACCCAGGACAATTGTTGGACTATAAGTGGTACCGAGCATCAAACCGATCGGGATCAGTGAAAGGGTTAGTAAATGGACATCGCTAATTAGAACCAACATGGGAAGAATTAACGTTACACCAAAATACCCTGACACGACAACTTTCTTTGGTCCCATCCGGTCTGCCAATCTGCCCCCTAAAAGGGTTCCAAAAATTCCGGAGCCAGCAAAAATGCTTAGCGCCATGGCGCCCGCTGCTTTTGATTGATTCAAACCGATGACCCAATAGATCGGAATAAACGTATTCAGTGCATAGAAAAGAATTGATTTGCCAATGACCGTCATGGTCAGCAGTCCAAATGCGATCCAGTTATCGTTTAAATCCCTGGCCTTTGATGTCCTAAGGTTCCGATTCCGCTTCCTCTCAAGAGATTCAAATGTCGAAAACTGACTTGCCATGACCAACGCCATAATGGTTACAGGGAGGATCAGGACAAGCGTTCCTCTCAATCCCCATTGTAGAAGAGCTGCGGTCACGACAAGTGGTCCGATGGCAAATCCGATTGTGCCTCCAACACCAAAAATGCCCATCGCAGTGCTCTTGCGGGTTCCGGCGGCAAAATTGACCAATCGCGCCGCCTCCGGGTGGTATGCTGCAATACCTATCCCACTGACCATGCCCAGTACCAATATCCAGACATAACTCTGAAATACTCCGGATAAAGCAAGCCCCACACCTGCCAGCATCAGGCCCGCGGATAAAAGCCAGGGTTTTGAAAATCGATCCGCTGCATAGCCAAACAGCGGCTGGACGATACTTGAGGTCATGTTTGTAGCAAAAACGATCAACGCTGCGGCTGCATTGGAAAGATCATAAGCTGCAATAAAAAAAGGCAGCATGGCAGGTAGAGCTCCCTGATTTATGTCAGTCGCAAGATGCCCGATAGTCAATATTCCAACCTGGCGGTGTTTCATTGTCGAACCCTCTTTTCATACAGTTGCTACTTCATTTATGGTTGATCGTAGCTGAAAAGGGTGTTATCTTTCTTGCGCTATGCAGACAAAATATACCGTGAAAAGGACAAAGTTTGCATCTCCAGACCCTGTAGAGGATATTGGCAGTGTTCCCCGACCCATTGTCGCGATGTCCAAAGAGTTCCCACCCGGGTATTTGATCACTCACCACCGGCACACCCGGTCACAGTTGTTGTATGCTTCATCGGGAGTCATGACGGTGTCAACCAGGAGCGGTATTTGGGTTGTGCCCCCGCTCCGTGCTGTATGGATACCGGCCCTTACCGACCATCAAATAGCTGTATCAGATCATCTCTCCATGCGAACGCTGTACATTGATCCGAATTATTTTCCAGGCCCATCTGAAAGATGCTGCGTTGTTGCTGTAACCCCTTTGCTGAAAGAACTCATACTCCAAGCTGTGGCGATGCCGCGTCTTTATCCCCTGGGCGGGCCGGAAGAGCGGCTGCTGACAGTGATATTGGATCAAATCCGGAGTATGACAATAGCTCCGTTGGAACTTCCCATCCCGGAAGATCCCAGGTTAAAGAAGATCTACAAACGCCTATCCAGCAGTCCCGGAGATAATCGGAAATTGGAAGATTGGGGAAAAATGGTCGGAGCAACCGGAAGGACGTTGGCCCGGCGCTTTCGCCTGGAAACCGGCATGACTTTTGGGCAGTGGCGGCAACAGATCAGAATTTTAGAAGCGTTAAAACGTTTAGGCAGGAAGGAGCCGGTTACAATTGTCGCCATCGACCTGGGATACGATAGCCCGAGCGCTTTTATATCCATGTTCAAAAAAGCGCTCGGCAAGACCCCGGGTCAGTATTTCGCCGAGGAAACGTTTTAACTTACTGATATTACTGATAAAAAAAATTCACTTTTGCGCTTTTTGCGCCTTTTTGCGGCTATATCAATCTTACTCTTCGAACATAAATCTCGGATCACTCAGCGCCTCCTCGGGACGCTTGCATACGTAATCCGGGAACAGCTCGGATGCGCGAAGCGTCTGATCATTGAAAACCGCCAGTTTTCCGATGACGTAATTGACATAGTTGATACCCCAGCGCTGTCGGTCGGTTTCCGCCCCTTTTTTGGCCGAGATTTCATTGCCGGCTTTCCCTTTCATCTCAATGATATATTCCGACGAGAAGTGCTCATACTCGAAGGGATAATCCGGCCAGTATTTTCTGATTAGAGCCAGCATTTCATTCTGGGTAAGGGAATTGTAGTCAACCTGGACGCATTTATTGAGCGTGCGGTCATCGGTGATGGACAGTGCACCGATATATCCAATATCCTCGATGTCATGGGTATAAATCGGCAGATCAAGATTACCGAACGTCGTTATCTTGTCAAAGAACCGCAGATTCGGCAGAAAGTAGTCGAAGAATCCACCGTTATAATAAAGCGTCCAGCCGATGCCGGATTCAAACAAAATCTCATGGAACCGTTTCTTGTAGTCAAAGATTTCCCCATCGCCCATCCCAATCGCCTGGGTGTGGGAACCGAATTCAGTCGGAACGAACCGTTCCACACCGGCTTTGATTGCAGCATTGAGCCAGATGGGTTCCGAATCCTGAATGATGGGTATTGAGCCCGGAACACAGGCAACTACAGTATCGCACCCTTTTATCGCATCTGCGACGGCATCAACCCTTTGCATTTCGGCGCAAACTTTCACCCTCGCACCCCGATTCTCGTGATCCTTTAACCCGGTTTCATTGGCGGCACTTCGTCTACGTGTAATTACGGTGACTTCATGGCCCTGTTTCAGTAAACTCTTAGTCAAAGGTGTTCCGACCTGTCCGGTTGCACCAAAAACCGCCACATGTTTTTTGCTCATTTGATCCTCCTCCGGTTATACCTTTCACGCAGGATGACAAGAATAATATTAATCAGTCAGCAACTATGCCAAATCGAAAACTCCCGTCATCAGGGGTCAGAGGCAATTGGCTGCGCCGTAAATCAAGGCGATGGTACTGGAGTAATGGAATACTGGAATATTGGGTTCGATGGATTGAGATCGATTTAATATTTGTGTCACGGCCTTCGACGTAAAACTGGACCAAACTCCGCTTTTGATCCCCAGCATTCCAATATTCCATTGGTGACCTGGTTGTAGGCATCATCCCCCTGGCGTGATGTCAAAGCCTAGCACTTTGGACCGGGATTCTTTACAAATTGTCAAGAATTTTGTGGGCCTGGTTCTTCCAGGAGTCCATCCCCATCTCTTCAAACATCCTGACCGCCTTTTTCAGGTATTTTGCAGCCTGGTCTACTCGGCCCTGATTCCGATATAGCTCTCCCAAAAACAGGTGAGCAATCGATATATCTGGTTTTGTTTGCAAGGCCTGCAGGAATTCTAAACCCCGATTAATATATTCAAGTGCCTCATCCTTATTGCGTGAATTCGCAAGTCCTGTGACTCTTCCCAGCCAGATTAAAGATTTTCCCGTATAGTGGTGCTCCCGGCTTTTGTCCGACAGCCGATATGCCTCTTTGAGCAACTCGATAGATCTGGTGAGATCCTGCGAGTAGAAATGACAGATGCCCTGGGAGAAAAAGTGGTAACCCGCAAACCAGTTGATATTGGCTTCGCGATGAACGGTTAATCCCTGCTCTGCATGTTGTATACCACCCTCAGGATTTCCGAGTTCAGCTTCTGCAACTCCCAAGCCGCCCCAGGCCAAAGTGAGCCATTGCATAAATGATGTCTTTTCACAGAATTTTACGCCTTTTTGCAGGTGAACTTTAGCGTTTTTCCAATCCCCCCTGGTCAGGAAAACCATTGCCAAATAGTATTCTGAAAACCCCTGAACTGGTGTATTCTCATATGAGATTGCGTTCTCAATTGCCCGGTTACAGTCCACCAATGCTTTTTCAAAATCGCCCAGCATTCCTTTGCTGTAACCGCAGACAGCCTTAAGGGCAGAATATACATTGGACGGCCCCCCGAAGGTTTCCGCCTTCATTTGAGTTTTTTCAATCAGATTAATGACTCTGGTAGAAATATCAATGGCTTTGTTGTATGCGCCTTCCGTCATTTGCGTAATGGCGATATCTATCCCTGTCTGCGCCATCGATTGAAGATCCTGGATCTTCTCGGCCTGTTCAAATGCTTTTTCGATATACTTCAATCCCTCGGCATGGTTCCCCTTGTGAGAATAATATACGCCGATGTTGCTGTAAAATCGTATCTGGCTCTTTTTGTCATCCATAGCGGTTGCAATTCGCCCTCCCGCCTGCAGGATGGACAGGCTGTCCTGCGGAAAGCCCAGAACGATCATGGGAACTAATATCTTATGAATAATCGCCAGTTGTTTTTGTGCGTTTTCTTTAGACTCGGGAAATTTTTCAAGGGCTGTCATCGCGTCTTTGTAATAAGAAAATGCCTCCGATGCGGAATAGTTTCGAATGACTTTATCCCCTGACAATTCCATAAATTGGTAGGCTTTTTCAAAATTGTCACTCCCCGAATAGTGATGGGCCAAAATTTCGTAGAATTCTTCTATTCGATCCGGGTAAAGTGATTCAATTGCCCGCCCAATTTTTTCGTGGATCTCCTTTCTTCTCTGTTGAAGCAGGCTGTTGTACGCCACCTCCCGGGTGAGGGCATGTTTAAAGACGTATTCAAGCTCCGGGAACAGGCTTTTTTCGTATATAAATTCCAGGTCCTGGAGGTTGAGCAGATAAGATTTGAGCCCCTGCTTGATCTCTGTGATGGTCTCCAGTATGCGGAAAGCAAAATCCCTGCCAATCACTGATGCCACCTGCATTGTGCGCTTGATGTCGTCCTGCAATCGATCCATGCGCGCTGCAATGATCCCCTCAATGGTATTCGGCACCTCAATCTCTGTCGCATTTTTTAGCAACAAACACCTTCCATCCTCGCATCGAATAGCGCCATTTTCCAGTAGCGTATGAATTAACTCTTCCATAAAGAGCGGGTTTCCCGATGTCCGTTCGAGTACAAATCCTTTTAGCTGATTTACCGCTTCCCCATCCTGGAGTATCGAGTGAATCAGATCGGCGCTTGACTCGGAAGTGAGTTGGCTGAGGCCGACTGTATTGTAATAGGTTTTGCTTCCCCAGAGATGGGTATATTCCGGCCGATACAGGAGGAGCAACAAAATTCTGGCTTCGGACAGCCGCCCGATCAGATAGTCCAAAAATTCCTCCGATGTTTTATCAATCCAGTGCAGGTCCTCCACAACAATGACAAGTGGCTTTATCCGGCTTTCGCAAATGATCAGATCACGGATCGCCTCGAAAATCAGTTCCCTTTTTTGCCTCGGCTCCAGTTCCTTGTAGGCGGTGTCCTCTGCATCGAGAGACAGGAGGTCAAAAAAAGGCGCTAAAACACGATGAAGCTTATCATCGAGCTTATAAATCTTCGCCTCTACGTTCCCTTTGATCAGAGACTCCGGATCGCCTTCTTTGACGCTAAAATAGGATCTTAAAATGTCCAATACAGGCAGATAGGCCATAGAGCTGCCGAAAGGTAGACAATTGCCTTCAAAATAATTAAACTCGCCCCGGGAAAATCGGTTTCTGAACTCGAGGAGAAGTCTCGATTTTCCCACCCCGGCGTCTCCCACAACTCCCACGACTTGCCCTGATCCGGTCCTGGCCTTATTGTAAGCGGCGACAAGCGAACGGATGGAGTTTTTCCGGCCAACAAATCGGGTCAGACCTTTTGCTGCGGATGCCGCTATACGAGTATCCACGGCTCCGGTGCCGAGGAGCTCAAAAATTTCCTGAGGTTCCTTCTTGCCCTTCACCTCAATATAGCCCAGATTGGCAAATTCGAAGTAATCCCTTACAAGTCTACGGGTGTGACGGGATAGAATAATTCTGCCCGGCCCGGCCATATTCTCCATTCTCGAAGCCATATTGGTGGTATCGCCGACAGCCGTATAGTCCATGCGCAAATCGTCTCCGATAGAGCCCACGACCACCGGACCGGAGTTTAAGCCGATTCGCATTCTGAAATTGATCGCTAATTCTTTTTTGAGCTGATTGCCATAACTTCCCATGGCGTTTTGAATAGACAGCGCTGCGTGGCAGGCTCGCTGTCCGTGATCCTCATGGGCCACCGGAGCACCGAAAAGCGCCATTACCCCATCACCGGTGAACTGGTTGATGGTACCTTCATATCGGTGGATTTCGTTCATCAGGATTCTGAAACAGCCGTCCATGATGCGGTGGATTTCTTCAGGATCGAGTTCTTCCGAAATCGACGTAAAATTCGCCACGTCCGCGAAAAGGACCGTAACGAGTTTACGCTCTCCTTCGATGGAGCTGCGGGTAGTGAGTATTTTTTCCGCCAGATGTTTAGGGGTGTATGCTTGAGGCTCGGAATAGTCCATGGTAGGAGCCGTAACCGGTTCACGAAGCGCAAGGCCGCAATTGCCGCAAAAATTGAATTCAGGAGGATTGGAAGATTTACACTGCGGGCAGATACTTTCCAATTTTGCGCCGCAATTGCCGCAAAATTGCATCTGTTCGGGATTTTCAAACCGGCATTTGGGGCATTTCATTCTGATGCCTTCCTATGAATATCAGTTAGTTGGGGGAAAACGCGGTAGGTATTCGTATTGTCATCCCTCAATATGGTCAACAATCCCATATTTTTCGCATTTTTTCAAAATAAAGAATCCAGGCTCTGAGGACCAGTTTTTTTTTGGAATGAGCACGCTGTGATAATTGTCACACCTTTAATTCCTCAGCTCCTATCATCTTGACATCGCGTGAGAAAATTTTATAAGTTACGTCAAAAAAATGCGAAGCATTAAATTAATAATCCGCTTGTTTCGCCATGACTGTATCTTTCAGTGTTCACAAAAAAGCATCTGATCTTGTAAAATGCCATATCTCAAGGCGGATTAATTAGTTCTATGTTTAAATTCCGGTTCAACGTCACCCTTCTTGCAATCATTTCAATTCTT
>JASJCE010000153.1 GCA_030066155.1 Desulfobacterales bacterium | reverse complement strand
GAAAAGGGTGTCATCCTATGATGGACACCCTATTTTGGCCTTTCGACAGGACCCTCGATAAGCTCGGGTCAAGCTCAAGGCCATTCGACGCTCAATGCAAGTTTATCGAGGCCGAAGGTCATGAGCAAGCGAAAGGGGCACCCACAAATGTGGTGTGCCCCTGAGCGCGTCGAATGGCTCCCCAGCACGGACTCGAACCGCGGACCCAGTGGTTAACAGCCACTTGCTCTGCCTACTGAGCTACTGGGGATTATTTGGAAAAACTGAAATTTAGTAAATTATTAGGTCCAAGTCAAGCAAAAATTTATGATCAATAAATACCCTTTCAGGAAAGGCCAATCGTCGCGGGAATTCCTGTCTCGATGTTCTAACTTTTTGGCATGCAGCCAAGAAGAAATACTTGAGGACAAAAGAATTACCAAATAGTGTCGATTCTTTTAGATCGGCGCAATGTCTTATCTGAGGTAACTAAATTGGCCTTTTCAATAATGGCGGTCGCACTGATGATCCTATCTGCCGGGTCTTTATTGGTTCTTGCAAACAGGTCTGCCGAAAGTTCGGCAATCTCTGGGCTGAGGCCTTTAAAAATGTAATTGTTTGAATCCGATACCAATCTGATGAATTCCAGGTAGCTGGCATCCACCGTTAGGCGCCCTTTTTTCATCAACATCGCGATCTCCCAAAGCGATATTTCACAGAATATGATGCCATCCTGCTTGTTGGCCTCTCGAATCGCCTTTTGCGCTTTTGTCGAGAGCATCTCCGGCTTCAGGGCATCCCATACAATGACATGCGTATCTGCGACGATCACTTCAGGACCTTCCATTCTTCATCGATCGGAGAAACCACATCACCAACTACCGCAGTTTTTCTGAGCTGTTTTAGTGCATCTCTTGCTGATTCTTTTTTCTTTTTTATCGGAATGAGCATCGCGATTTCAGTGCCCCTCGAGGTTATGGTGATACTTTCTCCCCGTCGGACTTTATTTAAAAACTGCACCATATTTTCCCTTAGCTTACTGACGCCGATTGATTCCATTTAACTGACTCCTAATTTTTAATTGTACAAATATATTGTACAAAATTCAGGAAATCAAGCAGAAAAAAAGGGCATGCGGCAGTCGCCTAAAGCATAAAGACTCAATCCAAAAGGATCGAGTCTCCTTTATTTGGCACCGGGATTGGATTAATCAGCTTTCAATTCCGGGGCGCAACCTCAGGTGCAGCTCTTCCAGCTGTTCCCTGCTGGTCTTGGAAGGGGCGCCGGTCAGAAGACAGGCGGCCTTCTGGGTTTTGGGGAATGCGATGACATCCCGGATGGATGATTCACCGCACAGCAACATCACCAGCCGGTCAAAGCCGATGGCGATGCCGCCGTGAGGCGGTGCACCGGCGTCCAGCGCATCCAGCAGAAAGCCAAACTTGCGTTCATAGGACTCTCGATCCATTCCCAACGCCTTAAAGACTTTTTCCTGGACTTCCCGCTGATGAATACGGATGCTGCCGCCGCCGATTTCAAACCCATTCAATACCAGATCGTAAGCCCGGGATTTTACCGCCAATTGATCATCTTCGAGCCGCACTAAATCTGCTTCAAGCGGCGAGGTAAACGGATGATGCAGCGCCTGGTATCGTTTTTCGGCCTCGTCGTATTCAAACATAGGAAACCGGGTGACCCATAAAAAGTCGAACTTATCATCATCGATGAGATCCAGCTTTCGCCCGAGGTGATTGCGCAGGTTTCCCAGGGACTCGTTGACCACCTTGGCCTGGTCCGCTACGAAAAAAACCAGATCTCCGGGCTCCATTTCAATTCGTTCGGCCAGGGCCTGTTTTTCAGCGTCGGTAAAAAATTTGGCAATCGGGCTCTGCCATTCGTTCTCCTTGACCTTAATCCAGGCCATGCCCTTGGCCCGATAAACGGTCACATAGTCGGTCAAATCATCGATTTCCTTGCGGGAGAACTTGACGCAGCCTTTGGCATTCAGTGCCTTGACGACACCGCCTTTTTCGACAGCATTGGCAAATACCTTGAAGCTGGACCCGCCGACGATATCCGAAACATCCGCAAGTTCGAGTTCAAACCGGGTGTCCGGCTTGTCCAGTCCATATCGTCCCACCGCCTCGGCATAGGTCAATCTTGAGAAGGGTGGATTTATATCGATCCCCTGCACGTCTTTGAACAGGGCGGTCATCATCCCTTCCGTTAAATCCATGACGTCATCTTCGCCGACAAAGGACATCTCGATATCGATCTGGGTAAATTCCGGCTGCCGGTCGGCCCTGAGATCCTCATCCCGGAAACAGCGCACAATCTGATAATACCGGTCAAAACCGGATATCATAAATAACTGCTTGAATATCTGGGGCGACTGGGGCAAGGCGTAAAACTGACCGGGATTGACCCGGCTCGGCACCAGGTAGTCCCTTGCGCCTTCCGGTGTGCTTTTCGTCAGGACGGGCGTCTCTAAATCAAGAAATCCCTGGCTGTTCAAAAAATTGCGAACAGATGCCGTAGATTGGTGCCTGAGAATAAGGTTTTGCTGCATTTGGGGGCGGCGCAAATCCAGGTGGCGGAACTTCAAGCGGATGGTTTCCGATACATCGATCTCGTCTTCAATCAGAAAAGCGGGTGTTTTGGCCGGGTTCAATATTTTTAACTCCGTAACAAGCACCTCGATTGCACCGGTTTTCAAGTTGGGATTGACCATCCCTTCCGGCCGCGGATCAACTTTGCCCCGAACCGCTAAGACGAATTCATTGCGAATGGCGTGGGCTTTGGCATGTACGGCCTCATCGACCTGTGGATTGAATACGACCTGGGTAATGCCTTCGCGATCCCGTAAATCGACGAAAATGACCCCGCCATGATCCCGCCGGCGCAATACCCAGCCCATCAATATGACCTCTTTGCCGATATCTTCAGTACCCAGTTCACAGCAACTGTGAGTTCTTCGCATGTCTCCTAGTAAGTCTGGCAATCTATATCTCCTTCCGGACGGATTCGTGAAAAGCCCATCTGCTGTGTTGCGCTGCGTCCTTCGTTATTCCGACGTATATGAGACTTCAAATAGATGAAAGGATTGTGGAATGGATTCGATTTTTATTATGTACATTTAGACAGGATCTACAGGATTATCAGGATTTTTTTCGCCTGCGGCGAGGGGCCTTTCGGCCGAAGGCCGCATTATCCTAATTATCCTGTTGATCCGGTCCAATTTTTTTCTTTAAGATAAGAATCCATTCCTCTTTTTCTTTCAAAATCTAGAGTTTCTTTTCCGATCAGACCGGCTGTTTTTTAGCCGGAGGCGCCGCTCGTACGACTCACTCCTCAAGACTTGCTCGCCTTGCATATGAACTTTTCACGAATCCGTCCAAGATATCGTGTTTTTTTGGTTTCCTAGCAACAACCAAATAGTGGTCGTGGAGTTTTCTACTCCAATCCACAAATGGAGCGAAGTGGATGTTCGTGAACGGAAAGCGGACAGCTTTCCAATAGCTCGAGGACCCTAAAATCAAGAATTGGTTGTTTCTAGCTGAGACCTAATATTGTCCACGAGGTTGTCTAAACTCACTGAAACCTGCTCCTTGGTGGCCATGTTGCGCAGGGCGGCCGATCCTGATTTCAGCTCATCATCACCGACAATCAGCACATATCGCGCCCCCAGTCGATCGGCGCGTTTCATCTGGCTTTTCAGACTTTTATTGCCGTAGTCCATCTCCACCCGGATGCCGCCCGTTCCCAATTCACAAACCCACTCAAATGCCGACTTCTGACTATCGGCACCAAGGGCCGCCACAAAGACGTCGGGAACTTGTATCAATTCCCGGGAATTTAACGCCACCAGCTCGGCAAGTCGGTCAAAACCGATGGCAAATCCGGTCGCCGGTATGTCGGGTCCGCCCAACTCTTTCACCAGGTTATCGTATCGGCCGCCGCCGGCCACCGCACTTTGAGCCCCGAGCGAGGTGGTTTGGATTTCAAAAGCGGTGCGGGTGTAATAATCAAGCCCTCGCACCAGCTGCTTATCAATGACAAAGGACACCCCCAGGCGGTTAAGCGAATCCATCACCAGATCAAAATCAATGCGGCAACCCTCGCACAGATGATCCTGCAGGGACGGTGCCCCGATCAGTGCTTCGCGACATTTGGGAACTTTACAATCCAGCACTCGCAACGGATTGCGGTTACGACGCCGAATACAATCCGGGCAAAGGTCGCCCTCGATGGAAACCAGGTAGTCGGTCAATGCCTTCTTGAATGCCGGTCGGCACCGGGGACATCCAAGGGAATTGATGTGGGCCCTGACATCGGCCAGATTGAGTCGTTTGCAGAGCGTTACCAGTAAGAATATCAGTTGAACATCGGCCAGTCCGGACTGAACCCCGAAGATCTCGGCATCGATTTGATAAAATTGCCGATACCGGCCCTTTTGCGGCCTTTCGCGCCGAAACATCGGACCGATCATGTAATATTTTTGAACCGGATCCTGGCTGTACAATTTGTGCTGAATAAAAGCGCGACAGATGGAGGCGGTCGCCTCGGGCCTCAACGTTACCAGATCGCCCTTTCGATCCGGAAATGTGTACATCTCCTTTTCAACGATGTCCGTGTCTTCACCAATGCTGCGTTTGAACAGCTCGGTACGTTCCATAATCGGAATGCGGATTTCTCTGTATCCGAAATCTTCGAAAAGCTCCCGCGCAACCCGTTCGATTTTCTGCCAGAGCTCGACCTCGCCGGGAAGAATGTCTTTAAAACCTCGAATCAACTGTATCATATCAATACCGCAGTGACTGAATTCCAGTCGCATGATGAAATAGTCATGTTGTTGTCAAATCACCATTACGCTGATGAGTGCTACAATGAGGCCGTGCAATATTTAAAAACGCGTATTCGTCGCGATGACTCATAAGCCAGCATGCATAAATTGGCATTCATAACTTAGAAATTTAATCAAAGTCAATATTTATATTTTCTTTTTGAACTTGACACCTCAGGAGGTTTTGCCTATAGGAAATAATTTTAACACCTACATGACGACTGGGAGCAGTAGTTGACCAAACCTGGGAAAAAAAATGGGCTGACAGATATCAAGGGCATTCTGGTAGGCAATTACACGGATAAGCAGGCGGTCAGCGGCGTAACCGTGGTCGTTTGCCCACAGGGCGCGGTGGCCGGTGTCGATGTCAGAGGCTCTGCTCCGGGCACAAGAGAAACCGATGTTCTGACCCCCCACAACCTGGTCGACCAGGTTCAGGCTGTGGTTCTAACCGGCGGCTCTGTATTTGGACTCTCGGCCTGTGATGGCGTTACCCGCTGGCTGGCTGAAGAAGGATATGGGTTTCCGCTCGACCAGGGCTATGTTGCCCCGATCGTACCTGCTGCCGTACTTTACGATTTAGGTCGCGGCGAACAATTTATTCCACCTATCAACGCAGATTGGGGGCGCTTGGCCTGCGAGGGCGCCGGTGATCTGCCAATCGAAATGGGTTGCGCCGGAGCCGGTACCGGTGCGTTGGCCGGCAGTATAAAGGGCGGCCTGGGAACTGCAAGTTTCGTCCTGGACTCCGAAATTACGGTTGCAGCCCTGGTTGCCGTCAATCCGGACGGCTCAGTCATCAATCCCGCCAACGGACGCCCCTGGGAAATCAGCCGGGAGTTGAACGGCGAATTTGGTTCTATGGGAAATCGGGCGGTGGCCCTGCCACCCAAACCGGCGCCCGGTGCTATTCGCAACACGACAATTGGCGTGGTGGCAACGGATGCCGTTCTGACCAAACCCCAGGCCCAGAAAGTCGCTCAAATGGCCCACGATGGCATGGCCAGAGCCATTCGGCCATCCCATACCATGTTTGACGGCGATACGATTTTCTGTATGGCCACCGGAAACCGGGAATTGCCTGAAACCCCCGGATTTTTTATCGCCGCCAAGGCCCAGGCCCTCAATGAACTGGGACATGCTGCAGCCGACTGCATGTCCAGAGCCATTATCCACGCCGTTATCCATGCGCATTCGATCGCCGGCATGACTGCTTTTTGCGATCTTGAAGATCTCTAATAATTTATCCGCCCCTTAACACTGCACGCACGGGGTAATACCGGTAAATCCACCCCAACAGCAAGTGCGTTGAGTCGGATGCCGCGGATAAATTAATATTTTGTTGCGCGCGCTTTGAAATGAATTAAAAAGGAGGAAGAAGGATGAAAAAAACTTTATTTGTTTTGTTGGCATTGATGTTCATTGCTGCCTCGCAAGAAGTGCTGGCCGATACGCCGCAGCCTGGCGGTCGGCTGGTGGTCTGTCAGGCCGCAGAACCGCCCACGGGGCTTGATCCGACAGCGGGTACGGCCGCTGCAATTGACCGTGTCGTATATTCCAATATCTATGAGGGCCTGGTAAAAGTAAATGACATGGGCCAATTCATACCGGGCCTGGCGGAAAAATGGGATGTATCTCCCGGGGGAAAAATTTATACGTTTCATTTGCGCCAAGGGGTCAAATTTCACAACGGCGAACCGTTCAATGCCCGGGTCGCCAGGTGGAACCTTGAGCGTGCAATGGCCGCAGATACCAAGAATATTCATCCCGAATATTTCAGAGTTATCGGAAAAATCGAAACACCCGACGACCATACACTGATTACCTACCTCAAAGAAGTGGATGCGCTGTTCATCGCCCATCTGGCTGAAGGCGACGGCGTCATGCTTCCCATGAAAGGCTATGAAAAGGCCAACTCCCAACCCGTTGGAACCGGTCCCTTCAAGTTCGTCAAGTGGGTCCGCGGAGACCGGGTTGAGATGGAACGATTCAGCGGATACTGGAATCCCGGGCTCCCCTATCTGGACAAGGTTACCATAAAATTTATCGGTGATCCGAGTGCCCAGATTGCCGCCTTAAAAGCCGGAGACATTGATGTCATCGGTAATATACTCGCTCCCGAGTTGGTTAAGGACCTCGAAAAAGACAATCGCTTTAAGGTCATCTCGGGCTCCACCACGGGTGAAGTCATTATGTCCACCAACAATAAGGCCGCGCCCTTCGACAACAAGAAGGTGCGTCAGGCTGTGGCGTATGCCATCGATCGTCAGGCGGTAATCGACCTGGCCATGTTCGGTTACGGTGCCCCGATCGGCTCTCACTGGCCGCCGACCACGCCGTATTACAAGGATCTGACCCGGCGATTCGGCTACAATCCGGAGAAGGCCAAAGCGCTTCTGGCCGAGGCCGGTTATCCCAATGGATTTGAGGCCACCATCAAACTGCCGGCGCCTTACGCCTATTCCAAACGGGCCGGCGAAGTCATTGCCGACATGTTAACCCAGGTTGGCATCAAACTTAAAATTGAAATTGTCGACTGGGGCGTATGGATTGACCGGATATTCAAGAACAAGGAATATCAGTTGACCATGATCGGTCATGTGGAGCCATGGGATATCGGCATTTACGCAAATCCCAACTACTACTTCCAGTACGATTCCCAGGAATTCCGCGATGCCCTCGACAAGGCCCTCAAAGCTCCGAATGAAGCGGAGAAAGCCAAATGGTTTGGCCGCTGCCAGGAGATCATTGCGGAAGATGCCGTCAACGGCTTCCTGTTTGTCTTCCCGAGCATGCCGGCCATGAAAGCCAAAGTTATGGACTGGTGGCGAAATTATCCGGCTATCGCCCTGGACTGCACCAAGGTGTGGTTGAAGAAATAAATTATTCACCACGGAAGGGCACGGATAATCACGGATACAAATATTTTCATGATATTGCCTGTAAAAACTTTTTTAACTCCGTGAGCATCCGAGAAATTCCGTGGTAATATAACCGGAAAATGGCTCGATATCTGATTAAAAAGCTGATTACCCTTTTGTTGCTGCTGCTGCTGGTTTCGATTGCTGTATTTTCGGTCCTCTTTGTCATCCCGGGCGACCCGGCCCAGATCATGCTTGGCATCAATGCCACGCCTGAGACACTGGCCAACTTGAGAGCTGAACTGGGGCTGGATAAATCCTTCTTCAATCAGTACACGGACTGGATCGGTAACTTGTTATCCGGCCGGGGCAACCGGTCGATCAACTATGACATACCGGTGTCCGAATTGATCGTCAGTCGCCTGGCGGTTACCGGCCCGATGGCGTTGCTGGCCATGCTCTTTGCGGTGTTCATTTCCCTGCCCCTGGGAATATATGCCGCCCGCCACCAAAACCGGTCGGGAGATGTGACCGTCATGTTTCTGACCCAGCTGGGTCTGGCCACGCCGGAATTCTGGTTGGGCATCCTCTTGATATTGCTCATGGCCGTTGAATTGGGATGGTTTTCAGCCGGTGGATTCCCCGGGTGGTCGGCCGATTTCTGGGGATCGTTTAAGGCATTGCTCCTGCCGGCCTTTGCCCTGGGGTTGATTCGAGCTTCAATCCTCACGCGTCTAACTCGATCGTCCATGCTGGAAGTCTTGCGGGAGGATTATGTCCGCACCGCCCGGGCCAAAGGACTTCGGGAAAGAACCGTCGTCTATGTCCATGCCCTGCGTAACGCGCTCATTCCGGTCCTCACGATTCTGGGGCTGCAGTTGGGTCAATTGCTGGCGGGTGCCATCATTATTGAAAACGTTTATTACCTGCCGGGGCTGGGTCGTCTCGTTTTTCAGGCCATCGGCAACCGCGATCTACCGGTGGTACGGGACGTCGTATTATTCATGGCAGCGGCAGTTGTCGTTGTAAATTTTCTAGTCGATCTGGCTTATGCATATATCGATCCGCGGATACAGCTGGAGTAGAATAAGGTTTCAGTGTTCGGGTGTCAGTATGAAGAGATTCTTCAGCAATAAAAATTTTACTGTCGGCTTTATCCTGTCAGCCGTGGTCATCTGGGTAGCTGCGATCAGCCTGATCTGGACACCATACGACGGCAACAAAATGAATGCCAGGGATCGCCTGCAGGGTCCGTCCTGGCAGCATCCATTGGGTACCGACCAATACGGCCGCGACACCCTTTCCAGGGTAATGGTGGGGGCCGTGAATTCCATCATCGTCGGCCTGGTGACCGTCGCAATCGGCCTGACGCTCGGCGTACTGCTGGGACTGATATCGGCCTATTATGGAAAGCTGGTGGATGAGTCCATAATGCGATTTTCCGATTTCCTGTTCGGATTCCCGGCGGTCCTGACCGCCATTCTGATCACTTCCATCCTCGGACCATCCATGATCAACGCCATGCTGGCCATCGGCATTTTCTATATACCGGTCTTTGCCCGCTTGACACGGGCGGTTTCCATGTCTGTCTGGGAACGGGAGTACATCGCGGCTGCCAGAGCCTGCGGCTCCGGTGAGTTGGCGATCGTCTGGCATCACGTACTGCCGAATATCCTCTCGCCGCTCCTGATTCAGGGAACGATTCAGTTTGCGGTGGCGATTCTGGCAGAAGCCGGCCTCAGCTACCTGGGTCTGGGAACCCAGCCCCCCCACGCTTCCTGGGGGCGCATGTTGAACGAGGCCCAGACCTTCATGTCTCTATCGCCCTGGATGGCGGTTTTCCCCGGTTTGGCCATTGCCTGGGCCGTTCTGGGTTTTAATTTGCTGGGAGACGGCTTGCGGGATACACTGGACCCCAAAATGGTCAGGGTTAGATGACGCGGCGCGGGATTCGTGTTGCGAGTTGCGGGGTTAGGAATGACATAGTGTAAAGGGCAGAGAGCATTGACGGCATAGGGCATAGAGCTATGACAGCATAGGGCAGAGTGCATGGCGCATGGCGTTAAATATTGAATAAGTCGTACGAGTAGTTAAGGAAAACAGGCTTTGAAAATAGATAGAATTCAATATTTCAACATTCGACAATCGACATTCGACATTCCGAAGCGAGGATAAATGGCACCGACGCAACATAGCATCGATAGAGTATTACAATTTATCAATCCGGATGAGCTGATTGAGCTCACTGCGGATCTGGTCAAGATCAACTCCGTCTGGGATCCGGTTGCCGGAACGAGCGAGCAGCCGGCCGCTGAATATGTATTCAACTGGGCTCAGAAACAAGGATTTGAGGTACAGATGGATACTGTGGCGCCATGCCGCCCAAATGTCATCGTCACCTGGGCTGCCGATACCGGTGGCCTCACATTGATGTTTGAAGGACACACCGATGTGGTCACTCCCGGAGATGAGTCGGTCTGGGATTATGATCCCTTTGGTGCCGAAATTGTCGGCCGGCGCATGTTCGGTCGCGGAACCAATGATACGAAAGGAAATCTTGCCGCCATGCTGACAGCCATGGCGGCCTTGAAACGGTCCGGCGTCAGCCTGTCGGGAACCATCATCGGCGGCGTGCTGTGCGATGAAGAAGACCAGATGCTGGGGGTTAGAGATTTTATCGAAAGAGGTCATGCGGATACGGTTACCGCTGCCGTCATCTGTGAACCGCAGGATGGGTTGATCTGCACAACCCAGAAGGGTGCCCTGCGGGCCCGGTATCGCATAAGCGGCCGCATGAGCCACGGTGCCATGCCACTGGCCGGCCTGAATACGGCCCCGGCTGTCGCCGGTCTAATCAAGAGGCTTCACGAACTTGAGCTAAAGGCAGTTGATGACCCCGGCCAAGATGACCATCTGGGCTGGCCCAGTTTCACGCCAACCGTCATCCAGGCTCCGGCAGCCGGCACCCCCCAGCTGAATGTAATGCCCGGAGATGCGCAAATTCTGGTGGACATTCGGACCGTCCCCGGTCAGCGCCACCCGGATATTGTCAATGACCTGGAAGCAGCTGCAGCTGACGTTGAACGTCAGATCCGCAATGACTACCTGGAGTATGACCAGCGGCTGAAACTCGAACGCAGCCGTGATTTGCGCATCAACGTCGAAATGTTGACCGATCGTCCCTGTACCCTGACGGATCGTGACGATCCGATTGTAGCGGCCGCTGACTGGGCCAGTCGGCAGCAGACCAAGCAAGCTCCGACCTATGCCGGTGTGCCCGGCGCAACCGACGGCACATTTTTATGGGCGTTGAAAAATATCCCCATCGTCACAATGGGCGCCGGGGACCGCCAGGTGCCGCACCAGGTTGATGAGTGGGTGGACCTGGACCAACTCATCGAAACCGCCAAGATTTATGCCCTGACCGCCCTGCACTACCTATGGCCAAAAAGTGGTTCAAGGGTTGATTGAGTTAATCAGGTTGTTTGAGTTTACGGATTAATTATATCGAGAAGAATGCTGGTTTCCGGCTGCCGATCCTATGCGATAATTTCGGTCACCGATAAAATAGATATCATCCTTTTAACTTAATCAACTACTCAACCAGTCAACTATTCAACTAAATATGAAAACCAGACTCCTCGAAATAGAAGACCTATCCGTGCATTTTCACACGCCCGAGGGTGTCGCCCGCGCCGTGGATGGCGTCGGGTTCCATCTGGATGCAGGGGAAACTGTCGGTCTGGTGGGAGAGTCGGGCTGCGGTAAAAGTGTCACATCTCTAAGTATCCTGGGTCTGGTTTCGGCACCCCCCGGCCGGATTGAGTCCGGCGAAATAAAGTTCGCCGGCCAGAATTTACTGGATCTTGATGCCGAAGGCCTGCGAAAAATTCGCGGCAACCAGATTTCGATGATATTTCAGGAGCCGATGACATCGCTTAATCCCGTGCTGCCAATTGGCCGGCAGGTGGCCGAACCGTTGATGCTGCATCGGAGGTTGGGCAAAAATGATGCACTGAAAGAAGCTGCCAGATGGCTGGATCACGTCAAGATTCCGGCAGCAGAAAAACGGCTTGACAGCTATCCGCACGAGCTGTCAGGCGGCATGCGGCAACGTGTCATGATTGCCATGGCAATGGTTTGTGGTCCGAAATTGCTGATTGCCGATGAGCCCACGACCGCTCTGGATGTGACGATTCAGGCTCAGATCCTGTCCCTGATGATCCGGCTCAAACAGGAGCTGGATATGGCATTGTTATTGATTACTCACGATCTGGGAGTCGTCGCCCAGATGGCGGCCAGGGTAGTCGTGATGTACGCCGGGCAGATTGTAGAAAAAGCAAGTGTTGCTGATATCTTTGACCGCCCTTTTCATCCCTATACCCGGGGACTGCTGAAATCAATGCCCCGCATCGGCACACAGCAAATCGGACCCAAGAAACGATTGAATGAAATTCCCGGAATTGTTCCGGTACTGACCCAAATTATAACGGGTTGCAAATTTGCCGATCGATGTCCGCACGCCTTTGAGACCTGCCGAAAATCCCAGCCGCAGCTTGTGACCATCGGCACCGGACACCGGGCTCGCTGCTGGCTGCACGATTACCCGGAACGGAGAACAAATGATATCTGAAACGCCGCTACTCAACGTCATCGAGCTGGCCAAACAATTTCCCCTGGGTGGCGGTATCCTTTCCAGGCCCAAGGCCTGGCTCAAAGCCGTCGACGATGTGTCGTTTCCCGTTTTTGGCGGTGAAAGCTTTGGTCTGGTTGGTGAATCGGGCTGCGGCAAAACCACCCTGGGACGCCTAATTCTGCGACTGATAGAACCAAGCGAAGGTCGGATTGAGTTTGAGGGCCGCAACATATTCGCCCTCAACCGCACCGAAATGAACGCTGTCCGCCAGCAGATACAGATTATTTTCCAGGACCCCTATTCCAGTCTGGATCCGCGAATGAAAGTCGACAACATTATTACCGAACCGCTTCGAGCTGTCGGACGACTCAGTAAAAAAGAGCGGCGGGATGTGGCAGCCGAGTTCTTGGCTAAAGTGGGGCTGCGCAGCATCGACCTGGACAAGTATCCCCATGAGTTTTCCGGCGGCCAGCGCCAGCGTATCGGCATTGCCCGCGCCCTCTGTGTACGGCCGCAACTCATCGTGGCCGACGAACCGGTCAGCGCGTTGGATGTCTCCATTCAAGCCCAGGTCATCAACCTGATGGAGGATTTAAAACAAGAATTAAACCTGTCCTATGTTTTTATATCCCATGATCTCAGTGTGGTTGAGTATATATGTGATCGGATAGCCGTGATGTATCTGGGAGGGATTGTAGAGTTGGCCGCTTCGGGAGATTTCAGTGTGTCGACACGCCACCCGTACACCGAGGCTCTGTTGAAATCGGTTCCTATTCCGGATCCCCACCATAAATCAGATCCGTTTGCCATGGAAGGGGATGTTCCCAATCCCATCGATCCCCCCCGGGGTTGTCCCTTTCACCCGAGATGCGCATACAGATTCGATCAGTGCTCTCAAGCCAAACCGCCCCTCATAGAGGCAGCACCCGATCACCTGGTGGCCTGCTGGCTGAACGGGGGAAAAGGGCTTGGGAAGGTCGAATGACGATTGCCGAATGACGAACACTAGGAATGTCGAATATCGATTGACGAATGTCGAACACTAGAAAGGTCGAATTTCGATTGACGAATGTCGATTGAAGGAATTCTTTCGATAGAATATCAGCCACTAAGTTACGAAGGTGCAAGAGAGAACTATTTATTCAAGCAAATAAAAAATTGCGAATACAAAATTAAAATAAGGAGTTTATTGCGGGATTAACAATTTTGACATCTTAAAAAATGCAGGCCTGATGCAGAATTTGTAAAATACAAAAAAGTCGCGTTAAACACGAAAATTAACCGACATGAGCGAAGCCTCCGGCTCGTAGGGATTATAGCGCCTACGCCTCGGAGAGCGAATACCACAATTCGACATTCGCCACTCGCCATTCGACATTCCAAACGGGGGGGTTACCATGAAAATCGCGATAGTAGGCGCCGGGGCCATGGGCAGTCTTTTCGGAGCCATGCTGGCAGAGACCGGCAACGAAGTCTGGCTATATGATATCTGGGACGCGCATGTTACGGCCATCAATCGGGATGGATTGCAAATTGAAAAGGAAGATCAGGTTCGTATCGTTCAACTCAGGGCCACTACCGATCCGGACCAAATCGGTACAGCTGATCTGACGATCATTTTTGTTAAGTCAACTCAGACCCGATCTGCCGCGGCGACCGCCGGACGGATCGCCGGTGCAGACGGGGCGGTCATGACCCTGCAAAACGGGATGGGCAATGCCGACCTCATCGCCGAAAATATCCCGACGGATCGAATACTGGCCGGCACGACCTCCCACGGCGCCACGATGCTGGGAGCGGGCCATATCCGGCACGCCGGCACCGGTCCCACAACCATTGGCAGCTGGGCTGCGGCCGGGCAGGGCCGAAGGCGTGCCGAAGATGTAGCGGCGTTCTTGAATCAAGCCGGTATAATCGCGGAGGCCGTGGAAGACGTTTACAGTGTCGTGTGGAACAAACTGTTGATCAATATCGGCATCAATGCCATAACGGCCCTGAGTGGCATCAAAAACGGCCAGATCCTCGATCTGGATGTAACCCGCCGGTTGAGCCGGCTGGCGGTTGAAGAGGCCATTGCCGTTGCCGGGGCGCTGGGGATCAACATTATAGAAGACGCGGTGGATATCGTTTTCAACGTATCGCAGGCCAC
>JASJCE010000152.1 GCA_030066155.1 Desulfobacterales bacterium | reverse complement strand
TTCGATCTGACCGAATTGGTGGATTTGATCACCCGGATTCAGGATGTCGAGTCCTCCAAACGAAAGGGAATCCAATGCCTGGTGCCGGAAAAATGGCTGAAAAAGGGTAACAACATCGAGGTCTGCCCGAATCTTGAGGCTATCGCGGAGGGGCTCGAAGTCCTGGCGGACGTTCTGGTCCGGCTGACCTATAATCTGGCGATCGATGCCGTCCGGCGGCTTCAGACCGATGCCGCCCGGGTCAAGCGGCAAAACGGCTGGATCAGTTATGATGATATGCTTGAACACGTCTCATCCGCTCTGCAGAGCGACCGTTCATCGGCATTGCTGCGAAACCTGCGCTCCCGGTATAAAGTCGCGTTCGTGGACGAATTCCAGGATACGGATCCGGTTCAGTGGCGGATTTTCAGGAAGCTGTTTGTAGACCGGTCGGCGGGATCTGACGATAATATTCTGGTCCTCATCGGGGACCCCAAACAGGCCATCTACGCCTTCCGCGGCGCCGATGTTTTTGCCTACCTTGAAGCCCGCAATGAAATGGCGCAACTGGCAGCAGCCGGTAAAGCCGGCCTGTACTCTTTGGCGACCAACTGGCGTTCCATGCCGCAGCTGGTTGCGGCTTTCAACGAGCTGTTCGGTCGTGCGGCCTGGTTTCGGCCCCATGCAGAGGCGAGCCCGTTTGAAATCGGATATCAGGGTTCCGGATCTCCGCCGGAAACCGATTTGCCGGCTTTTTTAGCCGCCGATAGCTCAAGCCGTCCGGCCTTGAATGTAGTGGACCTTCGCGGTTCGAAATCACCCAAACTGGCCAAACCCGTTCTGGCGCGGTTTATCGCCCGGGAAATCCGCCACCTGGTCGATCGGGGCGGTATCCGCATTCAGTCCGGAAGAAATGAACCGCGCCGCCTTGATTTCGGTGATATTTGCATTCTCGTGCGCGGAAAGCCCGACGCCTCGTTTCTGGAGCCGGATCTGACCGCACTCGGGATTCCATACTCTTTTTACAAAAAACCGGGACTGTTTCTTTCCGATGAAGCTCTTTACCTGAGTCTGGTCTGCCATGCGGTGCTGGACCCGGGCAGCATTCCGAATGTCAAAAAGGCGCTTTTAACGCCATTTTTTACCTGGGGTCCCGGAGATCTGTTTGCATACGAAACCCTGCCGGTTTCACACCCGCTCAAGTCTTTGTTGTTTCACTGGAATGATTTGGCCCGCAGGCGCAGCTGGGGACGGTTGTTCCAGTCGCTCATCGATGATTCGGGACTCCTGTGGCGTGAATCCGAATCTTCGGACTGGGACCGGCAATCCACCAATTACCGCCAGATGTTCGAGCATCTGGAAGCCGTTGCCTACCGCAAAAATCTGGACTTCAGGGGCCTTGCGGCGCTGCTGGACAGTTACCGCAAGCAGACCGCCGGAGCCGAGGATGATGCCGACATCCATCAAATCGAGACGGAAGCGAAAAAAGTCCAGATCATGACCATGCACGTCAGCAAGGGACTTCAGTTCCCGGTGGTGTTCCTGGCCGGCGGGCTGACCCGGCCGTTTATCGAAAACTATCATGTCTACCATGAGTTCGATGCAGCCGATCCAGCTGCGGGCATTCGCAAAGTCATTGATCTGTCGAAGTCATATGGCGTTGAAAAACATGCGGATGAGAAGTTGGACGAAGACAGACGGCTCTATTACGTCGCGTTGACCCGGGCCCAGTTTAAACTGTATGTCCCTTTTTTCCCGGCCACGAGCAATTATGCCTGGATCGGGCCGGTGTGCCGCTTTGTCGCGACCGCGATTTCCGAGGCTTTCCCCGAAACGCCCGACCCTGCAGCGGTCGGCTGGATTGATGCGGCAGATCCGGACGCAGTCGCCTATCAGGATGACATCGTACCGGATCCGGATGCGGTCTCGGAGACCATGCTCGACCGGTATCGGCCGCTTTTGCCCCGGAGCAAAAACTTCCAATCCCGCAAAATCATGCTCGAATCATTTACAAGCCTTCAGGAAAAGCGCACACGCGAGGCCGAGCTTTCCGGTCCAGCTCCGGGATTTACAGTGGTTCGGGAAAAAGAGCGGGAGGACGATGAAGGCTTTGCGCCGGTTGATACGGACAGCGTCAGCGCCGTGCACGGGGATGACGAAATTCCCGGTGGACCGGAGATCGGGTCCATGTTCCACGATATTTTCGAACACATCGATTTCGAGGCGGTTGTGACGGTGCCGGACGATCTGCTGGCCAACAGGGGTGCCGCCAAGCTCATCGGTCGCACCATGGATGAGCACCGGGTCGACCGGCGCTGGTCGACCCGGGTTGCCCGGTTGGTGGTCGACACGCTGACAACACCCGTCAATGTCGGTGAAGCGCAGTTCGTCCTGGGGCAGATCGGACCGGCGGACCGTATTCATGAGGTGGAATTCTATTACCCGTTTGCCGCTGCGGGCAGAAGATCCCTGAATATTCCCGACGTCGAGGTTGTTGCGGGACCCCGAGGCTTTATACGGGGGTTCGTGGATCTTGTCTTTCGCTATGGCGGAAAATTTTTTATTGCCGATTGGAAGTCAAATCGGCTCGACGGCGGCTACGGTCAGGCAGCGCTGGATGAGTGCATGAGTGGGGCAGGCTACCACCTGCAATACAAACTTTACACCATCGCCCTTCTGCGCTGGTTGGGGCATGTTCTCGGAGACCGCGCCGAACCGGCTGACCGTTTCGGTGGCATATTTTACTTTTTTCTGCGCGGAATGAGCCCCGGAAACGGTGACGGCGTCTATTTCGTGCCGCCGGCCGAAGTGGGCACCCTGGATCGGCTCGAGTCGGAGATCGGCGATCTATTGTCCGGCACGGGAGACGCCTCCAGCCGCAAGTATCCAGTCTGAACAAAAACAATCTATGGGTTTTGCGAAAAAAAGAGGAAAGGATTCTTATCTTAAAGAAAAAAAATGGACAGGATCAACAGGATCATTTAGATAATACGGCCTTCGGCCGAAAGCCTCTCGCCGCAGGCGAAAAAATTCCTGATAATCCTGTAAATCCTGTCAAAAAAATAATAAAATTCGAATCCATTCCACATTCTTTCATCAATTTCAAGGAATATGATTTCGATCAACAACAGCGATGATCAGCTTCTCGATCAATTGACCGCCTGCGGGATAATCAACGGCGCGGACCGATCATCCATCGCACCGCTTGTGCCGATTATCCGCCGGATGGATCTGTCAATTCTGGATTACATGACCATTCGAGACCTGATCGCACTCGGCGACTGCCGGGGGGATGTGCCCCTGGTCATGGTTTTAATGGCCATGTTTGCCGGACTGCAGGAAGGCAGCCTTTGTCTGAATCTCGCCCGGGTTCCGTACCTATCCGATCAGCCGGCCGACGACCGGGAAGCCGCCGGGGCCGCTCTGGCGGATTTTTTGTCCGGCCTCGAGACGGGCCGGTATCAAACTCTCGTGACCCGCAATGCCGGGGAATACGTGCCCCTGGTCCTGGATGAATCGACCGGCGAGAAACTGCTCTATTTCCAGAAATACCACTGGCACGAACAGCGGCTTAAAGATCAAATGGAACTGTTGCTGACAGCCCCGCTTGCTGCGGCTCTCACTCCAGACCGGATGAGTGCGATGATCGAGGAGATCTATAGTAACCGATTCGCCATCCGGGTGGGGCACGGCAAGACTCCCATCGTAAAAGACCCCGTCCAACTGGAAGCCATCCGGCTGGCCCTTCAATCCCGGTTCTGCATCATTTCCGGCGGGCCGGGAACCGGCAAAACCTCATTGATGGTCAACATTCTGCGTTGCCTGGTGCGGGAACAGATACCCGCCCCGGGCATCATCCTCGGGGCACCTACCGGCCGCGCGGCCCAGAGAATGACGGAAATGGTTCAGAGCAACATCGCGTCCATCCAGGAACCTTCGGTTGACGATCTGGCCCTGATGGATCTGACAGGCAGCACCCTGCACAAAATCCTCGGGTACCGAAGTCAGCGCAACGAGTTCCATTATTGCAGGACCAATCCGCTGCCCGCTTCAGTGGTTGTGGTCGATGAAGTGTCCATGGTGGACATTGTGATGATGGACAAATTTCTCCAGGCGGTCGACCCGCAGCAGACCCGGTTAATTTTACTGGGAGATAAAAATCAGCTGCCTTCCGTGGAGGCCGGGTCGGTTTTTGCGGAGATGATTCCAGATGGTGAGCGGGCGGCGAAATTCGCGGATCGGTTCGTTGTATTGAAGACAGTGTATCGTTCGGGAACGAACCTGCTTGAACTGGCCAAACGGGCCAACCAGGGTGCCTTCCCGCCCTACCGGGCCATTTCTTTTGAAAAAGCCCTGTCGCTGGAGTCAGACCAATGGGCTTTTGTCCGGGCGCAGGGGGTGGGTTTCTGGCAGACGCATCTTTATCGATGGTTGCAGGCTCATTATCTGAATCCGGGTTCGGGGGATGAAGAGAGTTATGCATCTCTAATCGCGAGGGCCGGGGAGATGCCTTCCGAAAAGCTTACCTCATCCACAGAAGGCCTGTCACTGCTCGATCGAATATTCTCGGTGGTCGATTGCGCCCGAATCCTGTCCATTCTCCGCAACGGCCCCTATGGGTGCACGGTCATCAATAATGTAATTGCCGATCATTTGATCCGGGTCTTCGATCCGAGTGCCAGGCGCCGAAGGGATGGTTTTTCGGGGGCGGTGGTGATGGTGACCCGCAACGACTATTCCAAGGAACTCTTCAATGGTGACGTCGGGGTGATCATCAGGGGGGCGGATGATGCTTATCGGGCCTTTTTTCACCGCTCCGGATCCTATCTCAGCTATCCGGTAAATCTGCTGCCTTCCTGGGAATTTGCTTTTGCCGTCACGGTTCACAAAAGCCAGGGATCCGAGTTTGAGGACGTCCTGCTGGTCCTGCCCGATGATGAGAACCACCGTTTGCTGACCCGGGAAATCGTCTACACGGGGATCACCCGGGCCAAAAAACGGGTTGTGCTTTACGGCTCCCGTCCGGCATTAGACACGGCACTGCAAAAGACGATTGAGCGCCAATCCGGTTTGATGTGGTAGCGAGCGGCTTACCCTTTTCCGAAGTCAATACCGTGTTGACTTTTCCGATACGGTTAGTATCGTAAAGTATTAAAATTCTACAATTTCATTCTCATAACCCTGTTGAAATCATATAGTGCGAAATTTTTCTTATGCGCTTTTTGGTGGCTATACTAAATTTGCATATTGGAGGATTCTTCCATGGATCTGGAAATAAGAAATAAACTGTCCCTGGTTACCGGCAGCACAGCCGGCATTGGATATTCGATTGCTGAAGCCCTCGTTGCCGAAGGGGCTCGTGTTATCATTAATGGTCGTTCGAGTGAATCTGTCGAAAAAGCCATTACCGAATTGGCGGCCGGAACGGAGACCGAAATAAAGGGGTTTGCCGGCGATCTTGCAAATCCCGAAGTTGCCGAACGCCTGGTTCAGCAGTATCCGAAAGTTGAGATACTGGTGAACAACCTGGGCATTTTCGAGCCCGTGGAGTTTGAAGACATTTCCGACGATGACTGGCGGCGTTTTTTCGACGTGAACGTTTTGAGCGGCGTGCGCCTTAGCCGCCTCTATCTTCCCGGGATGAAACAGCGCAACTGGGGACGCATCGTTTTCATCTCCAGCGAAAGCGGGGTCCAAATACCAACTGAAATGATTCACTACGGCATGACCAAAACCGCGCAAATTGCCGTCGCCCGAGGGTTGGCCGAAGCCACTGCCGGCACCGGAATTACGGTAAACAGTGTATTGCCCGGGCCAACAAAGTCCCGGGGTGTAAATGATTTTGTTGGAGAGCTTGCCAGACAGGAAGGTAAGTCATTTGAAGAGTTCGAGACGGAATTCTTCGAAAAAGTGCGCCCCACTTCACTCATCAAGCGTTTCGCAACTACCAAAGAAGTCGCAACGCTGGTGGCGTATCTTGTCAGCCCGCTGGCATCCGCCACAACCGGTGCCGCATTGCGAGTAGACGGCGGTACCATAAAAAGCGCCTTTTGAAAACCGCCACGCCATAGTTCTTCCTACGCAAGATGTAATAAAGAATTTAATTTATTTCTTAAGTGTTTCCAGCACCAGTCAATTTCGTGGCGACCGGGTCACAAAAGACTGTGTGGCGAAATTTGTAACTATCTGTAAACAATAGTAACCTTGAAGGGTGAACCCTGGTCGCCTTCGGCGCCACCGGAGGCGGGTAAACCTTGAACTTAGGAACGCTTACATGAAACCTATCTATTATGGCTGGTGGATTGTCCTGGCCTCTTTTGTCGTGGCATTTTATGTGGCCGGCACCATTTTCTACGGGTTTACCGCTTTCATCGATCCGCTGGCGGATGAGTTCGGTTGGAGCTACACCCAGATTTCCCTGGCTGCCAGCCTGCGCGGGCTGGAAATGGGGCTGCTTGCGCCGTTTGTCGGTATTCTTGTCGATCGATTTGGTTCACGAAAGTTGCTGTTCAGCGGTGTTTTGGTCCTGGGATTTGGGAACGTCCTGCTGGGATTCACGCAATCACTGGCAATGTTTTACGGCGCTTTTGTCCTGATTGCATTCGGCGCCGGTGGTTGCACCAGTGTGGTGACCATGACCGCCGTGGCCAACTGGTTCGAGAAAAATGTCGGCAAAGCCATGGGGCTGACCGCATGCGGATTTGGGGCCAGCGGACTGATCATTCCGGTAATCGTCTGGATGATTGGGGTTTTCGGCTGGAGGACGACTTTGATCATCCTTGGAATCGGTATGTGGGTCATTGGCATTCCTGCAGCCATTGTGATGCGCGAAAAGCCTGAAGAGATAGATGACTCGCCGCAGGTAGAAGAAATCAAGGTGATCGGTGAACCGTCTCAAAGGCAGAAGGACGCCAGGGCCTTCCGGTATGCGGAAATTTTGAAAGAAAAGTCATTCCTTTGCGTGAGCCTGGCAGAAATGATCCGTTTGATGGCGCTGATGGCCGTGGTGACGCATATTATGCCTTATCTGAGCAGCATGGAAATTTCAAGAATGAGCTCGGGTTTAATGGCGGCGGGTATTCCGCTGCTAAGCATCTCCGGCCGATTCGGCTTTGGCTGGCTCGGCGACATTTACCCCAAGAAAATCATCATGACCCTTTGTTTTGGCATCATGGCTCTGGGAATGCTGTCCCTCTGTTATATTAAATTGAGCGGCATGATGTATGTCTTTCTGTTCCTTTTTTCAAACGGTTTCGGCGGAATTACCACCCTGAGAGCGGCATTGCTCAGGGAGTATTACGGAAAATATAATTTCGGCAAATATCTGGGAATCATGATGGGCTTCGGGGCTTGCGGCGGGATTATCGGACCCACAAGCGCCGGATGGGTATTTGACAGAATCGGAAGTTACCATTTTGTCTGGTTGGCTTTAAGCGCACTGATTGGCCTGGCGATAATCCTAATCTTGAAAATCGAGTCGAAAGAAGAATTAACAAAATCTCCGGAGATGCAGGTCTGACCATCGCAGGTTGCTGATGGTTCTGGAGACCGAATCCAGTTCGCCGGAAGAACGCATAACCACCAGGTTTTACCCCTTAGTTGCATAAACAACATGGCAAAGAGTAGATAATGGCCGGCAATTATTGCCGATATCTTCGCAAAATAACATATTTCTGGATATCCCATTGGTGAATTCGAAGGATGGGGTCGATATTGCCATGTTGTTTACCCGGAGGGAAAGCCGGAGGACTTCAGATTCTGCGTTGCTGAGAGCTCGAAGTAAAGAACTACGACTTCACCCTCAGTCGCCTTGACTCTGAAGCCCTCCGACTTTTGCAACGTTGGGGTTTATATTGGCTTTCAGTTTTCGCCTACAGACAAATGAGAACGTCATCAACAACCGCTGTTATATCGCAATGACTCTCAGAGCAATCCGCGTCATAAAATACCTTATCGATTGCGAGCTGGACGAAGGACAAACTGATAAAGCATTCAATGTCCTCTTTAATTCCAACTGCATAAAAAATTGGACATGATTCAAACACCGTTTCAATAATAGCCCTTAAGTCCGGATCAAAAGGGTCGCTTACCAAAACCACAATTCCTTTTTGGTCCCAACTTATCGGAACCCAGCAGTCATTTAGCAGCAGTGACTTATCAAGATCGTGAAACATCTCCGTCGCAATCGGCATTTCCGGATCGAATGCAATGAATTGACAGTCGTAAAATATTGATAGTGATTCACCGATATCTCTTTTTGAAACCGCAAAGTAATTGATCAAAGCTGCTTCCACACTCTGGCCGGCGGATTCGGCAATTTCGGATGCCTTTCGCAAATCTTCTTCATCGACAATTCCCGTTTCCAAAAGATGAGCCAACTTTTTTGTCATTACAGTATCCTCAAAGCAGGGATTCTACGCCATTCGCACATCCATATATATCGGAATTTTTCCCGGTTTCTTTAGCGGTTGTTGCCGCGAAAATGACAGGTGTGTCAGACTCCCTTCATAAGCCGCATAAATTGGTGACAACCGCTATAATCGGATACGATTATCATCTCAAAAAATACGTTGAAAAAATATTTTTTATATGCAATAAAATATACGTAACAGGCGTATATTTAGTTCCGGCATTATGAACCAGATTGTCGGAGTGAGGTCGGAGAAAGCAGTCTTCGCAGCATTCGATTGAGGTGTTACGCTGCACTATTGGTCCGGGAGGCCAAACAATGCCGAATCCTTTCCTGTTTGGAAAAATCGTTACCGGTAAGCATTTTTGCAATCGCGAGAAGGAGCAGCAGCTCATCGCTGATAATTTGCTGGGCGGACAATCCATAGTTGTCATATCCCCCCGAAGAATTGGCAAGTCATCGCTTCTGGCCGTGGTCAACTCAAAGCTTGAGAAGAAGGGGATGGCGTGCGGGCGTATTGATTTTTTTGCACTGAATTCGATTGGCAAAATTCTGGGAGAAACTGTGCGGGTGTGCGCCCAGATGATGCTCAATCAGGAAACCAATCTGAAAAAGTTTTTATCTTTAGCCGCTGATGTTTTCAAAAGGACTCGCATTGCTATCGAGCCAACACCGGACGGCAATGTGTCGATAAAACCTGAAGTGGGCTTGCCGGCAGATATTCACACCAGTCTTTCCGAAGCAATTTCGGGACTGGACCGAGTGCTTGAAAGAAAAAAGAGGAAAGGCCTTCTGGTTCTTGATGAATTTCAGGAAATTGCCAATGTTGACAGGGCCGGGCCTGCCTCCCTGGAGGCGGAGTTTCGCACGGTTGTGCAATCTGCCAGACATTTAAGTTTTGCATTTCTTGGTAGCCAGGCCAGTCTGTTGTCTGATATGTTCACCGCCCGCCAGCGTCCATTCTTTCAGGCTGCCAAAATTGTTGAACTTGGTACAATAGATAATAAAAGCTTGAATTCATACATCCGCCGGCGATTCCGTTCGGCCGGCATCAATGTCCGTAATATCGAGGAGATTATCAGGGTGGTTGAGGGCCATCCGGATTACACCCAGAGGATTTGCAGCCATCTGCACGACATTATGGTTGCATCGGGTAAGCCTGCGCAAGCCGTGCATCTTGATGACTCTCTCATCCGGCAGGGATTGGAGGCTATGCTTGAAAGCTGTGAGTTGATATTTATCCCCGAATGGCAAACGTTTCCACTGCGCCAGCAGCAGGTACTATCTCTGATAGCAGAGAAAGGACCTTTGCGAAGGGTTGCAGCCGTCGATCTGGCCGAATATGAAATGTCCCACACCTCTTTTAATACCGCTTTGAAGCAACTGCTTCGAAAGGGAGCGTTGCGTGAGGATTCGAATAGCAATTACTGCCTGGTTGATCCTATTTTCAGGCGTTGGATTGCACGCAGATCGGTGACCTGAAGACAATGGTAACCCTGAACCCTGAACCCGTGAACCCATACCCCTTTTTCATCTGGCCGCTTGCAATATTCGCGGGTTTTCGGTATGTGTGATTTGGGAAAATATTGCCGGCATTAAGGCTAAGGCTTTTTATACCATTTTTTCACTCGAAGATTCAGTAAGGATGAAGGCTATGACGATAAAACTCGTAGGTATCGGCGGTATGGGGCTGATGTTGAGTCCATCTTCAAGGCATTTGAAACCGAGGGGAGTTGCGCAATTCCTTCGCATACATGATCGCGGAACCAAAGACGATAGACGGGATAACTGCCGACAGGCGTGGAAGGATCATGGTGCGGACCTGGTGGATGACTATGAAACCCTTGTGGGCGACGGCGATTTTGACGGGGTGGTCATTTGTGCCGGTAAAAACGGCGACGACTGCAATATCTTCCGCTCTCTGGTGCCCCAAATGCAGCGGAATAAAAAGGGCCGCCCCTTTATTTTGCATCTATCCACGGTAAGCGCGGGATTTGCCCGGGCGGCATTCGATTTTTTGAGTGCCGGGGGAATCGACTATGGGAATTATCCCCTGACCGGCGGGCCGTTGGGTGCCGAAAACGCCAATATGCTCATCCTGGCCAGCGGTGACGATTCCATTTATGAAAGGCTGGAACCCATGCTGCAAACCATCGGCAACCCCAGGTATTTCAGTGCAAGCGTCACAGCCGGTGCCGAGGTCAAGCTGATCGGCCAGCTCATGGTATTCAACGGACTGGTGGGCATCTGCTCGGCAGCCGCGCTTAAATCCGAATGCTTCCAGGAGGAACTATCCGGGCCTGCGCAGGCTGATTTCTTCGATTTTTTGAACGGCGGTGCCGGCGGCACCCGCCAGTGGGATGTCGCTATTAGCAAAGGGGTGAGGGATAACATCTGGGATCAGGGCTTCATGATCCATCATGCCGTTGTGGATGCGATTTACGCGGCCAAGCTCTGCCGGGAGCGCGGCCTGCCCGCGATGGCTATCATCCCAATGGTTTCCATCGCCCTGACCTTTGCCTATCTGCTCAACAAATATGAAGGCGCACCCCTGGCCACCCACGCCATCGTGCGGGAAATGATACAGGAAAATGCACCCGGACTTGACCAATTCCTGAATCAGAACCTTAGCTATGTCGATGTCGATGCGAGTATTAATAATTGTATTGCGGTCCTGCCCCAGCGAGTCCGAGATTCGGTCATGCTGGATATAGATAAGGACAACTTCACACCTTAGTTGGATAAGAGGAGCTCAGGGTCACATTCTAAATACAAATAGAAATTAAACCCATCGGTTCGACTTCATCCAAAATGGTAATGACCTGATCCAGAAGTTTCCTGTGTTTTCTAAAAAATCTTTTTCCTTTTTATTCGATTCATTTTTTTCCTATCGATATCAGCCATTTTGCCTTCAAAAAGTGCGATATAGACCCTTTTCAAGGGGTCGATTTAGCACTATCCGACCCATCATCAAATGCTTGCAGTGGCCTGGCCCGGCCCCATAACAGTTTCAAGGCCTGAGCTTGAAAAAAAGCCGATATTCGGCTACAAAATGTCAGTAATCCAGTATAAAGTTGCAATCCGATCACGCGACCATCGAGGAGCCGGGGAAAGATTGAATATGAAGATCACGGATCAAGAAGTCATACTGAACGGTACGGCCGGAAGTATCAAAATTCAACGTATGCCGGATGGCTTTCCCCGGATTGAGGCCGACGAGCAAATTGATCTTCATTATGGGCTGGGTTACCTGCATGGCCATGATCGCCAGATGCAGATGTGGCTGACGAAGATAGTCGGTCAGGGCAAGGCATCCGAATTTCTGAAAGCCGACAGTGAACTGATTGAACTCGACAAATTTATGCGCTGGATTAACCTGGGCGGTAATGCAGCAGACGAAGTTCAACAATTATCAGATGAGGCCAACCAAATTTTTCAGACCTACTGCCGCGGGGCAAATGATGCGGTTGCAGCTTCCAAATTGCCTTTGGAGTTCAGGCTGATAGGCTACAAACCAGACCGGTGGACGCCTGAAGATATCATCCTGATGATTAAAATGATAGGTTTCGTGGGATTGGCGCAAAGCCAGGGCGATGCCGAAAAAGTTATCATGCAGATCATCAGAAACGATGTGGATCCCTTGAGATTAAAAGAGCTTCTTCCTTACATTAAAGAAGACATCCCCGAAGATCTCATAGAAATCATCAAACAAGTCAAAATTGTCAGGCCGATCATTCCAGCAGCGATCAAATGGCTGGGACGTCTGGCAGGCTTTTCGGCCAGCAATAATTGGGCTATCAGTCCCGCAAAAACCGCTTCGGGCAAAGCCATGCTTTGTGGCGACCCCCATTTGGCTATGCAGCTGCCTTCCATCTGGTATTCAACCCTCATGATTTCGCAGGATCATTACATGATGGGCGCCACCGTGCCGGGAGTTCCCTCCATTGTTTTGGGCCGATGCCCCAATCTTGCCTGGGCGGCGACCTATGGCACCATGGATATGATTGACTATTTCATCGAGGAAGTGAGAGATCAAAAATACCGGCGGGGAGATAAATGGCTGCCCTTTAAAGTGAGCGAGCAAGTCATTAGACCGAAGAAAAAGGAACCGGTGGTTATAAAAATTTATGAAAACGAGCACGGATTACTTGAGGGGGAACCCGATGAGGACGGGTATTATCTCTGCTTTGCCTGGACAGGCGGCCCCGGTACCGCTGCTGAATCAGCCAATAATCTGGTCAAAGTCCCCCATGCCAAAAATGCGGCGGAAGCGCTGAATTACTTTGCAAGTCTTCCCTTTGCACCGTTCAGCTGGGTCACAGCCGATACCAGCGGCAATATCGGTTACCAGTTAAGCGGGCTCTATCCGCACAGGGCCGAAGGTACGTCCGGTCTGCTGCCGAAACTGGGCTGGGATGAAAACCAGGACTGGCAGGGTGTGATCAGTCCCGCCAAGTATCCGAGAGCCTTGAATCCGGAACAGGGATTCATTGTCACAGCCAATCAGGATTTGAATCATCTGGGCCAGGTTGCACCCATGACATTGCCCATGTCGCGTTACCGGGCGGATCGTATCGCGGAGCTGCTCGACAACGGTATTTCATTTACTGCCAAAGACATGAAGAAAATACAGTATGATCTGTATTCCAAGCAGGCCGAAGCATTCATGGAAATCATCACACCCCTGCTGCCTGCCTCCGAAAACGGTGATATACTGAAAAACTGGGATCGAAAATATGACCGTAAATCCTTGGGTGCCACGTTGTTTGAACGGATTTACCGTGAACTGTTAATACTTGTTTTTGGTGAAAATGGAATGGGCGCCGATGTCGTCAGGTACATGATCGATGAAAGCGGCACTTTCGCTATGCTCCACGGTAATTTTGATCAAATTTTGCTAAAAGAAGAATCAGCCTGGTTTGCAGATCTCTCAAGAGACGAGATATACCGCAAGGCTATTGGCCGCGGCTTGAGCAAACCGGCCGTCCCCTATGGACAAACACGAGAAATCTACATTCAGAATATATTTTTTGGCGGCAAACTGCCAAAAATATTTGGATTTGACTACGGCCCCTATGAGCATATCGGCAGCCGTGCAACAATTCCCCAAAGCCAGATATTTAAGTTAATGGGACGTCCCGCAACATTTGCAGCTTCTTACCGGATGATCGCAGACTTGAGCCAAAATGAACTGCTGAACAATCTTCCCGGAGGGGCCTCAGACAGGCGGTTTTCGAAATATTACAAGACGGGGCTGGCAGCGTGGATGAGTGCCCATTACCATGTCTACCGCCCCTGACATGATATCGAAATCCGCAAGGAGATCGGGAAGCGGCTCGGCAAACAGGCCCGCTACATCACCACCGAAATCCAGTCGCCGGATGCCATGCTGGAATCCATCCGGGAGCAGGGTGGCGAGATGCCCGAATCGGTTCCCGATCAGGATGAGCTGATGCAGATCCCGGAGGTTCGGGAACATCTGGAAAAGCCCAAATCAGACATGGACGCCATCCCTAACGCCGGTAAAAAGGCGGAACGTGTCGCTGAGATCAAACATAAAACCGAGGAATTCGGCCGGTCCAATCTGGATCCGGAGCACACCGGCCTGGCCCTTAAGCTGGGCGATAAAATCGGCCGAATGCGCAAGCTATCTATTCAGCGGGTCCGGGCTGAAATCTGGGCGGCGGCGATTATTCATGTCATTGCCCGGTTGAATTTTTTATTTGATCCTGAAAATGACGTTTTATTACTTTAAATGCTCTTCGGTATAAAGGGATAACTCGATCATTCTCTCCAGGAGTTCGTTTGTCGGTAGGCCCGGGAAATTGTGGCGCACCAACTCCTTGCAAAACAGGCGGCATATATAGCGCAGCTTGCGGGTTTTCTGTTTGCCGGCGTATACAAAATCCCGGTGTCCGTTGTTGATGACAATCACGTTTTTTTCTTCATCGTACCTGGAACGCCAATTCTCACCCGGCGCCCGGCGATAGGTATACCCGGGGAGGCCTTTACTTTTTTTTCCGGTACTGGAGGACTGATCCACAAGAGAATCGGTAACAGTTATTAGGGCCTCGTCCCGGCAGGTTGTATCC
>JASJCE010000151.1 GCA_030066155.1 Desulfobacterales bacterium | reverse complement strand
TTTTGGATTTTGAATTTAGGTCATTGGGATTTGTTTGAGATTTGTTTTTTGGTGCTTGAAATTTACATGATCTCAGTTAAACAAGCTATTTATATGAATTCAGCCAATCACTTGTTTGCATGACGGAGCCTTGAGCAACAACCAACATACAACATACAACTGACCATTTATATGTCCCCTAAAACCCGAGCAGCCAAAATCCTGAAAATTTTAAAAGAACGCTATCCAGTGGTGAAAACACCTCTGTTTCACGAAACGCCGTTTCAACTCCTTGTGGCAACGATCCTTTCGGCGCAGTGTACCGACAACCAGGTCAATAAGGTGACCCGGGTCATGTACCAGCATTTGAAGACGCCGGAAAATTTTGCCCGGGCGCGAGTAAAAACCATCGAGAAATACATTCGATCGACCGGCTTTTACCACAATAAGGCCAAAAATATTAAAAGCTGCAGCAAGGTCCTGCTGGAGCGGCATGGGGGGCAGGTTCCCCGGACGCTGGAGGAATTGGTGAAACTACCCGGGGTGGGGCGCAAGACCGCCAACGTGGTGTTGGGAGCCGTTTTCGATATACCGGGCATGGTGGTGGACACCCATGTCGGTCGTATATCTCAGCGACTGGGGCTGACCACCAATACAGATCCGGTAAAAATCGAATTCGACCTGATGGAGGTTATCCCCGAACGGGAATGGAATGAATTTTCGCTGCGGCTGATTTTCTTTGGTCGTGAGATCTGCTCAGCCCGCAAACCGAAATGTCCGGAATGCCCGTTGTTTAAGTTGTGTCCCTGGCCGGATAAACTACTTGATAAATAAAAAATCTCAAATCTCAAGCATCAAATCACAAATAAATCTCAAATTCCAATATTCAATGACCAAATCATTCATATCCGAACGACACATCGTACCGTAGATCTTTGAGACCCAATGATGTGGCCGCGGGGAGAAGTAGTAGAGGGGTGTATTTGTTTGGGTTTTCGAATTTGGGTCATTGGGAATTGTTTGAGATTTGGTTTTTGGTGCTTGAAATTTTTTTGAGTTTCGCTAAGCGGGAAAGTTTTGCATCATAAATCAATTGCTTCCTCAAATTTGGGAACCCAGCTTTGAAAATCCTTTACGCTTGACTCAAAACCTGACAGCGTGTTATGGCCATCCTCGATGACGCTCATGTCCATGCCGAAGTCTTCGCCTAATTCGGCGTCCGGCATTCAGTCTCTACATCACGCTGTTGGGCTGCTCAGTGAACAGATTGCGCTAAAGGGATTCGATGTCGCTCCTCGTTACCATGTCAGTGCTCAACGGTTTGACCCTGGCAGCACTCCTATTTATCACGGCCAGCGGGCTGACCCTGTCATTCAGCCTGATGCGGGTCGTCAATTTGACCCATGGTGCGCTTTACATGGCGGGCGGCTTTATCGGCGTGTCTGTGATCAAGGTTACCGGCAGCTGGCTCCTGGCGATGCTTGCAGGCGGCTGTGCAATGGCGGTCCTGGCCCTGCTGGAAGAGAAGTACCTGCTGCGCTGGGCCCGCGGCAACGATCTGATAGAGACCCTGGTCTCCCTTTCCGTGGCGATCATTATCGGCGACCTGGTTCTGGTCATCTGGGGCGGGTACCCTAAGACCATTGAAATTCCCGAGGTGCTGAGCGGCATCTGGACCATCCCTGTAATCGATCTGATCTACCCTGTATTCCGAATCTTTATGCTGGGTCTGGCCATCGTTATCATTGTCGCCCTGTGGCTTTTCCTCCATAAAACCAATCTGGGGATTACCATCCGGGCCGGTGTCGACAATTTCGAGATGGTATCCGCCCTTGGTATCAATGTCCGTCGGCTGTTTACGATCGTTTTCTGCCTTTCGGGTTTTCTGGCCGGTATCGCCGGCGTTGTCGGCGGAACGTTCATGATGCTGGTAGTGGGAGAGGACTGGCGCATTCTGACGCTGACGCTGATCGTTATCATAATCGGCGGTATGGGGAGTCTGGGTGGCACGATTGTCGGTGCGCTGATTACCGGTTTGATCTACAGTTTTGCGACGGCCTATATTCCCGAGTTTTCGCTGTTCATTCTGTTTTTACCCGTTGCCATTATCCTCTCCATCAGGCCGCATGGACTGTTTGGCAAAAAGGTGTGATTGTATGCTATTTTCCCGCAAATCCGGAATAGTCCTTTTGCTGGCATCAATCGTCCTGTTGATCGCCGTCCCGTGGATCGCATCGGACTATTTTGTCATGATGTGTATTCGGGTCATGTATTTTGGAATGCTGACCCTGAGCCTTTGTTTCCTGGCCGGTGAGCTGGGCGTCGTTTCGTTGATGCAGGCCTCGTTTTTCGGTATAGCAGGATATTTTATCGCTATTTTGCAAACCCGTTATCAAATCCCGTTCCCCATTCCCCCACTGGTGGGTATCGGAGTGGCGGTTCTGTTTGCCGCTTTGACCGGCCTGCTGGTGATTCGCGTCCAGGGCATCTATTTTTTGATGCTGACCCTCGTGCTCGGCCAGCTTATCTGGGCCCTGGCAAGTCAATGGGCATCGGTTACCCGGGGGGATTCGGGCATTACCGACATATTCGCTCCGGTCATATTCGGGATATCTACCGAAAAGTCAAAGGGTGCATTTTATTTATTTGAGCTCTTTTTCTTTTGCGGTGTGATTTATTTTCTGGCGGCATTGAGGCGCTCACCCTATGGGTTGATGCTGCGCGGGGTGCGGGACAGCGAAAGCCGCATGGCCATGCTGGGGTACTCCGTTTCGCTGCTGCGCTACACGGCCTTTGTGTTCGCCGCTTTTGTGGCCGCCATGGGAGGTGTTTTCTTTGCCTATTTCACCGGTTTGATCAACCCCCATTCCGTCTCGTTGACCACCAATGTCGAAACCCTGCTTTCCGCCATCCTGGGCGGAATCCAAACCCTGTTCGGGGCCATACTGGGGACTGCAATTCTTAAGATTTTGGATCTGGTGTTGAGCGGCATCACCCAGCGTTATTTGCTGATTATGGGTATCTTGTTTCTGATCACGATCATCTTCGCGCCTACCGGTGCTGCCGGTGCTTTAAGGCGCCTGTGGGATTGGTTTGTGTCGCGAGCTGTGGGACGCGGGGCGCCCGCCGGAAGTACTGCCGACGACCCGTTTTACGAGGACACTCAATAGTAATTAGAAAGGAGAAGTAACATGAAAAGTAAAAATTGGATTTTAGTTGTTACTGCAATTTTTTTTCTGGTGACAGCCATTGCCGGCAATGCTGCGGCTCTGGACGAGATTCGCATCGGCACCATCGGGCCGACCACCGGCTGGGCAACCATATTCGGTCAGGGCTGCCTGAACGGCATTAAGCTGGCCCTCGAGGAATACAATAACGAGTACAATGGCGTTCCGATCAAAGTTGTCAGTGAGGACACCAAGGCCGATGTGGAAGTCATGCGAACCAAACTGGATTCCCTTAAAAACCGCGATAAAGTGCATTTGATTATCGGACCGTCCCTGGGGCACGAAGGGATGGCAGCGGTGGATTGGGGGGCACGCAATCCCCAAGTCCCCATGCTGATCGGCTATTCCGCTCCCGAGGACATCACCATGCGCAAGGCGACCAACAGCGTCATTCGTCCGGGCTGGACCGGCGCCCAGGTAATTTTCAACTTCGGGCAGTACTGCGCCAAGGACCTGGGATATAAGAAGGTGATCATCGTCGGACAGGACTACTCTTATCCCTGGGATCAGGCGGCGGGCTTCATCAGGGGCTTTCTGGAAAACGGCGGGGAGAAGGTCGAGCGGATCTGGCATCCGGTGGAGGCCGTTGATTTCAGCTCGATTATGGCCAAGCTGATGGGAATGTCCAAGGAATACGATGCGGTGCTGAACAATTCCGGTGGTGCCCAGGTGGTGGCATTTTTCAAACAGTGGAGACAGTTCGGACTGGACAAGGTCTATCCCCAGATCCTGGGACAGGCCAACGTGCCGATCGTGTCGATGCTCTCCGAACTCGGTGATTCCGCTCTGGGCGTTTACTCATCATTGCACTACTACGACGGCAATCCGTCTGCAGCCAATAAAAAGTTTCGCGAAAGCTTCAAAAAGAAATATGGTCATTACCCGGACGTAATCGCTGTTCAGGGCTATGACGCGGTACATGTGGCCTTCAAGGCCATGAAAGCCATTAACGGACAGGTGGATGACGCTCAAAAATTCATTGCCGCCTTGCGGCAGGTAAAAATGGGTGCCGATGAATCGCCGCGCGGTCCGTTTTATTTCGATAAATTCGCCAATCCGGTGCAGAACATCTACATCAAAAAGGTGGTCAAAAAAGACGGAAAACTGTTGAACGAAGCGGTCAAGACCTATACCAACGTGTCCCAGTTCGGGCCCTATGCCGATATGGCCGACAAGTATATGGCAGCGCCCGCCACCACCCGTACCTATCCGCCTGGAGAAAAGGCCGCATACTTCAAGGAGATCGAAAAATACTTCGGCAAGGATTATGTCCAAAAGTTGAACAAGAACAACGGCTGGGTAGATTGACAAAATAGAGGTTTCAGGTTTCAGGTGTTCAGGTTTCAGCGTTCAGAGGACAGGGGTTAGATGACAGACGTTCGATTGCGGCCCGCCCTGGCGCGACTTAGCAGGTTTGTGCTATTAAGGTGAAAACTTACATCTTTCCTGCAGGGCAATAAGATTAATTTCCAATCGGTCTGGGCCAGGGATTTGGGATTACGGATTGCGGACTGAAACGGCAGAAAACAGACGACAGAAAATGGACGACAGATGTCAGATGACAAATGACGAAGGACAGAGGACAGACGACAGAGATTGGGATAAATTATTTAGGGAACACGAATTCAGGAATTTAGGGATTTAGAAACTAAATTTAGGGATTTAGGGATTAGGAATTGAATGAATTCTATCTTTTTATTGATTTTTATGCTTTAATCCCTCAATCCCTGAATTCCTGAATCCCTCAATCGTTCACCTCCTCAATTCCTAAATCCCTCAATTAATGCGTACTGAACACTGACACCATTCTCTGTTCTGAAACCTGAACACTGACACCTGAAACCATTCATCTTTATCACCATGTTGCCGGAACAAGGCACTTAAGGACCTGGTAAGCGAGATTCAGGGCAGAAGCTGATATGCAGGCGCTTGCGTTAAAAAACGTTTCCAAATCATTTGGCGGTATCGATGCGATCACCGATGTCGATCTTACCGTTATGATGGGGGAGAGCCGGGCCTTGATCGGACCGAACGGGGCCGGCAAGACAACCCTCTTCAATTTGGTCACGGGTGAAATAACGCTGGACCAGGGCAGGATTTTGCTGTTCGGAAAAGACCTGACCTTCGAACCCGTACAAAAACGGATATCATCACAGCTGGGCCGAACTTATCAGGTTTCCAATCTGTTTTCGCAATTGACCGTCCAGGAAAATCTGTTTCTGGCTTCGTGGCAGATCCGGCGCAGGCGAACTTCCGTATTTGCAACCCTGTTTCGGTCCTGGCGCAAATTTGCCAACCAGAGACGCTATATCGGCAGGATTGCGGAGCGGGTTGGATTGGCGGAAATGCTCGATACGAAGGTAGATGAGTTGTCCCATGGAGAGCACCGCCAGCTGGAACTGGGGATCACTCTGGCACACGAGCCCAAGCTACTGCTGTTGGACGAACCCATGGCGGGGCTTTCCGCTGCGGAACGCGGGTTCATGACCGAGCTGATCCTGAGCCTGAAGCCCGACATTACTGTAGTTATCATCGAACATGACATTGATGTGGCGTTCAGTATCGCCGACCAGGTTTCCGTGCTGCATCATGGCGCCATCATTGCCGAGGGCACTCCCGCAGAGATCGAAAACAGTCGAGAGGTGCAGCAGATCTACACCCTAAGCCGGCAGTCAGAAGGTTCCCATGATGCCTGATACACTGTTAAACATAGAACACCTGGACGCCTACTATGGCAAAAGTCATATCCTGCAGGACGTCAATTTGCAGGTACACCCGGGGGAACTGGTCGTTGTTGTGGGCCGCAATGGCATGGGTAAGACGACCCTGCTGAAATCGGTTATGGGAATGCCGCCCCTGATCAGAACCGGCACGATTTTATTTGACAGCCAGGAGACGATCAAAATGCCGACCCACGATATCACCAATCTGGGCATCGGATACGTTCCCCAGGGGCGCCTGCTGTTTCCCTCATTGACGGTGGATGAGCATCTGCGTTTTGCCTGGCGTCAGGGCGGGGCAAATTCCCGGTGGTCCCCGGAAGCGATTTACGATCTGTTTCCCGAATTAACTGAAAGAGCCGAAATTTCTGGCACGCTTCTCAGCGGCGGGGAGCAGCAAATGCTGGCCATCGGCCGGGCGCTGGTTTCCAATCCGATTCTCCTGATGATGGATGAGCCGTCCGAAGGGCTGTCCGTGCAGGTTATCGAGCGGGTGGAGGCGGTCTGCCGGCAATTAAGCGACAGCGGCATGGCCATTTTGCTCGTCGAGCAGAATATCGAAATGGCCCAATCCCTGGCCCAGCGTGCCTACGTGATTGTCAACGGTCGGGTTGCCCATGAATTGTCCGCTGCGACTCTTGCCGCGGACCCGCGACTGTTGCAGGAAGCGTTGGGAGTGACAACCGGCACCGTTAACGCGCGGCCGGTGCTGGCGGAGACCGGCGGGGTGCCCGAGGAATCCGCCGAGGCGGAAATTATACAGGAAACGACCGATGAAGCGCTGCCCGATGCCGTCGTCGGAGCTTCTGCGCCTACACTGTGGCGCAGTGCCAGCCAGGCGGAGATCCGGGTGCGAGAAGCCCCGAAGCCAACCCTCCGGACGGGTGAACCGCGCAGAGAAACGCTGCGGGTATCCGTGGCCGACACCATCGACCGGGCCGCTTACATCGTCGGAACGTTCGATACGAAAACCCGCGACTTGCTCTACATCAAATCCTGTCTGGATCGCCAGCGACTGCGGACCATAACGGTGGATTTGTCCACTTCCCGCAAACCTTCTCCGGCAGCCATCAGTCCCACCGAGGTTGCCCGACACCATCCGGAAGGCATAACCGCCGTATTTACCGGCGACCGCGGCACGGCCGTGGCCGGCATGGCTGAGGCATTTACCCGGTTTCTGGCCGGCCGCCGCGATGTTGGCGGCATCATTTCGGCCGGGGGCAGCGGCGGGACCGCTCTGGCAACCCCGGCCATGCGGAGCCTGCCGGTGGGAATTCCCAAAGTAATGGTGTCCACGGTCGCCTCCGGCAATGTCCGCCAGTATGTGGGGCCGTCCGACATTTGCATGATGTATTCGGTTACGGATGTGGCTGGCATCAACCGCATATCGGCCAATGTGCTGTCAAACGCCGCCCACGCCCTGGCCGGCATGATCGGATTTCGACAGGAGGCCGATCCATCCCGCCTGCCGGCGATCGGACTGACCATGTTTGGTGTTACGACCCCCTGTGTCCAGGCGGTCGCCAAGGCTCTCCAAATGCGCTATGACTGCCTGGTATTTCATGCCACCGGCACGGGTGGGCAATCCATGGAAAAGCTGGCCGAATCCGGCATGCTGGAAGGTGTCATCGATGTGACCACGACCGAGGTGGCTGATTTTCTGATGGGCGGCGTAATGAGTGCCGGCGAGGACCGCATGGGGGCCATGATCCGCAGCAGAATTCCATATGTGGGATCCTGCGGTGCGCTGGATATGGTCAATTTCGAAGGCTTGGACACCGTGCCCGAGAAATACCGGGATCGCAACCTATATCCACACAATCCCCAGGTGACCCTAATGCGCACCACGGCATTGGAGAATCAGTCAATCGGGCGTTTTATCGCCGGCAAGCTCAACCAGATGGAGGGTCCTGTGAGATTTTTGCTGCCCACGAAGGGCGTTTCAATGATCGATGCCCCCGGCAAAGCCTTTCATGATCCGGCAGCCGACCAGATGTTATTTGATACCCTGGAAAAAGAATTCCAGCCAGGACCCAATCGCCGGCTGATCAAACTCGATATGAATATTAACGATCCGGCCTTCGCCCAGGCATTGGTGGATCAATTCCTGGAACTCGTTTAGGGTCTTAAATTCAAATTTTTTGCTTTTTATGGAAATTTTAAGGAGGATATAATTTAGGAATTTAGGAACGAAATTGAGGAATTGAGGAATTCAGGAATTTAGGAATTGATGGTATTCTATCTATTTTAATTCCAAATAGACGGAGCGAAGCCTCCGGCTCGTAGGGGTTGTAGCGCCTACGCCTCGGAGAGCGATACCACAATTATTCAATATTCAATTTTCAATAATCATTTCTCCGGAAAAGCAGTATTTACGCTTCGCTGCAATTGGCTCATACGGTTGGTTTACCCGGGATACAAACATAGGAGACTACAATGGCTCGATTTACCCGACAGCAAATATTAGATCGACTGAATGCAAAAATTCGTAACAAACAGCCCATTGTCGGCGGCGGTGCGGGTACCGGACTTTCGGCCAAATGCGAGGAAGCCGGCGGCATTGACCTGATCGTGATTTACAATTCGGGACGCTACCGCATGGCCGGACGGGGATCGCTTGCCGGTCTGTTGTCCTACGGCAATGCCAACGAGATCGTGATGGAGATGGCCCGTGAGGTGCTGCCGGTCGCCCCCGACACCCCCGTCCTGGCGGGAGTCAACGGCACCGATCCATTCTGCATCTTTGATCACTTCCTTGACGAGCTGAAGGCGGTGGGTTTTGCCGGAGTGCAGAATTTTCCCACAGTAGGGCTTATCGATGGCGTCTTCCGGCAAAACCTGGAAGAAACCGGCATGGGTTATGGTCTGGAGGTGGACATGATCCGCCTGGCCCACGAAAAGGACATGTTGACCACGCCCTACGTGTTTTCCGAAGAAGATGCAATTGCGATGACGGAAGCCGGGGCAGACATCATTGTCTGTCATCTGGGGTTGACTACCGGCGGTAACATCGGAGCGGACACAGCCAAAACACTGGACGACTGCGTTATTTATATCAATGCCTGGAGCGAAGCCGCACTAAAAAAACGCCGGGACGTGATCATTCTGTGCCACGGAGGACCGATCTCCATGCCGGATGATGCCGAATACGTTCTGAAACGCTGCCCGGAGTGCAATGGCTTTTACGGGGCTTCCTCCATGGAGCGGCTGCCGACTGAAAAAGCACTTACGGCGCAGACCAAGGACTTTTTGAATATTAAGCGAAATTGAGGCGGTGAACGATTGAGGGATTCAGGAATTCAGGGATTGGGGGATTAAAGGATAAAAATCAATAAAAAGATAGAATTCATTCAATTCCTAAATCCCTAAATTCCTCAATTCCTAAATCTAGTTTCTAATTCCTCAATTCCTGAATTCCTAAATCCCTCAATTAATCCGTGCTGAAACCTGGCACCTGAAAACCGGGGTAGTTGGAGTGAATAATTAGAGGAGGTGCACCATGACAATATACGGGTGGATTATTCTGACGATCGTTGTTGCGATAGTCATAATCGCGGTGGGGATCTGGTTTATCCGGTCTTTTTACCGCCGATCGTCCAAGGAGGTCGCCTTCGTTCGCACCGGGCTGGGAGGGCAGAGAGTCGTCATCGACGGCGCGGCCTTCGTCTTTCCGATTTTTCATGACGTGACCGACGTCCATCTCAATACCCTGCGGCTGTCGGTCATCAGTGATAAGGAAAAGGCGCTGATCTCCAAGGACCGCATGCGGGTGGATGTGGCCGTCGATTTTTACATTCGGGTTCGCAAAGATCCCGAAAGCGTTACCATCGCCGCTCAAACCCTTGGACGCAAGACCGGCAAGCCCGATGAATTGCGAGAAATGATGCAGGGCAAATTCTTTGACGCGCTGCGGGCAACCGCCGCCGGCATGACCCTGGAAGTGCTGCATGAGCAGCGCAGCCAGTTTGTCCAGTCCGTAGGCAGGGCCGTGGCCGAATCGCTGACCAAAAACGGGTTTGAGCTTGAATCCGCCAGTTTGATCGATCTCGACCAGACGGACATGGAATACTTCAATCCGTCCAATGCATTTGATGCCGAGGGTCTGACGCGATTGACGGACGAGATCGAGCAGCGCAAGAAAACCCGCAACGATATCGAGCAGGATACCTTAATCCAGATCCGTTCCAAAAATCTGGAGACCGAGAAGTTGAGTCTGGATATCGAACGGGAGAGCGAATACGCCCGCCTGGCCCAGGAAAAGGAATTGGAATTCCGCCGGGCCCAGCAGCAGGCCGAACTGGCCCGGGAGCGTGCCGAGCGCAAACGCGAATCACAGGTGGCGGATATCGTTGCCAACGAGGAAATCGAAAAGGCCCGCATTGCCTCTGAACGCCAGCTCAAACAGGGCCGCATCGAGCAGGAGCGGGACATCGAGGCCATGGAAATCGAGCGGCGCAAATCGATTGAGCTGGCGGAGCACCAGCGTACAATCGCTGTGGCCGAGTCCTCTGAAGCCGAAACGGCGGCGCGCGCTAGAGCCGACGAGGTGCGTGCATCGGCCATCACGGCCGAAGAAGCAATCTTTACAACCCGGGAGAAAGCCCAGGCGGAGCGGAAAAAGCAGGTGGAGCTGATTTTGACAGCTCTGGATGTCGAGAAAGACCAGCTGCGGCAACAGACCCGTGTCGCCACTGAAAAGGCGGTCGCCGCCGAACGGGCGGATATTGCCCGGATAGAGGCCGATGCCTTCAAAGTGTCTGAAGAAACCCGCTCCAAGGCGTATCAGATCCGGAATCAGGTCGAATCAGAGGGTGTCCGGCTGATGGCCGAAGCCAATAACATTCCCAGCCCCGAGGCGCGCGTGTCGGCGCTGCGGCTGCGCCTGTTGGAAAAGCTCGACGCCATTATCCGCGAGAGTGTTAAACCCATGGAAAAGATCGAAGGAATCAAAGTCGTCCATCTTGATGGCCTGACGGTGCCGGCAGGCGGCGGGGCTTCGGACAGCGAGGGCGGGCTGACCGATCGGCTTGTCAGCAGCGCATTGCGCTATCGCGCCCAGGCACCTATCCTGGATCACCTGCTGGGGGAAATCGGCATCGATGCCGGCGACCCGAGCAAGTTGGCCAAACTGCTGAGCGAACTGCAAAAGGATGACCCAAAAGAAACCAAGGAGACGTAACCAATGGCAAAGGTATACCGGTCAACCGTCCTGGGCGCCCCGGCCGAACGGGTATGGCGGGATTTGCGGGATTTCAACGGATTGGCTAACTGGCACCCGTCAATCGTATCGAGCCGTATCGAAAAAGGCCATCCGGCTGATAAAGTCGGGTGCGTGAGAACCTATCAGCTCAAGGACGGCGCCCAGGTGCGGGAAAAGCTGCTGTCTTTGTCGGATTTTGACTATACCTGTACCTATGCGATCCTTGACAGTCCCCTGGCGTTAACTGATCATGTGGCAACATTGAGGCTGTTTCCGGTCACCGAGGGCAATCGCTGCTTTGTCGAATGGACGGCAGAATTCGAATGCGAACCGGACCGAGTCGCGGAACTGGCTGATACCGTCGGTGAAAGAATATTTCAGATCGGATTCGACGCATTGAAGAAGCGTTACGGGCAACGATGAAGATTACCGTCATACGATCGGCTGTAATTGATGCCCCGATAGACCGGGTATGGGGGGTGCTGCGTGATTTTAACAGCCATGGCACCTGGCATCCGGCCATCGTCAGCAGCGAAATGGAAAATGATTTCGACGGCGATATGGTCGGCGGCGTGCGGCGCTTCAGCCTGGTCGATGGTGCCGAACTGCGCGAGCAGCTTCTGAGTCACAGCGACCGGGATTACGCCCTGTCATACTGCATACTTGACTCGCCCCTGCCCCTGTTTGACTATGTGGCAACGATGCGGCTCAAGCCCGTGACTGACGGAAACCGGACGTTCTGGGACTGGCGTGCGCAGTTTCGAGCACCGCAAAGCAGTGCGGCAGATTTGGAAAATCTGGTTGGACGGAAGATATACGAGGACGGATTCACCGGACTTCGAAGGCTTCTGGCCGATCGAACCGCACTGCCGGAGGCCCCGTCACCGGAGGCGCCCGCCGAGACGGCCGCTGCCATTGGTGGTCAGCAACTCGCTTCCCGGACAGTAGTAGTGAATGCGGTTGGCGGTCCTGAGGTCATGTCCCTGAAAGATGTGGCCATCCCCGGGCCGGAAGCGGATCAGGTTCGCATCCGTCAGAGGGCCATAGCGGTCAACTTCCTTGACCTCAAACAGCGCCGGGGCTTATCGGCGGGTTTTGACCTGCCGGGAACTCCCGGATTGGAGGGCGTGGGGGAAATCATTAACGTCGGGGATCAGGTCAATGGACTATTCCCGGGAGACCGGGTCGCTTACCTGAGTCGTCATCCCGGTTCCTACACCGATATCCGATGTATTGATGCCGACGCGTGCATCCCGCTGCCGGACGGCATAACCGATATTGACGCGTCAATATTGCTGAAAGGTACAACGGCAGCGTTACTGCTGACCCGGGTGTTCAGGGCCTCTCCGAATACAACAATCCTGATAGAGTCGGTTTCCGGCGGTCTGGGCCATCTGCTCAGCCAGTGGGCCAAATCCATGGACGTTACGGTGATCGGTACGGTTTCCAACACCGAGAAAGCCCGGTTCAGCCGGGGCCGCGGCTGCGATTACCCGCTTATGGCCACAGATTATGAAAGCATTGCGGCCGAAATAATGCGCATCACAAATGGACGCGGTGTCGATCTTTGGGTTCATAGCAGCGGCGCGAACAACCTTGATACGGCTCTTGAATGTCTGGCCCCCTGCGGGCAGTGCGCCGTCATCGGTGACCGCGAAAGCGGATCCATCGTACTGGATGTCAATTTATTGAGGAAGCGCTCCCTAACGGTTTCGGCCCCCGTTTGTTTTGAATATTTCAGGGACCGGCGCTATCTGCAGCGTCTTGCCCATCAACTGTTCAGCCGAATTCAGAGCCGCACCATCATCCCCGTCACTGAGGTGTTCCCCCTGAGCCAGGCAGCCGAGGCCCATCAACGAATCGAATCCCGCCAGAACATGGGCGCCGTTGTGCTGGTCCCGGACGATAGGGGGTGACCTTTTCAGGCGTCGAAATTAGGTAAGTTCGATACGATAAGAGGTTTCAGGTTTCAGCGTATAAAAAGATTTCAGGTGTCAGGAGAGGCATAGGTTTCAGTGTTCAGTGTTCAGGTGTCAGGTTTCAGGAGAAACATAGGTTTCAGGTTTCAGATGTTCCGCCGGCGGACCGCTTGCCGCAGAGTGACCAGTTTGATTGAAAAAGAAACAAACTTTTAGATTGTGGGAGCGGTGCGTAGCCGCGATGGACTCGTTATAACATATGCGGCTAATCGTGGATAACATCCACTCTCACTCACAAATGACCTCGGTCTTAAATGTATTTGGCATAATGTTTCGCATGGGTTGTCAGCATCAGGCCCGGCGAAATATCAGCTCGATAAAAACTGAACACTGACACCTGAAACCTTTACATACGCTGAACACTGAAACCTGAACACTGAAACCATCGCTCTGAGCAGCGAGGCCAGCAACATACCATTTAGCTGGTCAACCAAATATTAAGCTTCTGGAAGTGAGTGCTACTTCCTCAAACGATTGTACGCATCCTTCAACTTGTTCAACAGCCCGGAGCCGGCCCATTGATCGGCTTTCTGCAGGACCGACTGGATCGTTATCAATACATCCTGATCGCCGGGCCACAATTCCATGACGACCGCTTTGTTGGCTTCTTCCTCCTGGTTGATGTAAAGATTGAGCACGTAACAGGTTAAAATAAGGTCGTCCAGGTAGCCCAGCGGCCCGATCAGGGCTTCGGGCAGCACATCGATCGGGCTGAAAAAATAGGCGATGACACCGGCAAATTTGGCTTTGTCAATGGCCGGGATCCGGTCGTCCAGGGTCAGTTTGACCAGCAGGTAAAAAAAATCCGGCACCAGCAGGATGTAATTGGCGTACTCCGGTTTATCACCACCATCTTTTTCAAACCATTGGTTGACCTTATCACGCAGTTGAAGATAATAGTCTTTTTGCTTTTGATCGCTGCCTTCCGGCAATTGGGGCTGGCTCATGGGCTGTCTCCTTTTTCAATTTGATTATTGAAGCCATTTCGATTTAGCTCAACGATAGGAAGTCTCTCACGACATGTCAATATTTAGCTTGCCGGCAATTTGCTTTTGGTGTGCTGGTTTATTCCATTAATCTTCTAAAGATTCTGGTGATAGCGACAGCACCGGTTATCGCCGATGGTTTTAGACCGTTCGACCTCCCAAAATCAATATTGACAACATGGTCTGCTTTCGTTATCTGGGTGGCTGTTGGTTCCTGAGAATTGATAATCCCGTAAAAAGTCAGAATCCTCAAATTTTGATCTCATAACTTTTCGAATTTATTCGGTGC
>JASJCE010000150.1 GCA_030066155.1 Desulfobacterales bacterium | reverse complement strand
AACTGCGTGGTGGATGCCGCATGTGCCAGTTCATTGAGCGCCGTTCATCTGGGATTGCTCGAATTGGAATCCGGGCGCAGTGATATGGTGGTGACAGGCGGGGTGGATACCCTGAACGACATTTTTATGCACATGTGCTTCTCCAAAACCGGAACGCTGTCTGCGACCGGTGATGCCAGGCCGTTTTCCAAGGATGCGGATGGAACCGTGCTGGGTGAAGGCATCGGCATGCTGGTGTTGAAGCGTCTCGAAAAGGCGGAGAGCGACGGAGACCGTATTTATGCGGTGATTAAAGGTCTGGGATCATCAAGCGATGGAAAGTCCCAGAGCATTTACGCTCCCAGAAGCCAGGGACAGGCCAGAGCTCTGCGGGCTGCTTATCGGAATGCCGGTATCAGCCCGGCTGATGTTCAATTGATTGAAGCGCACGGGACCGGCACCCGGGTGGGGGACAAGGTTGAATTTGAAGCTTTAAACCAGGTGTTTGAAGAATTAGGTGCCAACGGGAATAAATGTGCTCTAGGTTCGGTAAAGTCGATGATCGGCCACACCAAAGCTTCGGCCGGTGCCGCCGGTCTGATTAAAGCCGCTTTGGGATTGTATCATAAGGTATTGCCGCCGACCTTGAAAGCCGAATCTCCCGATCCGGCGCTGGATATCAATAACAGCCACTTTTACCTGAATACCATATCACGCCCCTGGCTCTCCAATAACGGCACTCCCCGTCGGGCCGGGGTCAGCGCGTTTGGTTTCGGCGGCAGCAATTTTCATGTCGTGCTGGAAGAATACAACTCCAATAAGAACGAAGCATCCTGGGACGGCAGTGTTGAAATTATCGCCTTTTCCGCCGCCAGCCCCGATGCCCTGGCCGAAACTGCCGCGAAATTCATACAGGCGATAGAAAGCGGTATCTCGGATCGCCAGTTCGGCATTGCGGCTGCTGAATCGCGCCAACGATTTTCAACCGATCACGCCCATCGCCTGCTCATCGTCGGCGGGCAGCCGGGAGAATGCAAAGACCGCCTTAAGCGCGCCCGGGAGATACTGGAATCCGGAACCCTGCCGGTTGAACAAAACCGGAACGGAATATATCTGGGAGGCCCCCAGGCACCGGGTAAACTGGCTTTTATATTCCCGGGGCAGGGAAGCCAGTATCCGGGAATGGGGCGCGACATCGTTTGTACATTTCCTGCGGCGCTGGAAGCTTTACAGGCAGCTGATAAACGCTCTAAAAGCAAAGAACGTCTGAGTGACCTGATTTTTCCGCCGCCCGCATATGACCCGCAACATCGCCTCAGCCAGGAAACGCAACTGCGAAGAACCGACAACGCCCAGCCGGGTATCGGGGCGATCAGTCTCGCCATGTTAAAAGTCCTGCGGGAGTTTGAAATCGAGCCCGATGCAGTCTGCGGGCACAGTTTTGGGGAGTTAACCGCTCTCTGTGCGGCCGGCTGGATTGGCGAAAACGCTTTTCTGGATCTGGCAGCTTTACGCGGACAACTTATGGCGGCAGCGGGCGGCGATCAGGATTCGCCCCAGGGCGCCATGCTGGCAGTGCAGGCTCCGCTTGACGAAATCGAAACCCTGCTGGCCGATTCGAAACGGAATATTGTTTTGGCCAACCGCAACAGCCCCGCCCAGGGCGTGCTATCCGGCGCCACAGCCGATATCCGCGAAATCGAACAGATATGCAAAAGCCGCAATTTCGGTGTTGTGCGACTGCCGGTTTCAGCTGCGTTTCACAGTCAACAGCTGAAGGGCGCGGTTCAACCGTTTTTCAAGGCACTTCAAAAGGTGTTGATAGACCCCTCCGCCATCGACGTTTTCTCCAATACAACCGCCGTTTCTTACCCTGTCGATCCGGAAAGTGCCCGCAATTTATTGAGCCAACAACTTGTCCATCCGGTAAATTTTGCCGGTGAAATTGACCAGATGTATGAAGCCGGCATTCGGACATTTGTGGAAATCGGACCCAAAGCCGTTCTGACCGGTCTGATATCAGCCAATTTGCAGGACCGTCAATTCGAGGCCATCGCAATGGATGGGTCAAAGGGCAAGGCCAACGGCATATCTGATCTCGCCCATCTCCTGTGCCGACTGGCAGCCCTCGGCTATCCGCTGAAATTGACGAACTGGGAGAACCCCTCGCCCTTAGCCCGAAAATCGCGCATGCAGGTGTTCTTGAACGGCGCAAACTATGTCAATCCGAACGATCAGAAGACAGAGGACAGAAGTCATAGGACAGAGGACAGAAATCAGAGGACAGAGGACAGAAATCAGAGGACAGAGGACAGAGGACAGAAGACAGAAGACCGAGGACAGACGGCAGAAGACCGAGGACGGTGGAGAGAATACAGACGGCAGAGGACAGAAAACAGCGAACAGATAGCCGCATTGACACCGATTGTGGGCTTGGCGACCCCTAAACCTGAGAAATATGAAACCATGAGTAAAGAAAACAACAATACATCTGAATCGATCCACGATGCTTACCGGATGGTAACCGAAGGTTTGAAGGCGATGCAGCGACTCCAATCCCAGACGGCCGAGGTTCACCAGAAGTTTTTAGAAACCCAGGCTGAGGCCAACCGTTCCCTGCAGGAAATGATAAAACACACCCAAAACCTGGCCGGACCGTCATCGATCGTTTCCCCCGCAATCCGGCATTCCGAAACGCCGCTGGGCAGCACTCCGCCATCCGCGACGGCTGTGACTGCTGCAGGTCCGGTCCCGGATGTTACCGGGATCAGCGCTGCGCCGACACGATACGAGCCATCTGCCGCTGAAGAAATTCAACCGACTCTGGATTATCTGAACCAATCCGGCCAAGGACAGACGCATGACGTTCGAGCAGATGCAGCAACCGCGACCGAAGCTTCGCCGGACTCTCTGAAGCAACCGGAAATCAACAGCAACCGCGACACGGCTATCGAGAGCACGATGCTGGAAGTTGTCAGTCAACTGACCGGTTATCCCATAGAAATGCTGGGGATGGATATGGACATAGAGGCTGAACTGGGCATCGATTCGATTAAACGGGTTGAAATTCTTTCCTCCCTAGAAGAAAAACTGCCCGATTTGCCCGCTGTTTCACCGGACGTGATGGGATCCTTGAAAACCCTCGGGCAGATTGTTCAGTTTCTAAGCGGCAGCGGACCGGCACCATCTGAAACCGTCGAATCTGAGCAAAGCAGCCCCGTAAAATCTGCTGCTCCGGTATCGGATTCCATGGCGTCGAATACCGCATATGGCCGGGACCTGACGACGGCGATGTTAGGGGTTGTCAGCCGGCTGACCGGTTATCCGATTGAAATGCTCGGCATGGACATGGACATCGAGGCCGAACTGGGTATCGATTCCATCAAACGGGTCGAAATCCTGTCCACCCTTGAAGAAGAGATGCCCGGTTTGCCGGCGGTCTCCCCGGAAGTGATGGGAACCCTCAAAACACTTGGACAAATTGCAGACTACTTCACCAACACGCGAACTGAAAACGAGACCTCGGAATCATCCGGGGACGATCCGTCTCAGGCAACATCTGTTTCGGCTAAAGAGAATCTCGGGACGGTTATCACCATGGCCACAGCGACCGATGATTCGAATATGTCTGCGCTTCCCAGAAATATTGTGACCATTGCCGACGCTCCGCCGATCTCCGGAAACACGGTAACCGTTTCTAGTTCAAAGAAAGTATTTGTCACGGAAGATTCCTCCGGCCTGTCCGAAGAAATTACCGAAGAACTCTCCAGGTTAAATATCAAAACGGTCAAAATCTCCCTGGATATTCTAAAGTATAGAAAGCAGCTCCCGGAGGCTGCCGGATTGATTATTGTTCAAAATCCCGCATCGGAAAAAATGCACCAGGATCTGGAAGATGCCTTTCGGCTGTCAAAGCATCTGGCACCGGATCTAACGGCAGCAGCTCTCGAAAACGGTGCAGTGTTTGCAACCGTCACCCGACTTGACGGCGCCTTTGGTTTGAAGCGTCATCACTTACGGAAGCCGGTGCAAGCCGGTCTTGCCGGTTTGGCCAAGACCGCCGCCCTTGAATGGGAAAATGTCTGCTGTCATGCCATCGACATCGCTTCGGAATGGACGGATAACCGGGCTGTTGCATCAGCAGTTGTACGGGAAGTCCTGTCGAGGGGAACGGTTGAAATTGGCCTGGATTTGAATTCGCGCATCAGCCCGGTGATGGTAGATGCATCCCTCTCAGCCGGAGAAATTAACCTCGATGCGGAAGACGTCGTTGTTATCAGCGGCGGTGCCCGGGGCGTAACTGCTGCCGCCGCTCTCGAATTGGCCCGCCATACCGGCTGTAAGATGGTGTTGTTGGGTCGATCCCCTGAACCGATGCCGGAACCGTCCTGGATGTCTGACCTGGGGTCCGAACCCGATATCAAAAAAGCGATTATCGAAAACGAATTCCATGGTCAACAGGTCTCCCTGCCGGAAATCGACAAAGCGTTTCGAAGATACGCGTCCAATCGCGAAATTACCGACAATCTGAATCAACTGCGGGCCACCGGTTCGATGATAACCTACTACTCGGCTGACGTCAGGGACTATGACAACACCCGATCGATCATCAACAGAATTCGCAGCGACATAGGCCCGGTCAGCGCTATTATTCACGGCGCCGGTGTATTGGAAGATCGACTGATTACGGATAAAACGGTCGAGCAATTCAGACGGGTATATGACACCAAGGTAAAAGGCCTGGATAACCTGCTGCGGGCCACGCGGGAGGACAATTTAAAATACCTGGTCTGTTTCTCATCGGTCGCGGCCCGGATGGGTAACAGGGGCCAGGTTGACTATGCTATGGCGAATGAAGTGCTCAACAAGGTGGCTTTGCAAGAATCGATCAAACGCCCGGATTGCCGGGTGAAATCGATCAACTGGGGTCCCTGGGATGGCGGCATGGTAACGGCCCCGCTAAAACGTGAATTCGAACGCAAGGGCATCTTTTTAATGCCAATTGATACCGGGGCAAAAGCCATGCTCAGAGAAATGACGGATCAGCGGACGGGTCCGATTGAGGTTGTCATTGGTGCTGAGCTCCCGACGACCACCGCCGCCAGAAAAGAGAACCTGCCCACTCGCCCTGAGCTGGTGAAGCCGGCTTCGGTTCCGCACAAGAGTCAACTCTCACTTGCCTTTGAACGGGAAATTGACATTCAGCGGTATCCGATTTTGCAGTCTCATGTCATCGACGGCAAACCGGTGGTGCCCTTGGCCCTGATGATTGAGTGGCTCGTCCACGGCGCCCTGCACGAAAATCCAGGACTAATCCTGCTTGGATTAGATGACGTGCGGGTCATGAAGGGCATTCGTTTGAAGCGGCCTAAAGCCCACATAAAGTTGCTGGCCGGCAGAGCCCGAAAAGTTAACGGGCGTTACGAAGTTGAGGTGGCAGTGCGGGACGCCACGGCTGATGGCCGTGATATCACCCACGCCAGGGCCACAGCCATATTGGGCGATTCCCGGGACGCCGCGCCGGAATATCAATTTTCAAAAACCATGGTGGCCCGGGCCTACCCTCGAAATATGGAGGAAGTATACGCCAGGATACTCTTCCACGGTCCACAGCTGCAGGGACTCAAAAAAATTGTGAGTTGTTCAGCTCGAGGAATGGTGGCGCATATCTCGAGGGCTCCCGCTCCTAAAGAATGGATGACGGCACCATTGCGGAACCAATGGATTGCCGATCCATTGGCCCTGGACTGTGCATTCCAAATGGCAACTGTCTGGTGCTTTGAAGAAAAAGGGCTCGTATCTCTGCCAAGCTTTACCGCCAGCTACCGGCAGTATTGCGACAGGTTCCCGGTTGACGGGGTGACGGTCGTGCTGGAGGTTACGGCTGCAGAAAGACGCAAAATGCAGGGTAACTTCACGTTTCTTGATTCCAATGATAAGATCATCGCGGGTTTGAAAGGGTATGAGGCGATCATGGATGCTGCCTTGCTGAAGGCCTTCAAGCCGCAGTACCGGGCATCGGCGTGAAGAATTGAATAATGACTATTGAAAATTGAATATTTATTGTCGCCTTCGGCGAATCGTTTTTACATTGCTCTAATATAATTAATAGAGCGCAGCGATCACCCCAATTATTTTGATTTCAATATTCAATTGTCATTTGCCCTACCCTGCGTTGTCTATTCCCCGGTGGATGTCGGCCGGAATTCCGCAAAAATCAATGGATTCAATACTTGATACAAAGCTTTTGCAGGGCGGGCAGTATTTTTTAGGCTTACCGCGGCCACTCCAGAGCATTTTCATGCGATGCGTGGTGCCGCATTTGGGGCAAATGCATTCGACCGTTAAACCGTCGGAGGGTTGGTTTGCGCCTGCAAGAACACAATCCTTGTCGTCCCTTACGCAATTAGTGTTGCTGGTAATCGGCATGTCGATTTCTTTCCTTGGAGTTCGCTGCAATGTCGGAATAATTTAGCCGTCAGGTCATTCTTCACCCTTTCCTTCCATCTGCTCGTACTTTTGAATTAAGTCATCAATGGCCTCTTCCAATAGCGTTCCGATGGACTTGTCTTCGTCAACCGCCAAATGTTTCAATGCCTTTAGGCGGTTCGCATCAATTCTGGTAGAAAAGGTCTTTTTTGCACTCATAATTTTATTCTTAATACACTTATTTCTTTAATTCAAGAATAATTTTTAATAGATTAAAAATTATGTTTTTTTTTTTTAAAACAATAAATATAATTTATTGTAATTTTAAAATTTATTAAATATGGATGCAGGGATTATAAGAATAGAATAAAAAAAGAATTAAAACGATGATGATAGCGAAGGTAATCGGGACGTTTAATTAAATTTGAGATGGCTTCAAAGTCTACGGGTTGACCGAGGTGCCGGCCAGCCAGATGGCACTTAACGCTTTGCTCTTTTCCCCTGATACAAACCGGCTTTCTGTTTGACCCGCAGCAAACCGGGACTGCTGTGGAGATACATAAGCGGAGATTGAAAGCCGGCTTTCAGAAATCGAGATTCGAGATCATCAAAGAGCACCGGGCGGTCCGGCCAGGTGAAACCTTTTCTTCTTTGCTCCAGGAGTTTCCATTCATCTTTGAGCCAGGAATCTTGGCCGAACACCTTATTTTTGGCGCGGTCGCAAAGGTACATTTGACAGACAATCGGTTTCACGCTCCACAGGCAACCGCTACTTGACAAATAGACGCACTTGAAACCGTCATTGGATTTACGTAGCACCGCAAGCAATTTATCGACCTTATCGTCAGTTGCAACAAGTCGGTTGACGACGACATCGCCAAAAAAGGTTATAATTCCTTCACGCGAGCAACAGGCGCTCAATCGGCTCCGATAGCAGGTATGAGAGCAGATCTCGCAGAAATAACGGTTCAAAAAAAAATCGACTTCATGGCGAAAGTCTAAATACTCCGCTACAGATTCATCCAGTGCGCGACGTTCGAATGTCGACAAATTGACGAGGTATCTGTCGACGAATCGCAGGGCATCGATCTGTTCTTTATGATAGGCATTCATAATCTACATTCGCTCTGGTTTCAGTTGACTTGATTCCTCTTAATACCACAAAGTGTTATAATGTCAACTCCTTAATCCATTTGGCGTATCAAACACAAGCGAGTATAAAAGTATATAAGAAAAAAGCGAAGTCAGCATAACTATCGCTCACTTCGCTTTTGCCAATGTATTTGGAATTAGTTTCGGCCCAGATAGGCTTCATACTCGTTTCGCGGGATTTTCCGAGTCGTTACCCGAACACCAATAAAACCCCCGTTGAGAATCAGCCTTGACGGGATTTTCTGGCGCACAACAAGCAATTCAACCTGAGAACTTGAGATCTTTTTCTCCACTTCTCGCACCAGCTGCTGAGCGCTGCTGATGCGGACCCCGTCATATTCCAGGATATAATCCCCTTTTTGAAGGCCGGCTGATTCTGCTTGAGAGCCTTCGACGATGCTTTGAATTCGGGCAACATCGGCGAACTCGTCTTGATCGCCAACACCCCGTGTTGATTTAGCCGGTGTGGAAGCAGCGTTGACTGCTCCGTGAACGACGACCAGCCGCCTGAGAGTTGCATCTGCAAATTCAAGCGCGTAATTTTTAATTCCGAGATGCCGCAGTAAACTTTTTAATAAGTCTTCCGTCGTCTCAGCTGAATACGAAAAAGATATTTCCTTGCCGGCTAAATCTTCTAGGCCCTTTACTTCAATCTTCAGTTTTTCTTTTATGGCTCTGAAAATCTCGTTGAGAGTCGCGTCACGAGCATTGAAATCAATCTTCCCCTCGGCGGCCGTCTCAATACTAACAATGGCCAAGGCCATGTTAGCCGCAAATAAGTTTGTCAAAAACACAAGACAAAATAATAATGCACTGCGTTTCAGAGTCATGCTAATGCCTACAAACAGCCCGTGAACAGATGTTGAGCCCAGGCATTATCTTTGTGGCTGAGTCGAAGCAGCCTTATGCCGCGACGTAAATTCCTCTGCCGGATTTTTTTATTCTGCCCTCTTTGGCGGCTCTGAAGACAATGTTGCGGACCTTTTTATCGTCGAATCCGGTCTTTTTCTTTAATGTCGGGACGTCAACGCCTTTTTTCGATCGATTAATAATTTTCAAAACCTGATCGGTTGCTGTTACCTGCCCGGTCTTCTTGGTGGCTGGCGCTTTTTTGGCAGGTGCTTTTTTCGCCGCTGTTTTTTTCACGGATTTAGCTGCCGCCGTTTTCTTCGGTTTAGCACTTGTTTCAAAGGCCTTCAATAGCTTTTCCATCTTCTTCTCGAGTGCCTTAAAGTCTTTGCGCAGTGCTGTCAAATCTTTTTTCAAAATTGCCATTCTTAAAATCCTCCTCTGATGTTTAAGTAATACGGCTACCGGTTAGATACGAAATGCCATCAAATGGTGCTGTAAGATGGCTAGTTAGAATTTCCTTAACCATGGATTAAATTGAATTCTTTATAAATAAATTACTTTATAGAAGTATATTTGTCAAGTAATTAGCCAAAAATAATATAAAAATTTAGCTAATTAGGCGAACCTGAGCTGAATTTTGCTCCCGTTATCGGCTTTTCTGATTCAAGACACACACTGGACTAGTAAAGATCCGGGCCCAGAGGATCCGTCTTCGCAAGGCTTGCGCCGCGGCAGGCTCGGGCTTTGGTTTCACCCCGGGGGTAGAGTTTACCTTAGTCTCCGGATGGATTGATGGAATTATGAAGGGAGTAATGCAACGCACAGCGCAATATAAAGCAGAAAGTATCAGCGCCGTTTGAATAGCCGCGATGGCTACCAGTAGAATGCGTCGATAGGATGTCTTATCTTCGGGTGCAACTGAATAGCGCAACATACATACCGTCGCCAAAACTACCCAGCCATAAGAGAAAGTCTGCCAGTGATTCATGACCCGCATCTTACCTTCGGAGAACACGCACAAAAAAGTCAATACGATGACAAATAGCCTAAGCCAGGGAGACTTTTTCATGCCCTTTTCTGAAATGACGGCAAAAGCTGTATTAAGAAGGCTATAGTTATATTTGAACAGCTTTAATATCTCCTATTTGACCCTATGTTGACACCAAGAAAAAAGCCTTCAGAGCAATCTCTCTGAAGGCTAAATTATGGTGGTGCGCCAGGCAGGATTTGAACCTGCGGCCTACGGATTCGTAGTCCGGCGCTCTATCCGGGCTGAGCTACTGGCGCATTTTAAAAACTGATTGAAAACAAGCAGCAACATAAGCTAAAGTAACGTACTTGTCAATGGAATTGTTCATGAATTTATGGCCTATTTGCATGGCCGCTATCTGAAGTCCGAAATCTAAAATCAGTATGACTAATTCCCACTCATATTACATGGATATCGCGCTTGAGGAAGCGAAAAAAGCTGGACAAATTGGTGAAGTTCCGATAGGTGCAATAATCATCGCTGAAAATGGAGAGGTAGTCGCGTCCGCCTACAATCGTACCATCGAACAGGTTGATCCGACCGCCCATGCCGAGATATTGGCGCTGCGTCAAGCGGCACTGTCTGCGAACAATTACAGATTATTGAACACCTCCCTCTACGTCACCGTCGAACCGTGTCTGATGTGTATGGGAGCTATTGTACACGCCCGTGTCAGGCAGGTCATATATGGCGCTAAGGACCCTAAATGGGGCGCGGCCGGGTCACTGTATAACTTCTCGGAGGATGTTCGCTTAAATCATAGCGTGAAAATAGTTCAAGGTGTACGTGAAGAAAAGTGCCGCGAATTGATGCAGGCATTTTTTCGTGCGAAACGGGCATGATTCGAACTAAAGGAGATTAACATGGCTAATATCGTCATTGTCGGAACTCAATGGGGGGATGAAGGCAAGGGGAAAATTGTTGATCTGCTGGCCGAAACTGCCGATATGGTCGTACGGTTCCAGGGGGGTAACAATGCCGGCCATACCATGGTGGTCGGTGGAGAACAATTTATCTGTCATCTTATTCCATCCGGTATCCTGCAACAAAAGACCTGCGTCATCGGAAATGGAGTGGTAGTGGATCCGGCTGTATTGCTAGCAGAGATGGATGCGTTAGACAGCCGGGGTATCGACGTCGGATCGCATCGGCTCTTAATTTGCGAAAAAGCCCATTTGATTATGCCTTACCATCGGTCTGTCGATCACGCCCGGGAGAAGTTTAAAGGTGATAAAAAAATCGGCACTACCGGGCGGGGCATCGGACCTGCCTATGAGGACAAAGCCACCCGCCGGGGCATTCGATTTTTGGATCTATTGGATCCGGAAGTCTTTAGTGAAAAAGTAAACACCATTCTGGACGAAAAAAACTTTTACTTAAAGAATTATCTCTCCGCCGAAACGCTGGACCCCAAACAGATAATTGTCCAGTATCAAGACTACGCCCGGCGCCTGGCACCCCATATTACAAACATATCCGTTGTCATCGATACGGCCATCAAAAACAATCAGCAGGTGATGTTTGAAGGGGCCCAGGGCACCCATCTGGATATCGATCATGGCACCTATCCGTTCGTTACGTCCTCAAATACCGTGGCCGGCAATGCCTGCAGTGGTGCAGGGATCGGTCCGAAACAGATAAATGACGTCATCGGTATCGTAAAAGCCTATACGACCCGGGTCGGTCAGGGTCCGTTTCCGTCCGAATTGTTCGATGATATCGGCGATAGAATTCAGGAAAAAGGTGCTGAGTTCGGAGCGACGACCGGCCGACGGCGTCGTTGCGGCTGGCTGGACATCGTTTTGCTGAGAAACGCGGTCCGCCTCAACGGTCTAACCGGTTTAGCCATTACCAAGTTGGACGTGCTGGATGGCCTCGAAAGCGTAAAAATCTGCACCGGATATGATTACAACGGAAAACAGATGCTAGACTTTCCGGCAAGCCTGAAAGTTCTGGGAGATTGCCAACCAATTTATGAAACCTTGCCGGGCTGGTCGGAAAATTTATCCGGCATTCGCAGATTTGAAGATCTGCCGGAAAACGTCGAAAGCTATTTGAATCGTATCGAAACCCTGATTCAAACCCCCATCGACATCATATCGGTCGGACCCGACCGTGACCAGACGATTGTCATACGCAATCCGTTTAAATAGGCGCAAAGCATAAGGTGCAGAGGGCAAAGGGCATGGCGCAGAGGGCATAATGCATAGCGTAATCCAAAAATGCTTTTCTTCTTTGACGGTTTGCCCCCTCCCCTGCTCTATGCCTTCTGCAAGCGCCGAAAGTTGACCATTATAGCATCAAAATTGGTTGACTTTTAATGTCGTTTGAATTAAAGAGGTGACTTTGTCGGGACGTGGCTCAGTCTGGTAGAGCACAGCGTTCGGGACGCTGGGGTCGCTGGTTCAAATCCAGCCGTCCCGACCAAAAATTTCAAATACTTACAAAAACTGCTTTTTTTGAAATTGACAAATGTAGTGCACCTTCACTGCTGGTTAATCAGATTATAAGTCAGAAAATTTCCTTCTTTTTTCTTGTTCCAGGACAATCGTCTCCAGGTTGGCCATCCTTTCTTCCAAACTCGCCATGCGCCGGGTCAGTTTTTGAAAAGCGTCTTCAGCTTTTTCCGCATTGGCCTTTAACCGTGACCGGTAGATTTCGCTAACGGTTCCGATTGCGACAATGATAACAATTGCAGTCCAAAAGCTCATTCTCCCTCCCCCTCAAAATACTGTAGACAGGTGTTTAGCATGTCTGTTATGAAATTTGAATTCAAAGCTAAAATTGGCTAAGTCACATTTGCTGACGCCGTATTTGGCGCCACATATCGGATTATTACCATATTTAATCCAACACTCCAATGCTCCAGTACTCCAACACCCCGGTATGCGGTTAAAGGAGAACAGAATCATGACCGGCAATGATCTGAAAATATATCGAGCGGAAATACTGCATTTTTTGGCCGATCCTGCCGAAGTCGGCGATGCCGACAGCTATGAGTATTTTCCGGATGGTGTGCTGATCGTCAAAAACGGCCAGGTGCAGGCGGTTGGACCGTCCCGGGATCTGCTGCCGAATTTACCGCCGGAATCAGAGGTGGTCCATCATCGCGACTGTTTGATCCTTCCCGGATTTGTCGACTGCCACGTCCATTACCCCCAGACCGAAATGGTGGCTGCCTATGGCGAACAGCTGCTGGAATGGCTGGAGACCTATACTTTTCCCACTGAACGCGAGTTTGCCGACGCCAACAAAGCCCGCAAAGTGGCCGAAATTTTCCTGGATGAGCTATTGCGCAACGGCACGACCACCGCAATGGCGGTTGCCACCGTGCATACCGCCTCGGTCGACGCATTCTTCTCTGCAGCCCGAACCCGCCGAATGCGCATGATCTGTGGAAAAGTCCTCATGGACCGCAACGCACCGGAATATCTGACCGACACACCGGAGCGCGGTTATCGGGAGAGCAAGGAGTTGATTGAGCGCTGGCACGGCAAGGGGCGATTGCAGTATGCGGTAACGCCGCGGTTTGCCCCTACCTGCAGCGACGCCCAACTGGCTAAGGCCGGGCAGTTGTTGCGCGAGCATCCGGATCTTTACCTGCACACCCACCTGGCGGAAAACCTTGATGAAGTAAAATGGGTAAAAAAGCTTTTTCCCCAGTGCTCCGGCTATCTCGATGTCTACGCCCACTTCGATTTATTGGGAAAACGCAGCATTTTCGCCCATTGCATTCACTTAACAGATGAGGAATTTAAACTTCTCCATCGGACCGGCTCAGGTATTGCCTTCTGCCCGACATCCAATCTGTTTCTCGGCAGCGGCCTGTTTCGCCTGGCCAAAGCCGAAGCCGAGGCGATCAATGTCGGATTGGGCACGGATACCGGCGCCGGCACGAGCTTCTCGCTGCTGCAAACCATCAACGAGGCTTATAAAACCCAACAGCTGCAAAAACATCGACTTTCGCCGCTCAAATCATTGTATCTGGCCACACTGGGAGGTGCCCGCAGTCTGGACTTGCAGGAACGCATCGGCAACTTCCTGCCGGGCAAGGAAGCTGATTTCGTCGTGCTGGATTACCGGGCCACTCCCATATTGGATTTGCGTCTGGAGCGCTGTACCCAAATAGCAGACAAGCTGTTCGTTCTGGCCATGCTCGGTGACGACCGGGCGGTAAAGGCCACCTATGTGCTCGGCGATGAAGCCTATTTTAGAAATTATTGCACGGTATGACTCTGGAATGACGAATCCACCAGAGGCGGACAAGTGACGATTGAAGAATGACTAATGATGACATTTTTTTTCTTGATGTGGTGGGTCGTGCCAAAGGTGGGTCGACGCGCCAGGGCGGGCCGATAACTGAAACCATTCGCCGCCTCCGGCGGATCGGGAATTAGTTTCAATTATCTGCTTGCACCAGCTGCATGGAATGATGGAATTAGGGCGAAGCCCTTAACTTGTGACCTGAGGTGGTGAATATTACCGGCAACATGTCCTAACAAATTATCCCAGTTTTGTTCCCATCCGCTAGAAAATGGTTTCCCCGCTTACGCTTTGCTTCAGACGGGATCGTAGACAGGTTTCAGTGTTCAGGTTTCAGTGTTCAACACGGCCCCTGGGTGGCAAATGTTTAATCGCTATAAAAACTTTAGATTATTGACGAATTACC
>JASJCE010000149.1 GCA_030066155.1 Desulfobacterales bacterium | reverse complement strand
CGCTGTACCAGGCCTTGGCCAGCTGCCAGGCAGTGTCGAGAGAAAGAACCCCGCCTAAAGGCCTATTATGGGTGTCGCACCAGACCTCAACATCAGCTTCCGACCGGAAGTAAAGGATCGTACTTCAGGTAAACCCGATATCTTCCCACCATCTGGCGGCTGGAACTGCAAAATGCACGACCCCCTCATTTCGGGATTCCGGACCATCCCTGTCAACGTCCAATTGAACAGAAACTCCGGAGACCGGGCACTGAGTCTGAATAACGGCACGATCAGCCAACATCGCCGGGACCCCCAGCGCGTCCCATGCTCAATTGGCCCACCACGATTTTTCGCCGATGATAACCTCGTATGCGGTCGGAACCGCCGAAAACGGCATCGCCATCCGGATTTCCAGGGAATCCGAAACGAGCACCAGGACGTGCTCATCTGCCAGTCGAGCAAAGGTCTGCCGTATTGCTTCCGGATCCACATTCAATACAGCCGCAATTTCATCAGCACCGGGCGCCTTGCAATCAGCCACAAAATGCCGGTAAACAGCAACTCTGACATCGCCGTCAAATTCGTTCATACTTGTCTCCCCAAAAAGGCCAGAAGCGGAGTGGTTGTTGGTTATTCGTTGACGGCGAAGCCCAACAAAAAATCGGATTACTTAATTTAACCATTCAACTAACCAACTATTCAGCCAATTCTCTATATTTATCCAAGCTCACCACCTGTGCATAGGCCATACCCAGAGCCGCCATAAACGCGCCGTGAACGTCTTTTGCTGCAATCGTATTCTCATTGAATTCCAGATCGCGGGTGGCACAGGCATCCTGTATCACGGCACAATCAAAGCAGTGGTCAAATGCCGCCCGGGTAGTGGCGTCAACGCACATATGGCTCATGGCGCCGCAGAGGACAAGCTTTTTGATGTCATGACGCTCGAGCTCCTGCAGAAGCGACGTTTCACGGAAACTATTCGGGTAATGCTTACGGATGACGAGCTCGCTATCCTGTGGTTGAATGCACTCGTGGATCTGCGCGCCTTCGGTGCCGGGAAGAAAAAAGGTTGCGCCTTCCTGGGCGGAAATATGCTGAATATGAAACGTGGGCCAACCCTTCTGTCGAAAAATGCCCAACAGCTCACCGGCCTTCTCGCCGGCCTCTTCCATCCCGACGAGTTCCATCCGGCCGCCGGCAAAGTAGTCGTTTTGAATATCAATCAGAATCAAACCGGTATTCATAAATTGCTCCTTTGTGAGAGAGGTTTTCGGTTCCGGGTTCAAGGTTCTGGGTTCACTTCTTCGCCCTCAGTACTCAGTCCTCAGAACTCATCGCTTTTCTTTTAAATATCCTGGTGCATTGGGATCTAGATGAAAGCTGCCGTAAACCTTTCCGGACGGATAGTATTCGGCAAATGACTGGACCTTGCCGGCCGTATCCTCTCCTGCCTCCTGCTCAATGAACTCGAGGGCCAGATCCATACCGGCCGAGACACCGGAAGCTACCCAAAGATTGCCGTCGACCACAAAGCGCTCTTCGACAACGTCGACGTCGCCCAGATCCCGCAGGTTCTTGAGGGATGACCAGTGTGTGGTCGCTTTTTTTCCGGATAGCAAACCCGCGGCATGCAGAATAAATGAGCCGGTGCAAACCGACAATATGGCCCGACAGTGCTGTGCCTGCTTAGCGACAAACTCAATCAGCCGCTAATTTTTTACATGGGTGCTTGTACCGAAACCACCCGGTATCAGCAAATAATCCAACTGCAAAACATCGTCGAAAGATGCGTGGGGTGTCAAAATCATTCCGTTGGTGCAGGTAACCGGTGCTTCGGTTTCGGCAACCATCAAACATTTCTCCGGCCCCCCGGCATATTTGCTCCACATGGAAATCATTTCCCAGGGTCCCACCAGATCCAGCTCTTCCAGATCCGGGAACAATAGAAATCCAAAAAGCATTTGTTCTCCTGAGTTAGATCTCATTCCATTTAAACCAATAACTAATAACGAATTACCGATAACGTTTTATGGCTTTGTCGCGGCATTGGCAAATTTGTTAAGAGCGCCTTTGATTTTCTTGACGACCTCGGCACAGCCAGTTATGCTGTGGCGTTCTACTAGGTAAGCAGGATCGTTGTAGGATAACCAGACCTTACCCTGTTCGTCCTGCCAAATCAGCGCTTTTTGCGGCAGATCAATTGCAACGCTCTGACGGCATTGCATCAACGGTGCTCCAACCTTGGGATTACCGAAGATGAGCAGTTCTGTTGGGCGCAATTTTTTGCCAACCTTTTGTGCACCTTGTGCATGATTGATTCTGGCGAAAACATTCATTCCCTTTTGGTTCAGCACGTTTTCAAGGCGATCGGCAGTTGTCGCGACATCGTGCGCGCTTTTCATCGTAATAAGACCGCTATCCGCGTATGCAGTTGCGGCCAGGATTAGGACCAACATGATGGCGCATGGATACCGTTGCATTTTTACCTCCTTTTTGTCCTCTTAGAATTCAACAGTTGGCAATCGGTATTCGCTGAAACCTGAACACTGAAACCTGAAACCTTTAAATTGAGCCCACCGCATATCCAGTTTTCCCCGACCCCGCCCTGAGTGCCAAGCCGTCATTTACTAACACATTAAAGCTCCTGGTAGACGGCCATCAGCCGGTCGACCAGTTGGTCGAAGTGTTGGATCGCCTGTTTCACTGGTTCCGGTGACCGCATATCGATCCCGGCGTCCACTAATTGATCCAGCGGAAATTTGCTTCCTCCGAGCTTCAAAAATTTTAGATACGCATCCCGGGCCGATTCTCCCTCCCGCACCACTTTGTCGGCCAGAGCAATAGCAGCGGAAACGCCGGTGGCGTATTTATAGACGTAAAAGGCAGAGTAAAAATGAGGGATTCGCAGGCATTCAAGAGACAGATCCTCATCCAGCACCAAGGCATCACCGAAGTAATCCTCCAGCAATTTACGGTATTCATCACAGATGACATCAAGGGTCAGCGGTTGATTGTCTTCGACAATCCGGTGTGTGATCTTTTCGAACTCGGCAAACATCGTCTGCCGGTACAGAGTGGCCCGGATATTATCGATTTCTCGATTTAAGATATAGGCTTTCATCCGCGGATCGTCGCGGTAATATTCCAGCAAATAACGGCTCAGAAGGTCCTCGTTAAATGTCGATGCGACCTCGGCCACAAATATCGTGTAGTCATGATCGACGTACGGCTGACTCTTCTTGGAATAATACGAATGCATGGAGTGTCCGGCTTCATGCAGCAGCGTATAAAGACTGTTGATATTATTTTCCTCGTAATTCAGCAATATATACGGAGGCGAATCATAGCAGCCGGATGAATAGGCGCCGCTTCGTTTCCCCCGGTTTTCATATCGATCCACCCAGCCACCCAATAAACCCTCTCGCAGTACATTGCAATATTCCTCCCCGAGGGGAGCAAGGGCGTTGACGCCTATTTCAACGGCTTCTTCGTATGGCATCCTGAACTTGACATCTGCAATTATCGGCACATAGGTATCATAGAAACGAAGCTCATCCAGTCCGAGGACCTTCTGCCTGAAATTGAGATACCGAAAAAGGGGGGTAAGATTGCTCCGCACCGTATCGATCAGATTGTCATAAACTTCCTCCGGCACATTGTCGCTAAAAAGGGCGGATACGCGACAATTATCAAAACCCCTGACACGAGTGTAGAACAGGTCTTTTTTTATCGAGTTTGCCAGAATGGTTGCCAGGGTGTGTTTATGATTGCGATACGCTTCGTAATACTGGTAAAAGGCCTGTTTGCGGATCTCACGGTTCGGGTTGATTAAAAAGGTACTGAAATTGCCGTGGCTTAATTCGATTTGTTTCCCGTCTTCGTCTGAAATACTGCCGAAATCCAAATCAACGTTGTCCAACTGCCCGAATACCTGTGATGGACCACCGGCCATCTCCCTCGTCATGGCTAAAATCTGTTCTTCAGATTCGCCCAGAGTATGGGGCTTGTAGCGCAGGATTTTTTCCAGGTAAAATCCAAATTCGGACAGAGCGTCATCACTGCGGAAGTGGCCGATGATATCGTCCGGGATCGACTGAATCTCGGGGGTCAGAAAGCTGGCCGCCTCGGAAGCCCGGGTGAACAGATTGAGAGCTTTCTGATGGGACCCCAGGTAGTGCTGATTGGCCTTGTCCTCGTCACTTTTCAGGTGGGCAAAGGTATACACCCGTTCCAGTTTGCGGGTAAATTCCATATGAAACTCCAAGGCTTGCCCGAATATCTTGATGGAGTCCGCTAAATGGCCTTTGTAGGGCTCGTAACCCGTCAGCTGCGCTTCAAGTTCGGCGAACAGGTCTTCCCATTGTTGTTCGGAATGGAATAGCGGGGACAAGTCCCACTGATCCTGTCGGGCAATATCACTTCTTTCCGGTATGGTATCGTTGGACATTGGTATCTCCTGATACAATGTGAAAGGCGCTTAAATTCTTCTTCGTCAAATTGATCCACCTGAATAATATCAACAAGATCCATTGCGTCACGAATGCGCCATTTCATCGAATATGATCCTGTTTCAGCTATTTTTCAGGGCGGTGTAATTAGAAACAAGATAAAAACGAATCCGCAAAGCGCAATTGTAACGTCGGACAATTCGGCCAAATTCCCCGAAAATTGACAGGCCGCATGTGCTCCGGTATACTTTAAAGGAAAGAATCCATCCACTCAAAAGTGAGGTCGTTTGTGTGACGAACATGGTCAAAGATCTGCAGGCCAACCCCCGCAATTATATCCGTCGTATCCTGCAGGTCAGAGTCGCGAGCGACGCGGTTATTCTGCTCAAGCTAATCCGGCGCGTATTGCCGGCACTGGTTAGGAAGAATAACTGGCGTGCGCTGGCGGCCCTGACCAGGGCTGTCGCCAGAGCGGATAAAGCAAGCGGGCTGTACTCCAAGGCGTCCGGGTCGTCCGGAGCACCGCTCGCATTTGCCTTCAAGGACTGCCGAAAGGAAATTTATGCGGCCTATGAAAAAGGGGATGATGAAACACATGCGTTGATTAATGACATCGTCCTTTTGCTCGGTAAATTGGGCATGAACATTTTGCTGCAGATCCTTACCGATAGCGAGGTCCGTACGGCCAGACTGTCGGCTCTGGGCGCGCTGATCAAAATGGGCGAAATGACGCGAAGCTGGGTTATCTGGATTCTGGATGATCCGGCGTCTAAATGGTACCTGAAAAGAAACGCTCTACTGCTGCTAAAACAAATCGCCAAAACCGGGGCCGACATCAGCCGTGCCCACAAGCTCGTCAGCTACGGTCATCCGCGGGTCAGAGATGAAGCCCTCAAAGTACTGATTTCGCTAGATCCCGGCAATTTAGAGGAGCTGGTCATTGATGCGTTATTTGATTCGGATGAAAAAGTGCGCTGGCGCGCGATGAAAGGGCTCGGAGCGCTCAATTACATCTCCGAAGAATCAACTCGAAAATTGATCGCCATCATAAAAGAAGCGGTCCCGGAAGATAAAGCCAAAGCCGTCCGGCACTCCAGTAAAATTGCCCGGCTGATTACGGCCATTGGTGCCATGAAAGCTTGTCCGAACCGATATCTGTTGGAAGCGGCAATTCTCGATATGGTCGATCCTTCGGCAAATAAAAGAAAGGGGTTTTTGAAGCGTTTTAAAAAAACGGTCAATTCGAACCGCACTGCCGTGCAAACAGCGGCCATCGCCACCCTTGGGAAAATTGGATCGACAAAATCCGAACCCTTTCTGGAGAAGCTAGCCAAAAGCAAATCATCACTTTCCGAAACAGCCGAGAAGGCAGCCAACAACATAAAGCTGCGCTCCATTGAAGCCCTGTCGAACACACCGCCGACCAATACAGTTTCCCCGGTTGCTTAGCACTTCGAAAATTGAATAATTAAGCCGCCGGCCTTTCAATCGATTAAGTGGTTTCCGGCGCATATCAATCAGCGGCCGGATTTCTTTGCAAAGCTTGCCGCTCCCAATCCAGCGACACACCCTTCACCAACCGCTTTGGCCATTTGCCAGGGTGGACCGCAGATGTCACCGGCGGCGAAGACGCCGGGAACATTGGTTTCCATCTGTTTATTGGTCTGGATATATTTCATCTGATCATCCAGCTGCACTCCGAGATGGGTGGCAAGTTCCATCACACCTTTGGCTCCGAGCTCGATAAAAACGCCCGTCACCGGGACCGTTTTGCCATCTGCGAGGATTAGCTCTTTGACGTTTTCCCCACCCTTTATCTCGTGGACTTTTTCCCCTTCATGAATAACAACGTCGCTGTCTTTTAGCTGTTTTTCAAGCGCCTGGCTGACCTCCAGTTCTGTGCAAATCAGGTGAACCGTGGCGGCGTAGTCCAACATAGTCAAGGCACCGGAAACCGCCGCGCTGGCACTTCCCACCACGGCGATATCTTCACCTTTGTAAAAATTGGCATCACATTCGACACAATAACTGACACCGCGGCCCAGAAACTCCTTTTCTCCGCTCACCCCCAGCTTATTGCGGGTGGTGCCCGTGGCGATAATCAATGTGCGGGTCTCTATCTCATGCCCGCTTTCGGTCGAGATTTTGAAAACCGGCCCATCGGGAGCGACGTGCAAAACATCTTCTTCCAGCATCTCGGTGCCGAAATTGATCGCCTGCTGACGGCCGACATTCAGCATGTCTTCTCCTTTTACGTTGAACAGACAGCAAAAATTTTCGACATGGGCATGAAATAAACTGCTTTTCGTCTCTTTGCCCAGTAGCAGAACCGAAACTTTTCTGCGGGCTGCGTGGATTGCAGCCTGCAAGCCAGCCGGTCCGGAACCTAAAATCACGACATCATAGTTGGTTGATTGAGGCATAACATTCTCCAATGATCGGGCTTACGCCACCCTGATAATTAGAAGCACAGGTGCGGTTAAATTATCCATGACAGCAGAAACTAAAACATCAAATGACTAAAAACAAGCCAGTCGGGTTAAACCGGGCCGCCCCAAACCGTAAAAACCATTTATCCAAATTTTAAATAACTTTCTTTAGAAGCCGCCGGCCCCTTCAAAATTGCAAACGTATAACTTTTTGAAGCGAAAGCACCCGTCTCAATCCTTTCCCGCGAAACCGGCGGCTTCTAAAGAAAGTTGATGACGTAAAAAAACGAATTATATTTCGCTAAAATTTTGCTGGTTATCATAAATCCTTTCCACGTGATCCAGAGGTCAAACTGAAAATAGAGATATAAAAAAATCAAATTGCCATCTTCATTCTAATAACGAATAACAAGTAACAAATAACCTCTATTTGAGTGTTTTTTCTCAATTAGAGCAACAGTCCCGAACGGAGGAATTCCATGCAGCCGATTAATCCCATAAACTACCGTATCCACATCGTGCCCGATCTGACCGGTTTCGAATTTGGCGGTCGCTGCGAACTTGCCATCGAAGCCAAAAAACCGGTTACGGAAGTTAAACTGGATATTCTTGAACTTGCCATCTGGACCTGCCGGATCCGGCTGGACGGCAATCTGCGGGATTGCCCATTTAAGATTGATCCTGAAAAAGAGAAAGTCGTTATCTTTCTGCCCGAGCCCCTGTCCGGCACTCTCAATCTGGAAATCAGTTACCGGGGTATTATCAATGACAGAATGGCCGGCTTTTACCGCAGCCGGTATACTTCACGGGACCGCATCCGCTACATCGCCGTAACCCAGTTTGAGGAAAGTGATGCCCGTCGTGCATTTCCATGCATCGATCATCCGGGCAAAAAGGCAACGTTCGACATCAGCATGGATATACCCAAGGATCTGGTGGCCATATCCAATACGCCCGTTAAATCAGAAGATCCGATCGACAACGACCAAAAACGAATAGCATTCGAACAAACGCCGAAAATGTCGACGTATCTGGTGTTTTTTGGTGTAGGGGAATTTGAATTTACAGTGGATCAAAAGGATCGGCGCGTGCGCGTCGCGACCCTTCCGGGCATGCAGGAATTTGCCCGATTTGGCCTTGAGTTCGGCCGCAAATCTCTGGAATTTAGTGAGTCCTATTATGGCATCGACTACCCCCTTGATAAAATGGATTTGATCGCCATTCCGGATTTTGCTTTTGGCGCTATGGAGAACTGGGGTGCCATCACCTTCCGTGAAAATCTGTTACTGCACTATCCCAATATTACCTCCAGATCCGGCGAAGAGCGAATATGCGAGGTCATTGCCCATGAAATCGCCCATCAGTGGTTCGGAAACCTGGTGACGCCTTCGGACTGGAGATACCTCTGGCTCAATGAAAGCTTTGCCACCTATTTCGGTTTCGGCGTCGTGGATCATTATTATCCCCATTGGAAAACCTGGCAGCAGTTTCTGTACAGCATGACCGGTTCGGCCCTCGTGCGGGATGGTCTGCATGAAACTTTCGCCATCGAAATTCCGGGAGGAGAACACGTTGTCATCAACGCCAGCACGGCTCCCATCATCTACAACAAAGGCGGCAGTATTCTCAGACAGATTCAGGGCTATATTGGAGATGACAATTTCAAAAAGGGATTACGGCATTATCTTAAAACTTACGAATATGAATGTGCCGCCAGTCACCACCTGTGGGAGGCGTTTGAAACCGTCTCCCGCCAGCCGGTCAGCTCCATGATGCAGAGTTGGATTGAACAGCCGGGCTATCCACTGGTAACGGCTCATCGAGAGGACCGCCAACTCAGATTAAGTCAGGAGCGGTTTACCTACCTGCCGAACGAGTTCGATCAGAAATGGCAGATCCCGATTAATATCTGCCTCTTCTTAAAAGACGGCACCATCAGGCAAATCAGCCTCTTGCTGAGCGAGAGTGAACAGACCGTTGATGTCGAGGATGATGTTCTGGCTTACAAAGTCAACGATCGGCAAACCGGGTTTTATCGTGTCATGTACCGGGACGCTGAGAATATCATCGAGCTTGGCAGACTGGTGCAACACAAATTGGTGTCACCCGAAGACCGCTGGGGAATCCAAAATGACATGTACGCTATGGTCAAAAGCGGCCGCAGCCCGCTGGGTACCTATCTTGAATTTATTGAAAACTACGACCGGGAAGACGCCTATCTGCCACTGGCCAGTATTGCCGAAAATCTGTATTCGGCCTACATCACGGTAAACTCGGACGATAAGGAAAAAATCGCAGCGACTGCCGTACCGAAACTCGAGGCCCTGCTGTCGAGGATCGGCTATGATCCGACGCCGGAGGAAGATCATCCGACAGCTTTGCTGCGTGATCAGGTCATCTGGGATGCCGCCCTGTATGGTTCTGACGCCTCAAGGGACTTCGTGCGTCGGCAATTTACAGCACTCAAGAATGGAGATCCGGTGCACCCCGACATCATGAAAAGTGTCCTACAGGCCGGAGCGCTGAACGGAGATGAGGAGGCCTTCGAATGGTTCGATCAACGCCTGCAGACATCCCAGGTTGAACATGAACGGATGAATATTCTGACCGCCATGGGCTGCTTCAAAGATCCGGCTGTGATCAAAAAAGCCCAACAGTATCTACTGGACAATGTTCCCGCCCGCAACCAGTTCATACCGGTGGTTGCCATGTGCGCTAACCCCCATGCCATCGGGTTGATGTGGAACTGGTATGTCTCAAATTTAAAGCGCATTGAAGCGTTTCACCCGATGCTATACGAACGGGTTGTGGCTGCCATCATCCCCGTCGCCGGAATTGAGCGCCCTGACGAGGTTAAAACGTTTTTTGAACGATACCGGTCCCAGAAAGATGTCGCCAAGGATGTCATCAACCTCTCATTGGAACGGCTGGAAATTAATCTGAGGTTGCGAAACAACATTCAATAGAAAATTTTCATTTCCCAGAAGATACGGTGTTTAAAATCAACAAATAAAGCCTTCACCCCATTAACAAAAAAGATATTTTGGTTTAATCATCGATATTCGTTATCGTCTTTTACCCGAATAGCTTCTTGACAAAAACGCGGTATTCCTTTATAACGCTTCCTCTGATAATGATTCCTAATAAGAGCCGGATTTGAAATTATCAAAGGCATCAGATGTGTAAAATGAATTTGTCGTGTTGGCCTTCACCCAGTTTTCGATCTCTTCATAGAGCCTATCTTTTCAGTTCTTTATCCAGGAGACCCTTTTTGATATGAATCGGCGCACCTTTCTCAAAATTGCCGGTATGGGCAGCATTTCCTTCGCATTTGGCTGCAATCCCCCCCAAAAAAAAATATTTTCTCAAGTTCAAGCCCCGGATGACATGGTAACCGGCAAGGCGACCTGGTATGCCTCGACCTGCCGGGAATGCCCCGCGGGTTGCGGTATTCTGGCTAAAAGCCGGGAGGCTCGCATCGTCAAAATAGAGGGCAACCCGCTTCACCCGATCAACAAAGGCAAGTTGTGTATGCGGGGGCAAGCCGCCCTGCAGGGGCTATATAATCCGGATCGGCTCCAAACTGCGATGCTGAAGGAAAACGGCAAGTGGCAATCGATCCCCTTCTCGAAAGCTGAATCGATACTGAAAATTAAAGCGGCCGAGGCCGCACAGAAGGGGCAAGATCGCGTGCGGATGCTGACCGAGACGGTCGGTGACAGCCTGATGGGATTATTGACGGAAGCGTTGCAAAACCTGAATTCGCAGCCGCCAATGGTGTATGAAGCGTTTGCCTACGAATCTTTAAAAACTGCCAACGAGAAGGTGTTTGGTGTCAACGGTCTGGCATCCTATCATATGGAGCAGGCCGATATCCTGGTATCCTTTGGCGCGGACTTTCTGGAAACCTGGCTCTCTCCGGTTGAATATGCATGGAAATTTAAAACCATGCACCAGCTCAACAATGGCCGCAAAAATTTGTTCTTCCAGATCAGTCCCAACCTGACGTTAACCGGTGTAAATGCGGATCACTGGATGGCCTGCAAGCCCGGCAGCGAGTCCGTCGTTGCCCTCGGCCTGGTACGGCAAGCAATGGATATCGGCAAGGGCAAGTTTCTGCCCAAGTCCTTCCAGGACGCCCTTAACAATGCCACGGCACCGTATACCCAGGACATTGTGCTCGAGCATTCCGGAATACCGCTGGCCTTATACGAAAAGTTGATTATTCAGCTGATGGGGGCCCGTCGGCCGTTGGTCCTGGGAACGAACGCCGGTGCCGCCGATCAGAACGGGATGCAGACCAATTTGGCGGTTAATCTTCTCAACCTCCTGCTGGATCCCAAACTCCGGATGATTGACTTCGACAACCGTCACCGGGTTGAGATGGCAGCCAAACGTTCCGAGGTGATGAGCTTCTTCGCTTCGCTTAATGACGGAAATGTTGATTTGCTGATGCTGAACAACGTCAACCCGGTGTTCTCGCTTCCGCCCGACAGCGGGGCGGCCCGGGCATTGTCCTCCGACAAAGTGTTCGTTGTCATGTTCAGCAACTTCATGGATGAAACGGCTGAAATGGCCGACCTCGTGCTGCCGGTCCAGATGCCGCTCGAGACTTGGGATGCATACGGCGGCAAACTGGGATCGGTTTCCACGCTACAGCCGGCTATGGGCAAAATGAGCAAGGCCTCCAGCCTGGGGGATATCATGTTGTACGCCGGCTTTGAAGGCAATCCGCCGGCCAAAAAGTATAAGGACTATTTGATTTCGAATCTGTCGAAAAATAAAGGCATTGCCGATGAAGTTCAGTGGCTGAACATGCTCCAGCAGGGCGGAAAGTTCGGACCGGCGGATAAAACGGTAAAGAGCCGGAAGCGGCCGCGTCCTAAAGATCTAACGGACATCCTGGCCAAAAAATTTGAACCACCGAAATCCGAGATGGCTTTTGCGGCCATGCCGTCAATTCGCTTTTTTGACGGACGGGGCGCGAACAAGCCCTGGCTGTGCGAAATTCCGGATCCCTTGTCCCGGGTGGCCTGGCAAACACCGGTCTACCTTAATCGTGAAACCGCCAACACCCGGGGTATTCGACAGGAAGATATCATCGAGCTTCAAAGCGAATTCGGCAAACTGGAGGCCGCTGTCTACATCAGTGACCTGGTCGGGCCGGGTTTGGCGTTGATGGATATCGGTCAGGGACACACGGCTTTCGGCCGATACGCCAAAGATGTGGGCCTCAACCCGTTGCAGTTGCTCTCGGCCAAGAGCAACGCGGATTCCGGCGGCGCCAGTCTTAATTTGGCGAGCGTTGACATCCGCAAAACCGGACGATCCCTCAAGCTGGCCAGCACCTCGGGTAGCCGGGTCCAGCATGGCCGAACGTTCGCGCTGTCAATTAAACTAACCGATCTGCAGCACCCGCCGAAGCATAAAAAAACGGATCTGACCATGGCCCATTTCCCACTGACCCTCCCGCTGCCCGAAGGCTACGATCCCAAGCGTGATTTTTATCCGCCCATAGAATATAAAGACTATCGCTGGGGGATGGTGGTCGATCTGGACAAGTGTATCGGCTGCGGGGCCTGCGCGGCGGCCTGTTACGCCGAGAACAACATCGGAATAGTCGGGGTGGACCGGGTGCTTGAAGGACGTGAGATGGGCTGGTTGAGTGTTGAGCGCTATCATGACGAAAATGACATGAAAAAAGTCACATTTCTGCCCATGATGTGTCAGCAATGTGACAACGCGCCCTGCGAGGCGGTTTGCCCGGTTTATGCGCCGCATCATTCGGCCGAGGGGTTAAACAACCAGATTTACAACCGCTGCATCGGAACCCGCTATTGTGTTCAGAATTGTCCCTATAAAGTGCGCCGATTCAACTGGTTCGACTGGAAATGGCCCGAGCCCATGAACCTGCAATTGAACCCCGATGTGACCGTGCGCAGCAAAGGTGTTATGGAAAAATGCTCCTTTTGCATCCAGCGCATTAAAGAGGTTCGCAGCGTTGCTTTAAATGAAAAGCGTAAAATCCGGGACGGTGAAGTGGTCCCGGCCTGCGTGCAGACCTGCCCGACGGATGCCCTCGTATTCGGCAGCCTGTTGGACAAGAATAGCCGGGTCCGCAAGCTGGTGGATGATCCCCGGGCCTATCAGGCTATCGGATACGTCAACGCCAAACCGGCCGTCATTTACCTGAAAAGGGTCGTGCAGGAGGTGTAAGTAAAGGGTTGGGCCGGTTCGCCGGTTGAAAGAAAACTGAAACCATAAAATCTGCTATTGGCCCGAACCGGTTAACGGGTAGGCGGGCTAACGGGAAAACGGTTAATAACATGTCGCAACTCACTTTCGCAAAAATTGATCAAACCGTCCTGAACACATTAACACCGCCCAAAAAGTATTACTGGGGAATTGTTTTTCTCCTGTTCCTCGGCGTGATGATGGGTGCGGCCTGCTGGGGCTATCAGATTTTTGTCGGCATCGGGGTGGGCGGCCAAAACAATCCGGTGGCCTGGGGGACCTATCTGATAAACTTTGTCTTCTGGGTCGGTATCGCCCATTCCGGAACGCTGATTTCCGCCATTCTGCATCTGTTCCGGGCCGGCTGGCGCAATCCCATCGCCCGGGCCGCTGAAACCATGACGGTCTTTGCGGTTTGTGTTGCCGGGCTCTTCCCATTTATACATTTGGGGCGCGCATGGCAGGTCTACTACATGATACCGCTGCCCAACCAGCGATTGTTATGGCCCAATTTCCTGTCACCGTTGATGTTTGACGTCATCGCCATCAGCACCTATCTGACGGTCAGCTCGCTGTTCTGGTACACCGGCATGCTGCCCGACCTGGCGGCCATACGGGATCGGTCCACCGGGACCCGCCAGAAAATTTTCAAGTATCTCTCTTTTGGTTGGACCGGAGCCCATGAACAGTGGCGCCACTATACCCGCGGGTATCTGTTTTTCGCGGCCCTGGCCACCCCCCTCGTTATTTCAGTGCACAGTGTCGTGTCCTGGGACTTCGCCCTGGGTATCATTCCGGGCTGGCACACCACCATCTTCGCACCGTACTTTGTGGCCGGGGCCATCCATTCCGGCCTGGCCATGGTGCTGACCCTGATGATTCCGCTGCGAAAGCTGTTCAAATACGAGGACATCATTACCATCGAAGTTCTGCAGAATGTCGCCAAAACCATTGTCCTCACCGGTCTGATCGTCGGACTGGCCTACGGAACCGAGTATTTTATCGCCTGGTACAGTCACAACTCAGTAGAAATGGA
>JASJCE010000148.1 GCA_030066155.1 Desulfobacterales bacterium | reverse complement strand
AGATTTCAAATGCATTTATCGGCACTTTAAATGATTTCTTTAGAAATTAAACGATATGCCGACAATGATCTCGCAATTGTGGGTTTGCGATTGGTTTTTGACCACGGTTACTTTGCAACTGTTGAGTCGTTCAAAACTATTTTCGGGCCTCAACCATCAACGAAAACTGTCATTATTTGCCGTGGGTCAGAACCAAGAAAAACCACAGATTTCGTATCGGTAGTTCAGAGGCGGGACTTGAGGGGAAAAATGGCGGGGTGCGGGGCAATGGAATGTCGAATGTCGAATGTCGAATGACGAATTGAGGAATCCTGTCGATTATAGATTTTGGTTTCCGAGTTGCGAGTTGCGGGATCTTCGATTGCGGATTTCTGATTTTAGATTTCGGATTGATCAGATGGAATAAAATTGCGATCGGGTTGCAGGTTGCGGGGCAATGGAATGTCGAATGTCGAATGATCCGCCGCTGGCGGACCGAATGAGGGAAATCGCTCAATCGATTTTAGCCTTCAAACCGCCAAACCTTCCGGCATTCGGATTTGGCATTCGGCGGAAGATTGTTTGCGGTCGTACCTTTTAATTAGATAGGATTCAATGGCCAACAGCCTCTGATTAGCAATTACGTTTTTTCAAAGCCTGACGCTCTGCAGTTTGATACTGATGCAAAGTGTTTACTCAGGTACGTACCGCGGGTAAGTTGACTTGCTTATTCTTGAAAATTCCAGGTCAATTTCAACAGAGGCAAAAGGAGAGTCCGGATTAGTCGTTTTAAGAATATTACCTTCAGGATCAATAATCCAACCAAGACCTCCGCAGCTGATTTTATGACCAGGCGGATACCATAGATTAGATGAAATAGAGTAAGCACCTGAACAAACCGCAGCTGTTTGACCACCTGCTAACCATTTATCGACTGAACTGTGCGGGGTAGCACGAGGTATGCATAACAAATCTACCCTGGAGGCCGCGTAGTGACGAGCCCATTCAACAAACCACATTTCGGTACAAATTTGAACGCCAATTCTTACAGATCCAAAATATGCAGTATCAAACGATTTCAATCCCCTGTCGTACCACGAATGTTCCCAATATCCATCTTCGTCTGGTAAATAGTATTTTTCACGAATAGGAGATGGGCGATTTAAATCTTTAGTCCAGATATAAGCTTCATTTCGACGACTACCAATGCTGTTTATAATGGGTCGTGTCCCCACAATTGCTGTAGCTCCTAAATCATTTAGGTTGTTGATATATTTATTATGGCGCTCGATGGCTTGTGCCCATCGGTCGGGATTGGGGTTTTTGTCAGCGGCTAGCCATTCAGAAAAACTCATTTCCGGCAAAAGGACAAACTCGCTGTTTTCTGATGTAATATGTTCTTTGAGGGAAGAAAGATATGTGTCTATTTGACCTTCTCTCGGATCCAATTGGCAGACTGTAATTTTCATTCCAAGCATCCGTTTAACTTATTTGAGATTGTTAAGATAACATTATACATTACGTGGAAAATCTGCCTTTCAACGGCCATTTTTTAAACCTCTTAGAATCAAGACACCCTGCCTATAATTCTATAATTTCTCCAATGAGCCGAAATATCTTTGAATGCCAATCGTCGAAAGCCTCTCAAACCATCCGGCATTTGGTATTCCACTGCCCCGCACCCCGCAACTCACAACACGATCCCAAAATGAATAACATCTGATCAATCCGAAATCCAAAATCCGAAATCGAAGTCCTCTGTCATCTGTCATCTGTCTTCTGTCATCCGTCATCTGCCATTGGCATGATATCTTGCGGCAGGCCCATTCCGTCAATCATTATCGATCGCCAGGTTTCGATCACATCGCTTTTGAAATCGCTGTCCAACCGGGGTGGCGTCTGGGCAATCATGATTCCGCTCTTGAGCATACAGGCCGTTATATGATCGGATTTCTTGAACGTGACGCCCAGGGCCCCGGCGCTTAGGACTTCCAGGTTTCGTTCTTTCAACACCCGATTCAGCTTCTCGATTTCAACCTCAATTCGAATGCGGGGGGAGATAACGAAATTGCGACGTCCGTCTCTGGCACAGGTTTCTTCGAAGAAACGGTCGGACACCGGCATCGGTTCGCCGTCCGGATTCGTTCCACATACCCGGCAGGATTCCAAAGACGGTATGTCGAGAACGTTAAATTCAAATTCTCTGAGGTCGATGTAGAGCAGTTTGTTGTGAAGTTGGGGCTGCTGTCCGATCAGGACTCTAACCGCTTCATATACCTGAACAGAGGATACGATGCCGATGGCCGACGGGTGAACTCCGACCAGTCCGCATACCGGCAGGTCTTCATCTTTTAGATCGGGCATAAAACACTCCAGACAGAACGTCTGTCCGGGCAAAATCGTCGATACATTACCGAATGCTTCTATAGCGGCTCCGAAAACATAGGGAATTTTTAATTTGTTGCAAACGCGATTGACGATATAGCGAGGCTCCGGGTGATCCAACCCATCGATGACGATATCCATTCCGGAAATCAAATCCTCGGCATTGATCGAGTTCAAGGATTCCGGCACGGGCTCCAGGGTCACATCCGGATTCAAACGGCTTAATCTGTCAAGTGCAACTTCCACTTTGGGCCGGCCGAGGGACTCGGCATCATACAGGTGCTGGCGATGCAAATCAGATCGGGAGACGATGTCTCGATCAATAAAACGAAGATGACCAATCCCCATGCCCACCAGCTTGAGGGCAACCGGTGAGCCGAGACCACCCACCCCAACCAGGCATACTTTCGAATTGCGCAGCTTTAGTTGGCCGTCATAGCCGATATCAGCCAGAACAACCTGCCGCGAGTACGTGTCCAGTTCCTGATCTGTCAGTTCATTGTGCATTTTTTCCTCTTTGAGTTTGCGGGATATTTCCAATGAACGGCATACTCCGAAAATATTTCTATCGTCTTTCGATGCAATTGTAAACGCTGTTTTTGTCGGGCCGGTATTCGCTGGATTTACAAAGAATAACAAATGGTTTACGTATCTTGACATTTTTATTTTTGCACGCATTATATACTAAAAATTTTGAACGCCGGTACTTAAATTGAATCATCGTAAACAGGAGGCACGCAGTAAAAATGGCAGAAAGAACCGAGACCCATGAATTCAAAACCGAAGTCAAGCAGTTGCTGAATCTGATTATTAACTCCCTTTATTCCAACCAGGAAATATTTCTCAGAGAACTGATCTCCAATGCATCGGATGCGATTGACAAACTGAGATTCAAATCTCAGACGGATGAAAGCATTCTGGGAGACGACACGGAATTTAAAATCAAACTCGAGCGCGATGCCCTTAAAAATATGTTGACCATTGAAGACAACGGGATCGGCATGACCTATGATGAGGTTTTGGAGGATATTGGAACCATTGCCAGAAGCGGCTCAAATGCCTTTATCGAAGCCATGGAGCAACTCAACAAAACCGATGCCCTCACCCCCGAATTAATCGGACAGTTCGGAGTGGGTTTTTACAGCTCGTTTATCGTGGCCGAAAAGGTCACCATCCTGACCAGGGCGGTTGGTGAGGAAAAAGCGGTGCGCTGGGAGTCCCACGGTGACGGCGAATTTACGGTGACGGAGGCTGAAAAAAAGAGCCGCGGGACGCGTATCACACTGGAGTTACGAAAAAAACAGGAAGGCGAGCCCGACTTCACCGACGAGTGGACGATCCGGCAGATCGTCAAGCAGCACTCCGATTTCGTTGCCTATCCGATTGTCATGGATGTGGAGAAAACCGAACCGATTCCGGAAACCGAACAGATAAAAGATGCCGACGGCAAAGCAGTTGGAGAAACGACCCGAACAGTGATTAAAGCGGAAACCCTCAACTCCATGAAGGCCATCTGGTCCAAGAATAAAAAAGATGTCACCGACCAGGAGTATGAGGAGTTTTACCGGCATATCAGCCATGATTGGAATCCACCGCTGAAAAAACTGCACCTGAAGCTCGAGGGAACAACGGAATACACCGCGCTGCTCTACATTCCATCCCAGGCGCCATTCGATCTGTTCAATCCGGAAGCCAAACACGGCGTTCAACTTTACTGCAAGCGCGTGTTTATCATGGATGACTGCAAGGAGTTGATGCCCGAATATTTCCGCTTCGTTAAAGGTGTCGTGGATGCGCCGGACCTCAATTTGAATGTGAGCCGGGAAATACTGCAGCAGGATCGCCTGGTGCGAAATATCCGGCGTAACCTCGTGAAGAAATTGTTCGACCTGCTAAATGGTCTGGAGGCCGAAAACTACGAAAAATTCTGGCAGGAATTCGGCGCGGTGCTCAAAGTCGGGGTACATACCGATATCGAAAACAAGAACAAGATAGCCGACCTGCTGCGCTACAAAACAACGAAATCCGACGGCCAGTGGAAGTCGCTGAAGCAGTATGTCGATGACATGAAACCTGATCAAAAAGAGATATACTACATTACCGGCGAAAATCTTTCCGCTTTGCTGAACAGCCCCCTGCTCGAACAACTTAAATCAGATGATTTTGAAGTTTTGCTGATGACCGACCCGATTGACGAGTGGGTGACACAGTCATTGACCGAGTATGACGGCAAAAAGCTGAAAAGCGCCGAAAAAGGTGACCTTGATCTGAAAAAAGTGGATGAAGACCGAAAGGACAAATACGAAACGTTGTTTAAACACATCCGCGCCAAGCTGGAAGATACGATCAAGGAAGTGCGACCCTCAACCCGCCTGACGGATTCGGTTGCTTGTTTGTCCGGCGACACCTTTGACATGAGCGGGTACATGGAAAAAATTCTCAAATCTGCCGGCCAGACACCACCGGAAAACAAACGGGTTTTGGAGTTGAACATGACACACCCGGTTATGGACAAGATCCACGGCATGTTTGAAGCCGACAAAAAAAATCCCAAATTGGATGATTATATTCACCTGCTCCTGGATTTAGCCGTCATCGGAGAGGGCGGTAAACTGGAAGATCCATCCAAATTCTCCAAACTGGTGGGAGAATTGATGGCCGCCGCATAACGCCAGGTGCTCTGCGTCAAACCACGAAGAACACGATGCAATGGGAGGGCATTGTGTTATATTTTTCTTTCGTGTATTTCGTGTTTTTCGTGGTTAGATAGGGCAGTGTCGAATTCAATTAGACCTTTCCAGATAACCACCCAGGTTTTTCCACCTACCGGTTGATTAATTTCTTGAGAATGCTATAAAATGGCTAGTTAACAGCTAAATTTTTACCGATCGAGCAAGACAGCCGTATTCGGCGGTCCGTTTGCCCAACTAAACCAAAACTATTCAAGGCGACCGGTAACAGGAAAAAAAGATGAAGAAATTGCCCCTGGTTTTTTTTATTATTGTGGCCCTTTCGCTGCTAGGTACCGCCCAAAATACCTTTGCATTGGACCCTATCCCGATGAAGTCCGGTTTCAGCGGGTTTATCCGGCCCGGTGCCGGCTACCTGAAATACAAGAGCAATATGGTGGCGAGCTTTTTGGGCTTCGATCTGTCGGATCGGACGATCAACTCCATTACCAATTCGCCGAAAAGCGAGAAAACCGGCGTTGCCCTCGTGCCGTTTGCTTTGCGATACACCTTTGCCAGTACCCGCTCCCAAGTATTTATCGGCACGGACCTCAGGGACTTGATTCGATTCGACCTGACCCAGCAGATCGGCATCAAGCAGGAGGTCGGGCGCTTCGGAATCCTCCAGGGCGGTTTCCTGTTCACCGGAATTCCGGCCAAGGTCTGGAAAGATCCCTATGTGGTCAATAAGAAGCGGGATGACACCAGCCGCACCAACAATGGTGCCCGTATAGTCTGGGATCGGATATTCAACAGCCAACTGCTCTTGCAGTATACCTATCGCGACATCGACCTTGGCAGCGAACGCAGTGGAGAATTTTTAGGCTTGTCTTCCGGCGAACGGGACCGATTGGACCGCAATGGTGACCGGCATGTAGCGGAGGCGTTTTACAAATTTAGCTTTGCAGATAAGCACAGCTTGGTGCCGCAGCTGATATACGCCAGGGATGATCTGGACGGCGATGCCATGGCCAATGATACATTCGATTTTCAACTCACGTACGCCTATTTTGGCGATCCATTCGTATTGACCCTCAACGGTCTGATCGGTACAGCGGATTATGACAAACGCAATCCGATCTATGATGATACCCAGGACGATGACCGATATGGTGTCCAGGGAACCTTGCTTTATCGTAATCCCTGGGACTGGACGCTTTTTGGCAGCAAACCGTTTAGCTTTTTTATCAATGGCATATTTTCAAAAGTAGATTCAAACATTGATTTTTACGACCAAGAAGTCACAGCGCTGACGGGCGGGGTGTTTCTGCGGTGGTGATGGCATTGAATTAATGTCGCAAGATTGAAGTCAGGAGACAAAAAGTCGGGAAACCGGGCGGCTCGGCGGCCGGGAGAACAACCAGGCTGGAAAGCTGGGAAGCCAGAAGGCTTGGAAACGGAAAGGCAAAAAAACGTGTTGACAAAAAGGCCGGGAAGCCGACCAGGCTGGAAAGCTGGGAAACGGAAAGGTTAAAAGAGGTGTAGACAAAAAGGCTGGCAAGCCGGGGGGCGAGGAGGCTTGAAAGCGGGATGGTTGAAGGGCTGAAAAATAAGCCTATCACTGGCTTAACTCGGCAGAGACGGCCTGGCCGATTTTTTCAATCGTGTAGGGTTTTTTGACATAAGTTCCGGCTCCCAGGCGTAGGGCCTCTTTGACGCGCCAGGTTTCGGAGAATCCGCTGGCAATTATCGCCTTTTGGCGGGGCTTGAATTTCAGTATTTTCCTAAATGTTTCCAATCCATCGATTCCGGGATCCATAATCATATCCAGTACCAGCAGATCGGCCGAGTTGTTTTGCATGTATTCTATGGCATCTTCTCCGCTGGGTGCAGTATTAACCGAGTATCCCAGCTTGCTCAGCATGAGAGAAGCGATATCGCGCTGTTCTTCGACATCATCCACTATCAATATCGTTTCACCATTGCCGGGGTTTTCAACGGATACCGACGTTGATTGCACATCCTGCATGGCGTCGCGGGTAACCGGATAGTACAGGGTGAACGTCGTGCCTTTTCCTTCGACACTTGTTAAATCGATATATCCGTTGTGATCTTTAACAGTGCCCCACACCACTGCCATTCCCAGTCCGGTGCCGCTGCGCCCCATGACCTTTTTAGTGTAAAAAGGCTCGAATATACGCTCTTTATCCTCGAGGCTGACGCCGATTCCGGTATCCGATATTTTCAGCACGACGTAGTCGCCCTCTTGAATTTCATCATAACCCGCGATTGGTTTGTCAAGGTATCGGTTGTGGGTGGAAATGCGGATTTTGCCGCCATCCGGCATCGCCTCGGCGGCATTTGATACCAGATTCATGATGGATTTCGACAAATGGATCGGTGAACCTGAAATATCCAGGAGGTCCGATGTCAGAGACGTTTCAACTCTCATATTGGGGTGGTAATATTGGATTTTCTCAAATTCGGGACTGGCCAGATGTTCGGTGATGATCTGGTTCAGGTTAACAACTTCGGAAATCGACACGCCGCGTCTGGCGAGGGTCAGGAGGTCCTGTACGATTGCCGCCGCCTTGAAGCCGGATTTTTGAATTGCCTTCAGCGGTTGCACCAATGAGCTGTCGTCCGGCAAGTCCATCAGCAGCAGATCCGGATAGCTGACGATCCCGGATAAGATATTATTCAGGTCGTGTGCAACCCCTCCGGCCAACGTGCCGATGGCCTCCATTTTTTGGGCACGCTGCAATTGTGTTTCCAGTTTTTTCTTTTCTTCTTCCACCTTTTTCCAACGGCTTATGTCGCGGGTAATGGTCAGGATATGATTTTCTCCATTCAGATCGATAATTCGGGCCGATATCAGTCCGGGTCTGATTTCCCCGTCTTTGCAGCGAAACCTGGATTCGATATTGTCAGCATATCCGTACCGGTTCAACTCGGATACAATTCTCTTACGATCTTCCGGAACGGCCCAGATTCTTATTTCTGTTGATGATCGGCCGAGAACATCTGATCTGGTATAACCAGTCAGTTCTGTAAATGCTTCATTTAATTCAACAAATTCGCCGTTTAATTTGTTGATGTTGACGGCGTCGGGACTGGTATGAAACACTGTGCGGAACCGTTGCTCACTTTCCCGCAGGGCTGCATTGGCCCATTTGCGCTGGGAAATTTCAGCGGTTAATTCCGCATTGATTTTTTCCAACTCCTCTGTTCGCAGATTGACTCGCACTTCCAGTTCATTGTTGGCAGTTTCGAGAAGTGTTTTACTGCGCTCGGCAATTTCAAAAAGCTCCATATATTTTTTGAGGGTTATCGACATAATGGAAGCTGAAAACCCCAAAAATCCGTATTCCATCATAAACTGTAGGGTTTGGACACCCAGGGTGGCCAGGGCGTCATGCAGCCCGAGGACCCACCAGAAAAGAAAACCCAGAATAAAGGCCCTGGCTCCATTTTTTTTGCGGTTGGCGGGTTTGATCCAACAAAACAGGCAGAGCATTGCGCCGACAGCCGAATATAATAGAAAAAACGGTCCGAGTACGCCCAATTGGGGTTCAGTGTACGGTGCTGCCAGCAGCATGAAATCGCGCGCAATAAATTCATCGGCGATGACCAGTTTGGAGGACCACAGAATCAGCAGGAGTGCCACATGCCATCCGGTTACCCATGCATGAAAACGCGGTGGTTTCAGCTCAAGGTAGCTTAACGTGAATCCGTATATGGAATGAACCAGGATAATGAATGTCGAATATTGAAACAATTCGGCCAGATAGTTGATTTTTCCGGGTGGCGAATTGAATTGGATGAAAACGGCAACCGAATAAATGGAGGTCGCCAGGGAAAGTACCGCACCCCATTTGGACCATTTAAAAGGCGGGCCTTTGATAAAGATCCAGGCCTGAAATATAAAAAAGAACAGGGCGATGACGGCCACTGATAGGGAGCCGGCTGATGATAACACTATGTTTGTACTCAACATATTAACCCTGATATATATCCAAAACGATATCTCTGATTACCAAAACCCGTTATGCGACAGTATTATTATCGGCAGTTATTGCCGAATCTGAAATGTGGGATTTCGAGTTTTCATCGGTTTCGGCTCTGGACCGGATCGAAATTCGCTCGAAATAGTGATCGGGTGCCGCTTATTGCCCGGTTTCAAGGCAATAATTGCTTGCAATGCGATACAAAATATGAAATAGGTTAATAAATTCGCTGAAGGGGACGAATAGCTGCATCTGATGAGCACCGGCGAAACACTCGCAGACCAGGCGCATCACTCGGCATGCAATCGACGTTATCTTGAGGCGATCATTCTCTCATTTGCACCTTTCCAATGAATTGGACCTGAAGCGCCGCGCAATCAGGGCAGTTCCGCTATCTACTGAAACGGATCTAACCGTCCCCAAAACGGATCCGGAATCTTGAATTTTATCTGGATCTTCTATCCAAACTTCAGCACCGGGATAACCAGACGATCAGGATTTTGCTCTCTCAGGCATGGGGGGGCTAACCGTGGCTTCCCGCTGTGCGGGCCGAGCCATTCTTAATCAAACGGTCTGTTTAGATTGAAGAAAGGGGGACAACATGGATAAGCCCATCATCAATTATGAGAGCCTGATTCGTATCACCAACGCGATCTCCACGATGCGGGACCCGGAGGAAATTGTCCTGGTTACGGTAGAGGGTGTTACCCATGCCCTCAACGTCAAAGGCTGTACAATTTTCCTGTTCAGCACAAAGAGCGAGGAGCTGCAGCTGGCGGGCAGCTTCGGGCTGAGCAAGGAATATCTGGAGAAAGGTCCTGTCAGTTCGATGCGGTCCATTGCCTCGGCGCTCCAGGATCGACAGTCGGTTGCCATTTTCGATGTTTTGGATGACCCCCGGATACAGTATCCCGAAGCTGCCCGGAAAGAGGGTATTTCATCTATACTGGCGGCTCCGATTATCGTCGGGAAAAAGCTGATCGGCAGTTTGCGGATTTACACGGCGAAGCCCTGGGAATTTACATTGAACGACGTCAAATTTGTCGAAGCGGTCGCACAGGTATTCGGTATGGCGTTGGAATTGTGCCGGGTGAACAAGGGCTTGAAGGATAGCATCGATATTTTGAAGACCATGCGCGATCCCAGGACCCTGAAATCCAGTAAAAGAACGCCATACGAAGGTGTCCCCAAGAGTTTTACACAGAAAGAGATGCTGGAGGAAGGCGTCTGAGCTAATCCATATATGCAGGCCAATTTTATTGCACATCCGGTCGGCATTTATACCCATGTCTTTGCATCCATCCTGGCACTGGTGATCGGACCCTTTCAGTTTTTTGGCCGCAGGGAGAAAAAACATTCGGCACTTCATCGATATATAACCAAATAGGATTGACGCTGATGGAGCTCATTGCCGCCTTGGTTTTAATCGCCATAATTGCGGCTTTTGCTGTACCGCGCTATGTGGATATGGAGAAAAGCGCCCGCCTGAAAGCAATTGATAGTGGTGTAAAAGAGCTGAATTCCCTGGAAATTTTGACATGGTCAGACCACAAAATTTCCGGGAGTGGATATTCCAGTGACACCAGGATTTTTGAATCGATAAACTACGACATTGGTTCGGATTATACCTGGAATACAGGTGATCCTAAATTAACCGGAGGCACGATGTCATTCGATGGAGAATTGTTTACATTGAGCCGCAGATCATCGACGCCCAGCAGCCCGGCAATTTGGGATAAATCACCTTAATCCGCGACACAGAAGGACCAAATAAAAAAACCGGCCTCTGCTACGATGCGATTCATTGTCGTATACGGGTTGGTATAACGTCTCGGAAACTCTACAACTTATTGAAAGAATGACTATTTCGATTCTATGTATTAGAGTTCCTTGACGATGGTAAGGAATATATTGACGCATATCGACCAAAAAGAGGGTACATTTTCGATAAACGCGTCATGCTATTCTTCTCCCTTTTTGCCTTGTTGATCATCGTCGGCTCCTTGAAATCAGCGTCAACTGAATACTGAGGAACATTGTTTCAATATGATGCCTCGTTTCTAGTGGAAGCCGAACTTCTCTGCAATCGCTGGACTTACTCCAGAACCAAACTCTGTGCCGACGTTCATCCCGAATTTTGTTTCATATAGCAGATTGTACTTCATGTAGGTATTCCCTATTCATCTGATAGACATTTGGTTTTTTTAAAAACTAGTCTGCAAACACAAAGGAGGTAAACACTATGACTGTTTCTACCGAAATTCGCGATGGTATCGCTGCTGCAAACGCAAAATTTATGGATACCTTCAACCGAGGCGACAGGGCCGGTATGGGAGAACTTTACACGGAAAACGGCCAACTTTTGCCGCCCAACAGTGATATTGTCTCAGGGCACTCTGCGATTTCGGCATTCTGGCAGGTTGCAATGGACATGGGGATTAGAACTGCCAAGCTTGAAACCATAGAACTCGAAGGCCAGGGAGATGAGGCCTTTGAAATCGGCAAGTATACTCTTAGCGGAGAAGGGGGAGCATCAATTGATTCGGGAAAATTTTTGGTCGTCTGGAAGAAAGAGGGCGATGAATGGAAACTGCACCGCGACATCTGGAACAGCAGTATGCCTGCGTCCGGTTAATTCTTTGACTTTTGAAAGTTAACCGAACACTTCCGAGGAGAGCATGTCGTGAATAATGTGGAATTGTTGTGAAGCGCATCGATTGACGAGAAGTCAATAATGATATAGCCACAAAAAGGCGCAAAAAGCACAAAAGTTAATTTTCACTACCAGTAGTATCAATGAGTTACAAAGTCAAAATACGACAATTCTGACTTCTTACGAGACTGTCAATAATGGGTTCTGATACATCGTGGATGGAAATGTCTGCCAGAATATAATGTGGCCGGTAATGTCCAATTAGCCTGAATTTGAAAGATACCTGCTATCCGAAGCGAGTAGCACCTCAGATTTATTAAGATTTCCATAATGTATATGAATTATTTCATATTTTCATAGAATGGCAAGCAATCTAAAATCGGAAGTCCCAAAATTATGAGGCAAATTTAGAGCATATCTTCAATTTAGACGGGATTCAGAGAATCACAATACACCACCAGACTCCAGAATCCCTAATTTTGATTGAAAAAGCCAATCGAATTGGGTATAAGTGTATCTAATTAATTCCTGATTCTCTTATTCCAACTCACCTGAAGCGATATTCTATTTACTGAATCGAATCCGGTGCTCATCTGAATCTTACACTCATTCGAATAGCCCACATACTGAGTTCATCTGTTTGAAACCTCAACAAAGGGGGTGCCATCATGGCAGATGAAGGTTTTAAGCGTAAACTCACCGCCATCCTCAGTGCGGATGTTGAAGGTTACAGCCGCCTTATGGGCGATGACGAAGAAGCCACTGTCCGCACATTAACAGCCTACCGTGAGGTGCTTTCTACTCTTATCCAACAACACAACGGCAAAGTATTGGACTCACCAGGCGACAATTTGCTGGCTGAGTTTGTCAGTGTTGTCGATGCTGTGCAGTGTGCCGTAGCTGTTCAAAAAGAGATCAACGCCCGCAACGATCAATTACCCGAAAATAGAAGGATGCGATTCCGAATTGGCATCAACCTTGGCGATGTCATCCAAGAAGATGAGCGGATTTATGGTGATGGCGTTAACATTGCTGCGAGATTGGAAAGTTTGGCCAACCCAGGGGGTATTTGCATTTCCAAGACAGCCTTCGATCAAATTGAAAGCAAGCTGCCGTATGGATATGAATTTTTGGGAGACCAAGCGGTAAAAAACATTGCCAAGCCGGTGATTGCCTATCGAGTCTTAATGGAGCCAAGGGTGACGGTTGCAGGGGAGCCGGAAAAAGAAAAACGATCACCAATAAAGCGAATGCCAACTCTCGTTGGTATCACTGCGTTGGTTGTGTTGGCAGTAGCTGTGGGAATCTGGCAGTTTTACATGCGACGCCCATCAGTAGCGCCTGCATCTATAGAGAAGATGGCTTTACCGCTGCCTGATAAGCCTTCGATTGCAGTTTTACCATTTGTCAACGTGAGTGACGATCCGAAGCAGGAGTATTTCTGCGATGGATTAACCGAAGAAATTATTACGGCTCTTTCCAAGGTGCCGAAACTTTTTGTCATTGCACGTAACTCTGTGTTCACCTACAAAGGCAAACCAGTAAAGGTTAACCAAGTCGCAGAAGAATTGGGCGTACGTTACGTACTTGAGGGCAGCATTAGAAAGGCCGGAGATGAGATGCGAATAACAGCCCAGTTGATTGATGCTCTTTCTGGACATCATTTATGGGCGGAACGGTATGACCGAAATCTGAAAGAGATATTTGCTGTTCAGGATGAATTGACAAAAAATATCATCACGGCTCTACAGGTAAAGTTGACCGAGGGTGAGCAAGTCCGAACTGCTGCTAAAGGCACAAATAACCTTGAGGCATATCTAAAGTACTTGCAGTCGATGGCACTTATGCGTCAATTTAATATAGAAAGTAATGCGTTGGCAAAACAATTGGCACAAGAAGCCATCGCCTTAGATCCAGAATATGCTATGCCCTACCTGGTTCTATCGAGTACCCACCAGATGGACGTGTGGCTTGGCACAAGTAAATCCCCAAAAGAGTCTGTCGCCAAGTCTATGGAGTTGATCCAAAAGGCCATTGATTTGGATCCAACTTATGCTGAAGCCTATGGTCATTTAGGCTTCACATATACAATGATAGGGGAGCATGATAAAGCCGTTGCGAATGCAGAGCGGGCCGCCGCCCTTAATCCCAATTCAGCTTATGCCCATATGAGAATGGGTCATACCCTCAGGTTTGCCGGCAGATACGAGGAGGCCATTCCAGAATACAAAAAAGCGATACGGCTTAATCCAATTCCGCCGACAAATTATCTATTTGGATTAGGAATTGCCTATTGTGGGACGGGCCAATACGACGAAGCAATAAAATGGTGTGAAAAAGCGGTACGTAAAGATCCTGATTCTTTCCTGACCCGGTTGATGATGACCATGGTTTATAGCGAGTCAGGACGTCTGGAGGACGCACGTGCCGAAGCCGAGGAGGTGCTCAGAATAAATCCGAAGTTTTCTGTCGATA
>JASJCE010000011.1 GCA_030066155.1 Desulfobacterales bacterium | reverse complement strand
CCAAACGTATTCGGTTCCCCGACTTCACCCTCAAATGGCGCACTGACCCGGCCCCCACCGGGAATTTGAAATGCCCCAATCAACGACACGATGAAGCAGGTTAAGAACAGACAGAACAGAAATCGTTTAACTTGTTCCGAGTCCCGGACATGATTGACCATCATGAAAAAGACGATGAAGTATTCAATGTATTTCAACACAAACAAAGATCCGGTCTTCATGCTGACCCGCCCGGCCATGATGCCAAAACCGGTCGAGAGAATACAGGCCAGAACGTACAATACAATGGCCTTGTTCAAGGGCGTCTTCAAAAACAGTCCGAGCTCTTTGTTGATGGCATTCTTGGCAAACCAGCTCAGTCCGATGACGGCCAGCAGAAAATCCTCAAGGCGCAGGGTTACGCCGCGGTTCAGCGAGCCCCCGGTTGTATCGCCGGCCATGAATTCCGGCGACAGGAGCATTGAGAAGATCAGGATATAAAGTCCCCATTCAATGTTGAGGAAAGAAATAAGGAAGATCACCAATGTCGCTATCGCCAGCATCAGCAACGTTGGTGAATACTGGGTGATGAGATATCCGACGAGCAGAGCGACCACAAGAAACAGTATGACTCCAAAAACAGAACGCATGCCTTACCTTTGTTCTTCTGTTTTGAACATCAGGGCGATTGAAGCAGTTGCTGGATCGTTGCAAGCCAATCCTGGGTGAATAGATGCAGATCCTGCCAATATATTCCGGCAGCCAGCAGGGACAATGCCAGCGCCAGCACTCCGAATTTCAGCAGCCGCCCCCGGGTAATTGGAATTCTATGTTTCTTCAGCCAGCTTATGACCGTGCGCTTGGGTCTGACGCCATCAGATTCCGGTCCGTAGTAATGCTGAGAATGATATTTAAAGTATTCAGGACCGGTCTCCGGCTTAACCTTGTTCAGAATGACTCCGGAAACGTTGGCGTCAACATTATCCAGGTTGGTTTTGGCCCGCTTGAGAACCCCGCGTCCGATTTTGCCCACCGTGTAAACCAGAAAAACGCCATCCATCAGCGGCGCAATTTCAGCCGCATCCGCCACCGGCAATATCGGCGGGGTATCGACGAATACGAAATCGTAGACGTTGTTGGCCTCAACCAAAAACTTTTTGAAACGAGCAGAGCTCAATATCTCAGATGGATTGGGAGGTTTCGTACCGGCCGTGATCACATTGATGTTATCCATACCCGGGGTCTTTAAAATATCATCAATGCCAAAATCTCCCAGCATAACATCTGAAATCGTATTGGTTATTTCCTGCCAGCGATAATTGCCCAGGACATAGTCCGTAATTCCCGGCTCTCTGGACAACCCGAATAATCTATTTACCAATGGTTTGCGCAAATCAGCGTCCACCAGCAGAACCTTGTTCCCGGCCTGGGCCATACACAGGGCCAGGTTGGCCGCATTCAGCGTTTTGCCTTCCTGTACAAAAGAGCTGGTAATCAAAAACAGCTTTCCTTTCAATTCCAGCCGCAGAAATTGCAGGTTGGTTCTCAGCGCACGGAATGCTTCCGATCCCATTGACTTGGGTTCATAATGCGTAACCAGATACCGCTCCCGGCCCTTTTTCTGGCTGACTTGATCGATACGATGTTTCACCTTTAGCTCATCGTCAAGTTGAGGGATCACCCCCAGAACCGGTACATTCAGCAATTCCTCAACATCCTCGATGGTTCCCATGGAGGTATCGAACACCTCCGCCAAGAAGGCAAAGACGACGCCAATGACGAGTCCCATCACAATTCCGGTCACCACAATCATGGCCTTGGACGGGATATTGAAGGGCTGTTCCGGTGCCACGGCCGGCTTGAGGATGGTCACCTCTTCTACCTTGCCGGATTCCTGGATCAGTGTTTCCTGATACTTCTCCTTGAGTTGAGAATAGAGGGACTCCTGTAACTCGACATCACGCTGCAGTCTTACCAACTGCAGGCCTTTTTCCGGAAGGCTGAAATTCTCACGCCGCAGTTCGGAAATTCTCCGGGCAAAATCTTTCTCACGCGACGTGTAGGATTTCAGAAGGGACCGCAACTCTTTGCCGGTTTCATGCAGAACGGCTTGAATTTGATCATCGACTTCTTTGACCCGGGGATGCTTTTCGGTAAAATTGATCAACAGCGTCTGCCGCTTCAACAGCATTTCACTGAGTTTGGTTTTCAATCCGAAAAGCGGAGAATTGGGTGCCGCGGAAAAGAAAGCTTCTCTCAATTCCCCGTTTTTGGCAAATTGGCTGCCCTCGATCAATTTCAACTGGGATCTGACTTCGGCGATATCGATTTTTGTCTTCTCGAACTCCGTCTCCACCGCATATAGTCGATTTAAGGTATTCTGAGTCTGGGCATCCAGTGAAATCAGGCCATAGCTTTCCTTGAAGGCCTGGAGCTCGTTTTCAGCCAGCTTGAGACGATTTGAGGTCACGCGAAGCTGCTCTTCGATAAAGCCTTTGGTTTCAAAGGTTTTTTTATTTTTCTCCTGAATATTGTATCCCCGGTATGAACGGGCGAAGGCATTGGCCACCTTGGCCGCTTCTGCGGCCTTCTCCGATTTTACCAGGATATTGATGATATTGGTCCCCTCCTGATGTTCCGGTTGCACCATTGACTTCAACCGTCGGACAACAGCAAGATATTTCTGGGAGTTTTGAACCTCATCTGCGGATATTTTTTCCGGCAGCCACCTCAAATTGCAAGCGGTTTCGCATAAAACCGGAAAGCTGGTGATGATGTAGGCATGGGTGACCATGTTTTCCGACTGCTGCCAGTATTCACCGGTCAGGATGGATGCCATATTGGAAAATCGGTCGATTTTAATGGCTGAACTGGCCTCAAAAAGGGGCACGGGCTCCTTGAATTTGGCGAACCCGTAACTGCAAATGCCTACCAGTAGAATCATAAAGACGATCGAGGCTTTTCGTTTTTTGATGATTCGCCAGTAATCCCTGAGGTCGACATCATATTGTGCCATCGCGGCTGTTCCTTGTTAGACGATGTATTGTTGAGCTGAAATGTCTGATGTCCAGCTACCTGACCCGTCCGCTGCCGACGATATCCGTCGCATTGTACCAGTCGATAACGGTACGTGCCGGCCAGAGCAATAACTCAAATAGCGGTCGAATTCGTTCGTTCAAGATATTGACATTTCCCCAGCCGTTGCGGGGAACATAGACCAGATCCCCGCTGGCCAGAAGCATATTTTGCGATTGATCGCCATTTTCAATCAGGCGTTGAAGATCGGCATTGATAAATTCCGGATGTGTGGGATCGCCCCTTACAATTCTCGTCTTTTCGGTTGAAGCGAACACCGTAGCGCCACCGGCTTCGGAAATTGCATCAAAGAGCCGGAAATTGGACCCGCTGTAAGGGTAGGCACCTGGTTTTTCAACTTCGCCAAAAACGTAGACACGATTGCCTTCATCCGCCAAATTTGGCACAAAGACCGTATCACCGCTGTTTACGATCGGATTTTGGGTCAGATCACCTTGATTAATTGTTTTATACAGATTAACGGTTACTGTTTGACCCGATTCACGGCGAATCCGGACATCATTCAGGTTTGCGCGGTTATTTGGACCACCGGCCTGGGCGATCATCTCCAGGACGGTCGATTTGCCCTGGAGCTTATACCTGCCCGGTCCGGTGCCGATTCCATGGGACTGGATGGCACCCACAATTTGGACAAACTTACTGTTATATTTTTTAACAACGACGTCGATGCGGGGGTTTTTAACATATTCTTCCAGATTGCGGGTCAAATTACGATCCAATTCCGTGGCCGTCAGTCCTTTAACCGGCAGGTCTTCGACGAAACCGAAAGAAATCGTCCCATTCGACCGCACCAAAATTTCCTCTTTCTTTGCTTCTGATCCTTCCCAGAACGTAATTTCCAGCGTATCGCCGGGACCAAATTTGTACTCTTCAATTCCGTCGATGGTCTTGTAGACATCGTTTTCGAGTGGTACTATCAATCGGTTAAAAGGATCTTTCGATTTCTGACGCGCTATATACTGCTGAACAATTTTAACGGCGCTCTTCTTGCCGGCCCAAATTTTGATCCCCTCGCCATAGCTGGCAGCGCATAAATCGGCTTTTTCGTCCTGATCGATATCGGCAACCGCCATACCATAAAATGTGCCGTTGGATGGCCAGGCATCATCGAGGCTCTTCCAGCCCTTTTTCCCGAGATTGCGCCAGGCTTTAATTCCCTCTGAATCCAGCGACCCGGCGATGATGTCCTGAAGGCCATCCTGGTCCAGATCAAGCGCCAGGACATGCCAATAGCTGCGGTCTTTGGGCGGCCGCGGAAATTCTCCGACTCCCGCCGCAGTTCCCTTCTGTCCCTTGGCCCGGCGATTCATGACCTCCACCGGGCTTAATACTTTTCCAAAGGCGCCGCGGCCATCTCCCAAAAAAATCCGAACGCCGTTTCGATTGGAGCCCGCCAGGATATCGAAATGACCGTCCTGATTGAAATCCGCGACGCTCAAACCAAAAAAGCTGCCCTTCTCGACCGGATTGGTCGATCTCCAGTTCCCGGTACCGTCACCCAACCAAACCCGCAACGCACCGTGAATTCCCCATCCCGACCCGGCAATATCCGGGTTCCCGTCATGATTAAAATCCGCCACCAGAACATCCATATATTGGCCGCTGATGGTGGGGCCGGTTTCAACCGGCCATCCGCCGTTGCCGTCGCCCAACCAGACCTGTATACCGCCCTGGGTCGCCGACGTCACGTTGGCCGCGATGATATCCAGATGTCCGTCGCCATTGACGTCGGCAGTTTTTAATCCCTCGTACCGGTTGATTTCAATCGGGCTTTTTCCCGGTTTCCAATCATGCTTGGACTGGTTTAAGAAGACCTTAATGCCCGAGGATTCTTTTTGAACGGAATAAATAATATCGGCCAGCCCGTCCTCATTGACGTCTGCCACTGCAACCGAGCGAACATCGCCCACCACGTACAAAGGCTGCGGTTTGGAAACACCGCCCTGCCCGTCGCCGTAATTGATGGTCACCATTCCGGGTGATGACGCACCTCCCACGATGTCCAGGTTGCCGTCATTGTCCATATCCTCGATGACAACCGCTCTGAATTTTCCGGCAATCGACAACCCCTCTGCCTTCGGCATAAGCGGAATCGGTTTGAGTTCCTTGCCATTTTGGGCACACCCGCAAAGGCCCAAAAACAGGACCCCGGCCAGGAACAGAAGTAATAACGGCATCGCCTTTGGAAAATGACGAGCGATCTGGTTTTTTGATGTCCAATTCATGATCAGGCTTCCATATCCTCTATTGCATCCAGTACGATCCGGCTGTCAATCATGCGCGCCTGACGCATCAGGCCGAGCAGCAGGCAGCGGTCACATAAATTATTGATGCGCAGCGGCAATCCCTCCGCGAATTCATAGAGCGCCAGAATGGCCTCCCGCGAAAAAATGCCGCGGCTGGCACCGGCCCATTTTAACCTGTGCACGATGTAGTTCAGCGTCGTCTGAAGATCCAGCGGCTCAAGGTTGTATTTTATACTGATCCGTTCCTTCAACGGCTGCAGATCCGAGATGTTTTTGAGCAGCGGCGGCTGACCGAGCAGAATCAGGGTAATCAGAAATGCATCGTCGGATTGGACATTGAGCAGCATGCGCAACTCATCCAGGGTAGCCTGGTTGCCGATAACGTGCGCTTCATCGATGGCCAGAACCGTACTGATGCCATTTTCGGCGTTTTGGTGCAGGTGCTGATACAGGCGGTCCAATAAATCAGTTTTGGAACCATTTTCAGCGTTCCCCACCAGCGCCAACAAAATCGCCTTAACGAGATCCGTTGGCTGCAGCGCCGGATTGGAAATGATTTGAAACTGGTACTGTTCTTCGTCGAGGAAATCAAACAACGCCCTGATGACGGTCGTTTTGCCGCTACCGACCTCTCCGGTCAACATGGCGACCCCTTTACGGTGCTCGATCACATACAACAACCGTCGGAGCGCCTCCTCATGCTGAGGCGACCGGTAGAATGCCGTGCGGGCCGGCACATTTCCAAAAGGCGTTTTTTCAAGTTCCCAATGCTCTAAATACATAACAACACCTTTGCTCAAAGGGCGGATGGAAGTACGTGAAGAGCAAAGTATATCATCCGGGAGATATGCGTAAATTTTTCATGACACGACTGGTAAATCCATAATCTCCGTTTGGTCCATTCAAGCACTATGATTTATAAAGTTCCTGAATTTCAGATTCAGGTACGGAATCGACAATATTCAAAAGTGGATTTTCGGGTAACACGACAATTCTCTCGGTTAAGACCTTTCTGCGCTGTGAATCGAAGACGATCTGAAGCTTGGGACGCATCGGCTGATCGGCATAGGTTTCGATAACTTTGCCGATCGCATTCGAGTTCAAGCGGACGTAGCTGTGAATCGGAAATACCGTAAAGATACTTAATAACGACTTCAGATGTTGGCGCTGGAATCGGTGCTTGCATGAATTGATAACCTCTTTAACTGCCGCAAAATGGGTTACCTTATCCCGCTGCGGCCTGGAGTGGATCAGCGCTTCATACATATCCAAAAGCCCGATAATCTGAGCATACTCGTGGATCTCATCGCCCTTCAACCCCCGGGGATACCCGGAACCATCGATTCGCTCATAAACCTGAGCCGAGGTCTCGGCCAGATAGGCAAATCCGTCCCCGAACGACCGCAGTATTTTATAGCTGTAATTCGGCCGATTTCTGAGAATGTCGATCTCCTGCGGGCTGAGTTCATCCTGCTTGTAGAGTATTTTATCCGGAATGACGGCCATGCCGATATCGTGAAACAGCGCGGCCATGGCAAGCTCAATCTTCCGGTTCGGATCAAATCCAAGGTCATCGGCCATTTTTAAAGCATAAACGGCAACGTTAATGCTGTGATGAATGACATAATTGAAGCGGTCATCCAGGTGAATTGCCATAATAAACAATTCATCCTGGGGATGGTCGCCTTCAGCCATTTTCTGCAAAAGTTTGAATCCCGGCTCCAGGGCGAAGCTTTTACGGCCTTTGACGGCGTTCAGCACCTGGCTCAAGTAGGCGCTGGATTTATCGTATAGCACCTTGCGATTATTGCCTGTGTTACCATCGGTTTTGGTGAGAGCCTCGGTTTGAGCCGCAGGTTTACCTCGCCGGGCCGATTTTGCGCGATCGGCAGCCAGTTTCCGGAAGCTAAGCTTGGCTTCCGGCATCGCATTCGGATTGTTGTTTGCCTGCGGTTTATTTTTCATGTTGCGAAATTCTACCAGACTCATGACTCACCAGGGTTAATTCCGATTTTTGAATCGAGCGATTCATGCTGCATTCGCCCTCTTCGCTCCAAAAACGTAATCAATATCACCAAAATGGAAGCCTGAATAATCAGCAAAACGGCATCGACGACCCTCGCATTGCGCAACGCGACCGCACTGAGGCCCAGGCATAAACTGAGCAAATAGATAAACAGCACGCTCTTTTTGTTGCCGCCCAGAACGTTTGCCAGACGATGATGAAGATGGTCCTTGCCCACATATTCAATCCACTGGCGAAAATTCAGTACTTTTCCGGTTAAAATACGATCGACCGTAATGTGCACCATATCAAAAATCAGTATCCAGAATATCAGCAGGGGTGATACCAGGGCAACGACGGGGTTGCCCTGCGCCCAGTCCCCATAAACCGCTACACAGGCCAAAATGAATCCAATCACCGTGCTGCCGGCATCGCCCAGAAATATGGTCGCTCTGCCTTTAATCCGGAAATTGTATGGCAGAAAACCGATACAGCTTCCCATCATGGCGACAGCCACCCAGCCAATGAAGGGCTGGTCCGTTTGGAACGCGACGATGCCCAGAAAAAAAGCAATTAAGGCACCCAATCCCGCCGCCAGTCCGTCCATGCCGTCAAAAAAATTCATGGCATTGGTAATGCCGATAATCCATACGACGGTCAACAATGCATTGCCGAATGAAGCAAACGCCCCCAATTCATTCGGGATGACTCGCAATACGATTCCGCAGGCGATGACCAGGGTTGTACTGAGGACCTGTGCCAGGAGCTTGATACCGGCCGAGATTTCCGTATAGTCATCCCAAAGCCCGATTACAAAAAGAAAAAATGAGGCGGTCAGAATAGCGCCCAATTCCAAAGAGAAGATACCGTTGATCAGCAATGCCGTTAAAAATCCGGAAAACACCGCAGCCCCTCCCAGTAATGGCGTCGCGTTATGGTGCAGTTTCCGCTGGTTGGGACGGTCAAGCATGTTGAAATAATACGCGATTTTCGAAAACAGGGGATTCAGGCTGAATGAAATCCCGAAGGCCAACAGCAAAACATGACTCCAGCGCCATCCGGCACTGAAAAAAAACGCTTTGACCGGCGGCAGGAGCAGAACGCACGTCATCACCGGGGTCGGAACGAAGAAATACCAGTCTATCCCGAAGGTTTTCGACTTTTCCCTCGATTGTTGCCTTTTGTTGTCAACGACAAGCGAAATTCGATGGTTTTCCGATTCCCAATTGTCAGTGATGGTGCTGGATTTCATTGCTTTAAGTTAAAAAAGTTTACGGCTAACAATTTTTCAGTTCGTGCCCAGCTGAGCTTTTCAAAATTCAGATTTGGTCCAGATTGTTAATATTTTCAACAGGCTTTGACCCGTTGCGCCGGTAATGGTCTTCGAGCCTAAGCCATCAATTTTTCTATCGGCAACTTTCCTGAAATATTGAGAAAAAAATTCTTTCCGTTTAACTTTTTCAGAATGACGGCATCATGCAACGATGCGCTTGCACCATATACTAAGCATAAATCATGCCATATGAGTTTCGGCCGGGGCGGGCATTAATTATCTAATATTATGATAAAAAGGTAAAAAAGTGAGGAACGGCGGGGAGAGCTGAATTGTCAAAAATGTGGCGAACCGGCGAACACCAACGTCACGATTGCGTCAGCGGCCTAGCACCGGCCTCTGCTTTCATAACAAATTGAAAATATTTACTAATTATGAAAGAAAACGACAGGTTCTGACCGTCGCAGCCGGGGCCTCACGCAGGGAGCTACTTGAATCTATTATGGCAGGCGGTTACCGCATCGATAACCCGGCTGACTTCGGTGTTGGTCAAGGTGGGATATATCGGTATGGACAGGGATCGGGACCAGACCTCATCCGTAACCGGGTAGTCGGCGAGATTCAGATGATGGTGAAGTGGACGGTGTACCGGTCGCGCACATCCCACCCCCATTTGCGTCAAGGCTTGGATCCAAGGGCTGGCATCCATTTCCAACCCGATGACGTAACGAAAAAAGATGTGTCCATCCGCTTCTACCGGCAATTTAAGGTTGAGTTCCCGGAATGCGCGATTATATGTAGACGCGATGCGTTTGCGACGCCGAATAATGGAGTCCAGCCGGCCCAGTTGAACAATACCCATGGCGGCCTGTATCTCGGTCATCTTGTAGTTGTAGCGAACCTCATAATCTTCCCGTTGATCATACGTCTTCAAATCTCTAATTCGCTTGTCAATACCCCCGGTCCTGGCAGTGACCATGCCGCCTTCGGCTGTTGTGATCATCTTGGTGGCATAAAATGAAAAAGCGGCTGCCTGCCCGAAAGAGCCGACCGGCCGTCGATGATAGTTCGCACCGATCGCCTGAGCACAATCCTCAACGACCGGCACGCCAAGATCCAACAACGGATCCAAATCCGCCGCCAGGCCGAATAGGTGCGGCACGATGATGGCAGCTGTGCGGCGGTTGACTCGCCTGTGAACATCGGCAGCATCCAGATTGAACGTGTCCGGCTCAATTTCAGCCGGAACCGCCGCGGCACCGGTATAGGTGACGGCATTCAGCAATGCACTGCAGACGTAGCTGGGGATGATAACTTCATCTCCGGGTCCCACTTCCATGGCAAGCAGGGCTAAATGCAGGGCAGACGTGCCCGAGTTGGTTGCGGCTGCATATTCGATTCCGACCCGGTCGGCCAGGGCGCCTTCAAATCTGCGGACGATATCACCCTCGGCAATATGGCCGGATCTGATGACCTCCGATACGGCTTCTGACTCTTCCACGCCTAAAGTCGGCCTGGAGTGAGGAATCGTCGTTGCTCCGACATTTTTTTGATCGTTCATCAAATTAATCCGCCATAATATAGTAAAGTGCCTGAAGCGACTATAGCTGGAAGGCTTGGAGGCTGGAAAGCTATCGAGCTGGCTGGTAGGAAGATGAGGACAAAGGTAAAAGGCCAAAGGATAAAGGACGGATAATGCTTTTCCGCCATCCAATCTTTGTCTCTGTCATCCACAGTAATTCTCCTGCTTTACACCTAATATCAGCCCGATATAATAGACTTCCAGCTTAGAGCTTTCAGCTTTGAGCGTCTGATGCCTTTTTCCTTTGACCTTTAACCTTTTAGTATCCAAACCTCCTGGCCTCCCAGGGTCCCTGCGTCCCAGCCTTCAAGCCTTCAAGCTTCCAGGCCTTATAGCCTCCCGGCATCCAGGCCTTCTGGCGTATCCCAGATTCAGATATTAATAAATAGCCTCAATGAGTGAAACGCCTCGGCATACTTCACCCGGCCTTGAATACCCCGGAAATTGGCGCTGGAGCGAGCGACCTCGACAATGGACAGATCTTCGATATTGGTTTTCATCACCTGAGATCGGTGGGCTTGCAGTGCCTTCTCTTTTTTGTCCAGCGTATCGGCAATGTCCACGAATACCTGGGGATTGAAATTTTGGGTGGTTGGCCCCTCGTAAAACAGCACGTTGCGGATGTAGCGGGTTGCCGACATGATCGCCTGGGCGAGGTGCCGGTGATCCTGGTGGGTGTCATCGGGGAAGTGGCAGAATATAAAATCCGGTTGGACCTTGGCGATAACCGATTCAATTTCGCCAATCAGATCAACATCCACGATCAAATGGGTATCCTCGTAGCCACCCCAAAAAATCTTTTGAACCCCCATTATTTTGCCGGAATCCTTCTGCTCCCGGGTACGTACCGAAGCTGATCCACCCAGTCCACCACCGGTCATGATCAGCAAAAAAATATGATGGCCTTTCTCTGCATATTTGATAAGCGCGCCGCCGCATCCAAATTCAATATCATCCGGATGAGCGCCGATTGCCAGAATATTTACTTTTTCCATGATGATGCCTTTCGCACATAAAAAGAAGCCTGGCTCAGAAGCCAGGAATTGACTCCATTGGAAAGGGGTGAGGGCTGCCGCCAAGGCGTCAATTGGAATGTTGGAATGCGGATTTCGATTTTTAACTACCTTTTTTCTGGATGTCTTCCGCGACTTCCGCGATGATGTCCGGCGCCTTCGGCCCGCAATTAAAAAGAAGATCAACGACCGATAAATTGGACTGAAAACCGCCAAATACCTGCGGGTAAATCGGATGCTTGAAATCCTGAACGACAACCCTGATCCCGGCCTGCCGGAAACGCTCCATATTCATATAGCGGGTACCGTCCTGACCGGATAAGTAGGTATCGGCATTCAAGGACTTGCAGATGTCAATCAGCCGACCCGTGGGATCTCGACTCAAATCAAAGTCAGAGGCCCTGACCGTGGGTCGATGCGCCAGTTTTAGAGCAGTTCTCAATTCCTCGATAAGATGGATATTCAGGTCGACTAAAGAACGCCAGTCTTTTGCATATGTGGCCTCTAATAGGCCCAGGTAGTCTTTGAAGAACGGAGCACGGCTATAATTGGTTATGAGCGCCTGCAGATGTTTATGCTTCCAGTTTACATTATTGTTGATGCTGACCTCATTTATTTTTTGAGGATAACGATAGCAAACCGGAACCGTTATCCATTGCCAGTCCCGGGCAGTTTTAACACGATTGCGGTTTTGCCAGTCATTTTTTTTGTACTGAACATTATCCAGGTAGCAAAACACATCCGCCCGATGCATCTTGTCAAAATAGCCGAGCCAAGGCAGATATTGGGGCTGATGAACCGCTGCGATCAAAATATCTCCTCTACTGTAGTCAAGCGGAATGGATTCTAATCTCAATGAAATGATTCCATTCCATTTTTATTTTGTATTTCTGATCACGAAAATCGGATTTGAAAGCAAATGCCCGGCTGTCTTACCTTTCGCATCCAGCCGATAATAGTGCTTACCGCTCAATTCGGCGTTATCAACCAAGTTAAAAGCCAGAGGTGTCTGCCCCTCGAAACTCCAGGATATTGTACCGTCTTTGACGATAGTGATCTTGACTTCTTGCCGGCTTCCATCTAAAGCAGACAACCGACCTTCGATAACCGGCTTACCGGTAATCGATAGCTCTTCACCCATGATGGCCGAGGTGCCGGTGCGATCATCTTTTATCTGATATCGATCGAGAACCAGACGCTGGTTATGCGACATTCGAACCGCATAAATTCTGCCGTGTTCAAGCGCCTTCAGAACGTTTGCGGTTCGCTTTTTATCAACCAGGAAAATCGTCTGAAACGTGTCCAGATCAAATCCCTTTTGCTCTTCATGAAAATCCGCTCCGGCAATGGCCCAGACGGGGAGACTGCGCCTGCCGTTGCAGTAATCCGACAGGGTTTGATCCCAATGCATTCCGGCGTTGGCGGCCGTTGAAGTATCCCCATATAGAGCAGCAAATCCCGTATAGTTGGTTGTCTGAATCAACGCGTCGACATAGTGATCGGTTTTCATCTCAATCGGGCCCAGCTGCACGCCAGTGACGGAATAATTGGATTCGGGATGGGCCCAGAACGCAAGCCCGCCGCGATTTTTGACATAGTCGATGACCTCTATGAACGGCGCATTTCCCTGATCGCCATGATACGGATCGAACTGAGAGCTTTTGAATGGATGATGGTTAAGCATCAACGCCAGGCTCAATACGGCAAGCAGAATACCACCGATTCTAATTTTGCCGGGTTGCCGTATCAGATAAATGGACAGCAGGAAAACGCTGCAGAAAATGAAAAACCTCGGCAGAAGTTCGCGCCAGTACTGAGTCGAGAAGCCGCCGTGCAGCCGGGGCAGCCGATAATAGTCATCGGGGGATGTTAAACCGACCAGCAACAGTTCCTTGCGGTAATTATGCGCAGTCAGCTTTCCATTAAACGGATTTCCCTCCCAGTAGTAGAATGGAGAGGATTGCACACCCGGTATAACCAGAACGGATTGTTGTTGCCGATTTAAGCGTTCGATCTCGGAAAGGTAGGTTTCCGGGCCGGCGCCCAAAACCGAATTTCGTTCCTCCCGCCGTTTAATCAAATTCCTGAATGGAAACAGCCCGTATTCCATCACCACCTGATCGTGGTCCGTTAGAATCAATACTTCGAGATGTTTCACGGCAGCCCTGGCCACCAATTCTTCCGGAGAATATCGACCTGAACTGAATGTAGAATGGACATGTATCACACCGGACAGCTGAATATACTCACTAGCAGAAATATTCCGGGGAAGAAGAAATAAAGCCAAAATTTGGAACATGACAATTGTCAGTTTACCCAACTGCATTCTTCCTGATCAAAGATATCTTGCCGTATATTTCTAAATTGATTGGTGATTTGGTACTTTAGCGTAAAATCCAACCAGTCCGTACTTCAGAATCCAACGAGATGTTTAAAACTCAGAACCCAGAACCAGTAACCTGATATAAACAAAATATATCATAATACTGGATATTTATCAAATTTCATGAATACCACCGGTTTTTATTCAACCCTTGACTCTTTGCCGCTATTGGGAAAAAATGAATCATAATGAATGCATCCAGTTTTCGTAAATCGGCCCATCCCGCGATCGCCATTATCCCGGGCCTTGGCCTGACACAGATAATTGCAACGATCCACGTATACCTGTCTAACCTGCAATTATCCGACACGCTGGCAACGATTCGCACTGCCGGTTATCTCGCTGTACCCAACGAAACCGTCGCCGCCGGCCTGCAGAATTTGGAACCGGCCTTCTGGGGTGGCCTATTTTTCAGTTTAACGATTGGCGCCGGTATCAGCCTTGGTGCGATGGCCGCTGCCTGGTTTTGGGTTCGCGTGTACCGGCGCCGGCAGATCGTTCTGCTGGTCGTATTGATTTTCTGGCTGACCTGTTTGGTCATGGTTAACCTTGACGGCTTTGCCCTCATGCCGACCCTGTATTTTCTGATAGTGGCACCGGCAGTATTTGCATTGACCGCTTGGCAGGTTTCCGACGCAGTCCCCGCTCCGGTCCCGATTTTGCGATGGATTCATTTGCTTCCCGTCCCGCTGCTGGCCCTGCTGTGGTTCACCCAGTACGACAGCACCATGTTTCTCGATTTACGAGACAACCTGTTGCTGTCGAACCCATACGGCCGGAAGTTCAGCCAATTTTATTATGACTATACACTTTACCCGGCCGAGACATTTAAATCATTAAACCAGAAAACGATCAAAACCGCCATTATTTCACGAAATCAGTCACCCGCATTAAAGCGGCGCCTGCGCTCAAGGCTCATCGCATATGACTATCTGCCGATATCCGAAGCAAATAAGGCCGATCTAAACGTTTTCCAGGAAAATAATCTTCTCGTCTTGTCGCCAAACTCAAAGCGCGTTATCCAGGTCCCGATCGAAGCGTTTTTTGAGAAATCTCGCAACATATTGCAGCAATTTTCTCAAGCAAACGACCGCAATAGCGTATTTCGGCAATTCACCTTTGCCTTCCTGCTCACGGGATTCCCGTTGCTGATCTATCTAGTCATTCATGCCCTAATTTACTACGCGGGCCTGACAGTGATGAACCGGAACGCTTCGGGATTGGCGGCCTCATCCATCTGCCTGGTATTCGGCATCCTCCTGCTGGTATATTTCCAGGCTGATCGGAATCGAAATATAACGGTTCAGGATCTGCCCTCGGCATTGTCCTCCGATCGCTGGCAAATCCAGATGGCGGGGCTGAGAGTGATTGCCCAAAAAAAATTGGAAATTGCAGATTTCGTAGCCGAATCGGCACTGTTTAAGCATTCATCCCCTCCGGTTCGATATTGGGCGGCAAGGGCAATGGCTCACAGCCGCCGGTCCTGGACCTTTAGATATCTGCTGAATTATCTGGATGACGCGAATCTCAATGTTCGAACCATGGCCCATTACGCCCTCGGCCTTCGCCGGAATCGCCGGGCACTCGAGCCGATAATGACCCGACTCAAGAATTCTCGTATTTGGTATGAACAGATGTATGCCTATCAGGCATTGAGGTCACTTGGATGGACGCAGACAAGATCTCACTGAAGACCTTCAGTATTTCAATCACGGCAATTTTTTTGATCGAAGGTGTTTTTAGACTGACCCTGAATAGCCGGGGCGCGGCTGCCTTGCCGGCACTGGCGCTCCTTCGCACCGTCGAAGGCGCCATGCTGGTTGTGATTGCGCTAGTAATTGAAAAAAATACGTCGGCAATCGGCCTTGTGCGCTCAGGGCTGCTGCCCGGCCTGTTTCGAGGTTTGATCTGGTCGGCTTTTTTTGGAATCGCCGCCGTTGGATTGTATCTCATCCTGTTGGCAATGGGGATTGACGGCTTGAAATTGCTGCAGGGTATCCGGGTATCATCAGGCACGCATCTTTCTTTTCTATTGCTGGTGGGCGGCCTCATCGGGCCGATAACCGAAGAAATCTTCTTCCGGGGCGTAATCTACGGTTTTCTGAGGCGATGGGGGATCCTGGCGGCTGTTTCTCTAACCACCGTGATTTTTGTCTCAATCCACCCTCCCGGAGACGGTCTGCCCGTCACACAGACAATTGGCGGAATTGTATTTGCAGCCGCATATGAAAAGGAGCGGAATCTGATCGTCCCGATCACTATTCATTGCCTCGGCAATCTCACTATTTTCAGCCTATCCCTATTATCTCCGTAACGCGCTTTATCCGGCGCTGTCCGGCGAGGAATTTCAATTGACATTTTTCATGTTTTTTCATACACTTATATAGTGCTCCGACTTAAAAACCCGTATCTTTCGAGTTTTCGAAATCTGCACAAAATATGGAGGCAAATTCGATATGATTCCATTTTTTAAAATATGGCTGCAACATCTAATGGTCTGTTTTCTGTTTGCGGGCATCGGATATGCAGATACCATCCTGCTGAGAAACGGCGACCAAATAAACGGAAAAATTCAGAATCAGTCTGCCGCTGTAATGAGTTCATACGGTCAGATTGTGGTTCAAAAGGATTTCTGCAAAAGTCTGTTGATGACGTCAGGTCAATTACCGAATGGCTCAATTCAAACGGTTAACAATGACCACTTGAACGGCCGCATTTTGAACCGGGAATTTCAAATCGAACGGACGAATGGAGACATTGAGGCTATCGATCTAAAGCTAATCGAAGCGCTGTATTTCGATTTTTCCGGCCCAACTTTCCCGTCATTAACCACGATCTTTACGATGATTGACGGCAGCCGCATTTCCGGCAAATTGATTACGCCGGAAGTTGCGGTTTACACGGACTATATGGCGGCAACTCACGCCGCAGATGAGATCAATCGGATTGATTTTACGGCTGAGAGCGGTGTGGCAACGCTTCTATTGACCAGCGGAGATCGAATTGAAGGCAAATTGTCGCCGGACCAGTTCATGATTGAACCGGATTCATTTGCGCAAATCGAAGTTGATCAGGCCTACATCAAGTCGATTCAATTCAATTCGCGAAAAATGCTGGTCAAGCAATTCAGCGCCAGCGGCAGCGCAGAGACCGTCCCGTTATCCCCGGATTGGGAAACGTCACAACCGGACGAGGATAAAGACGGCATATCCGACTTATCCGATAGCTGCCCCCAGACCCCGTTGGGCGTCAAAGTCGATCAGAGCGGTTGCTGGATCATTCCCGTTGTCCTGTTTGAATTTGACAGCTATCAAATAAAGCCGACGTATATCACGGAACTAAATCAAGTCGCAACTGCACTGAAGCACAATCCGACGGTCAAGATTGAAATCCGCGGCAGCACAGACGACGTCGGTTCGCCCGCACACAATCAGATTCTGTCCGAAAATCGGGCGAAAGCCGTAAAACGTTATCTGGTGCAAAGCGGAATCGAAGCAGAACGGCTGTCGACCATCGGTTATGGCGCCAGACGCAATGCATCCTCGAACGCATCCCCGGAAGGACGGGCTTTGAACCGACGGGTTGATTTCCGTGTCCTGAAATGACAGTGGGATAGGAAGGGCAAAGAGCAGAGGAATTCGATTGTGGATTTGGGATTGCGGATTGGGGATTAAGAGGGCGGAGAGGGAAAGAAGAAGGTGAGAGGCAGTTTTATGATTTTGGATTGCGGATTTCGGATTGGGGATTGGGGTAGAGGAAGAAGATGAGAAGGTGGCTACGAAGGCGAGAAGGAAAGAAGATCAGAAATTGAGAAGATCAGAAAATATTCAATATTTAATAATCATTTCCGGCTCTGCCGGGTTGAGATTTTAATGAACCCAGTATCTGCAGGGCCCGCTTCCAGTAAAGGCGCCTGTTGCTCAAGCGCTTTGAGTTCGGGAAAACCTGTCTCAAGACTCTCGGTTTAGGAAATAGGGACTCGCTGACGAAAGCGATTCTTTCACGCAACCCCGTGCCGGCCGACATCAGCATTAGCTGACTCCATGTCGGAATGGGCCTCCCCTTTACCCTGCGATTCAATATCCGTTTGACAAAGAAATTGGAATAAGTGCTGTCGACCCCGGCGGCAATATCGGCAGGAAGTCTCAAAGCGAATATTTGCGCCAGAACCAATAGCATATAATAAAGCGTTGCCTGCTGTCCCAGTTTTTCTGCCCGGGACGTCAAACGAAGCCAATCTGATGCCGACCAATCAGCTACCAGATATCTGATATCAACCAACCAGATCAATCGCTCCAGATTATGCTTCAGGGCGTGCAGACTCAAATATAAGAACTGATCCGCGGGATTCAGACAGTTAATTGCCGGATTTTCAGCATTGATCGGCCGAGTATCGTCAAAGATTTGCGTCTGGTCAATTTTAATCAGCTGCTTCCGGCTGTTAATCCGATCGGCCCAGAGAATGTGCGTGTGGATATCCAGGACGACCTCACCTTTGCTGAAAGTATCAGGGTAAATCGGGTTTCTCTCAAACCCCTGACTCACCAAGCTATTCACCAGATCAGCGTAACGGTTGGGAAGTACCCAGATATCGATATCATTCATCGGCCTTAAGCCAATATCCCGGTAAACCTGCTGCAAAAGAGAGATACCCTGCATCAGAACAACTTGAACGTCATTTTCGATCAGCCGGGGCGCAAATTGATTTAAGGCATGAATTGATTTCAGATTGCGACGGATGGTAAGGTAGTAAGTTGTGTAGAGAATCTGTCTGTGATGGTCGTTGAGCGTTTCCAGCAGATCTGCCTTAAGCAGACTCTTATAGAGAAACCCGGCCAAGCCTTCTCTAACGGCTAGATCGATTAACTGCAGGGGATCGGGGAGCCGGGATAATAAAGCGGCGAGTTGTTGAAATTTATCTTCCTGTGGTTCGAGGCTGGCTGCCACGGCCAGGATTTTATGCTCAAGCTCCATATGAGTAGCTTATCTTTTTCTCATGTACGATTTAGGCCCTATTTATTGAAATCAAATCATGTTTGCATGGGATTTGAGTATTTATATTTGATTTCTACTTTATTGATCATAGGGGTGATTAAGATCGATAGAATACTTCAAATATTCAATAATCAATATTCATTTCCGGCTCTGCCGGGTTGGGTACTAATTCAGTATCGCTTTTAAACGCGACGACAACCGACGTGCCACCCCGGCCAGCCTTTGAGAAAAACTGTAGGGATTCACCCGGCAGCCATCCCGTTCGATAGAAACGACTTTTCCCAGTATCTGCTCGACTCTGACCGGATCATCGCAAATTAACGAGGCATCCCCCCGCAAAATAAAATGGAGCACTTCGTTTGTGGAGCGCTTCGCTTGATGAGTGCTGCGCTCAATGGTCTGGCTGTCGCGATCGATATGTTGAAGCGTTCGAGAATTAACCGGATATCCAAATGGCATAAAGGTTTGATTGATCTTTTGCTGTATGCAAATCACCCGGTGCGCAATCAGGCGTCCGTTGGTTCGGTATAAAACAATGTCGCCCAATTTAACGGTACCGGGCTCAATGGGCTCGACGATGATGGTCTCATTGGCCATAATCGTCGGGAACATACTGTGGCCGGGTGCACGAAAACTGACTTTGTGACCGTCTTGCAGGAGTTCTGTTATAATTTCGGGAAACATTACCTTATAAAGCGCTCCTTCAGCCTTTTCGCGGTTTCCACCATTTCCTCGTACCGGCTGCCTCCCGGGCAATATTCGCACTCTCCATGGGGCGCAATCGAAAGGTCCAAGGCATAGGCTCTCAAGTGGGCGGTGCGGCAGAGATAGTCGACCGGGGTTTCTTGATTTGAACACTCGAGTTCGCCGTTGGCCGGGCACATGCCGCACATGGACTTGAGTCCGCAATTCGAGCATTTGGTTGTTTGCGACGCCTTTTTTTGTCGCTCACCTGCCAGATGCGCTTCCCACCCCTCACTGAAGCTGCCCTGACGCAGGTCATACCAGTTTCCTGATGATAGGACGCAAACCCGCAACCGGCCGTACGGATCAATTGCAAAAGATTGGTTCCCGGCACCACAGCTATAAATAGACTGCGGCCCCTTGGTATCAATGTGGGCGTTATTGAATCGGGCAGCAAACTGCTTTAGCTCATCGGTTCTTTCTTTATATGTCAGGTCGAGTTGGACAACTTCAGCCGGTGTCAGACGGAAGTCAATCGGGTGCCGGGATCGATCGACGCGTGGGTTGATCATGGTATCAAATTTAAACTCAAGGCCCAGCCGCTTTTCAGCAAATTGCTGCATTTTCCCGATTTCATGTTTATTCGGGCCAATGGCCATGGTTTTGAGCTTGAGGGGCAGACCGCGATCCATCAACAGATCGATGCCGTTTATGCATCGCTGGTATGAACCCGGCATTTTGGTCACGGACTCCCAGGTCTCCCGGGTATGGCCGTAAATGGTCACTTCGATTGAAAAAGGCGGCAGCCGCTTCAGCTCCTCTGCGATTTCAGTAGTAATCAGGGTCCCGTTCGTAAACAGGGTAATCAGCAATCCCTTTTTTCTGGCATAGGTATAGATATCCAGAAAGTCATGGCGCAGAAATATTTCTCCGCCGGTGAACAACAGCCACAGGCAGCCGGCATTCGTAATGTCGTCCAGAATGCGGCGGTATTCAACCAGCGTTAATTCGGCATTCGCAGCTTTCCGATTCCCGGCAGCAAGATTATTATAGCAATGGAGGCAACGATTATTGCAGCGGTGGGTGACTTCCATTGCTCCGGAGATCGGAATTCGCTTTTTTCTCAGACGCCGGTGAAAATCCAGACTCCAATCGGCATATGCTTGCTCGTTTGCCATAAATTCAGCAGCGAAAACCCTGGAAGAGATTCACCGCATTTTCATTACCGGTTAAAGGCTCATTGGCATGAATAGCGTCACGCACCTTCAAATCAGTAGAGATTTCCGTTATGCCGCCGCCATTTAACCATAAAATGCGGTCCGCCCGGGCTAAAGTTGATAGGCGATGGGAAACCAGAAGAACCGTGGTGCGATTTAAATGAGAGGGCAGCAAATCGAAAATGGACTTCTCGGTCATGTGGTCCAGAGCGGCGGTCGGCTCATCGAGGATCAAAATATCCGGATCCTTGACCATGGCCCGCGCAATTGACAACCGTTGTTTTTGGCCTTCGGATAAATCGGGTCCATTCGCGCCGATGATGGTGTCATATTTCTGCGGCAGGGTGTCGATAAAATCATGAATGGCTGCTGTCCGCGCCGCACGTATGATCTTATCCCGGTTCGCCTCGGGTGCCCCGAAGCGCAGGTTCTCCAATACCGAAGTACTCAGAAATTGTGGATTCTGGGAGGCATAACCGATGCGCCGCCGTAAGGATGCAGTGTTGAAATCCGTCGCCAATTGCCCATCGAAATAGATCGCACCCGCGTTCAATCGATAGAACTGCAAAATCAGGCTGATAACCGTTGTTTTGCCAATTCCGCTAGGCCCGGTCAGGGCCACCCGTTCCCCGGAGCGGATGTGAAATGAAATATCCGTCAACACCTGCTCGTGGGCATGATAGCCAAAGCACACATCGCGGAATTCCAGCTCACCAGCCAGACTCTCGACCCGGAAACCGGACTTAACGTTATTTTGCGGCACCGTGTCAAAAAAGGACGCTACCCGCTCAAGGGCCGCCAGCGCTTTCTGGAACTGCAAATTGGTGGATGCGAGGAATTGAGCCGGACCGAACACATAGGCCAGATAGGCCTGGTAAGCCACCAAAGATCCGATTGTCCATTGATCGTTGATAATCCAGATCGCACCCGCCCCGAGGGTGACCACCCGCGCCAGAGCCGGTATCGCGTTAATGCAAATCGTCGCAAGCGAAATAATCACATGTTGTTCCAGACTGACATGGAAGAAATTCCCGAACAATGCCATCAGGCGATTGCGGGTTGAGCCTTCCTTCGAATTTGCCTGTATCAGCGGCAGCGCCGCCAGCGACTCCTCAACGTGGCCGGAAATCTCAGCCCTGTGCTCCATGACCTGATGGCTTAAACGGTGTATTTTGCCGCCAAAGAAACGCATCACCCCGATAAGCCCTGGTATCAGAACCAATATGATGACTGAAAGGCGCCACTCCAGGTAGAATAAAAAGCCGATGCCGCCGGCAAATTTCAACAAATTGGATATCGCCTGAACAGCGGCATTGGAAAAAAGCCATCTGATACAATCCATATCGCCGACCAGCCGGGATTGCAGATAGCCGGTTTGTTTATCATCAAAGAACGGTTTTGGAAGTTCCAGCACCCGATCGATCAGGTCCTGCTGGATATCAAATGTAATCCGTTGCTCAAAGCGAGCAAAGTGATAATCTTCGAACAACCGCGTCAATTTTTCAAAAATCAGACATCCGATCAACAGCAACAAAGCGCCTGCCAGCAGCCTGAGCTGGTGGCCCAGGACGATGTCATCCACAATATACCGGGTGATCAGGGGCGGCGGGAATGCCAGACAGGTTGAGGCACAAACGATCAATAATCCGAGCAGGCCATGACGCCGGTGGATTTTGACGTAGGGCCAAAGGCGCTTCAAATTGCCTTTGATGCCGGACGGGCAATCCGTGCCCGTTATACGATCAACGGGAATTCTCCGGGAAAGTCCGGTATTTAACGTTTTCAACCAGGAACGCATTGAGTTAGTGAGGGAATCTGTACAATGGCAAAAAATGGGATTGGGTTACAACAGCTTAGAATATAACTTATCCAGTTTTCCGATCATGGCTTCAACACTGAATCGGACACACCTGTCTTTACCTCTTCGGCCCATCATTTTTGCTTCGTCAGGATTGCGTATTAACTGTAGTATGCTGTCCGCCAGCACTTCCGAATCCCCGGGTGGCACGAGCAGCCCGTTGCGGCCGTGCTTAACCAGATCCGGGATTCCGCCGACATTGCTGGCAATCACGGGCTTTTCGGCCGCCATGGCCTCAACCAGCACTCTTCCCATCCCCTCATTCAGGGAGGGAAGGACAAAAATATCAAAAAGCGGCATGATTTGCTCAACATCATCCCGCCAGCCAAGAAATCGCACGGATCCGTTTTTGCCGGACCTCAGCGCTGCGGACCTCAAGCTGACATCCAGATCGCCTTTGCCTAAAAACACCAGATTGGCCTCGGGGTGTTCCAACCAGACATTGTTCATGGCTTGCAGCAGTTGCATCGGGCCTTTGATGGGCAGCAACCATCCTACGAAACCGATAACGGGGCCGGTCGGTTTGATTCCTAACGACCGTTTTCTTTCAACCTTGTTGACACGGCAGGCTTTAAATTTTTGGACATCCACCCCACTGTGGATGATGACAATCTTTTCCATGGGATAAAGGCCAAGATTTGCATAATCCTTGCCCTCCCCTTCCGTCAGGGCGACCACACGATCGGTAACAGGTGCGAAGCGTCGCTCAACCCAGAGAAAAATTTTCGATAAAACGGGACCGAAATGTCCCCAAAAGACGTGTCCGTGGGGCGTATGGATTAAGGCGGGAATCTTTGCGATTTTGGCGGCCAAGCGTCCCAAAATGCCAGCTTTTGAAGTGTGGGTGTGGACAATTTCCGGCTTTTCGACTGCCATTCGTTTCACAAGATCGTACAGTGCGCGAATGTCATTGATGGGACTGATGCGGCGAACAAGAGCCGGTAGCTGAATAACTTTAACGCCGCTGGCTCTAGCTAAAGCAATTTGCCTATTGACGCAGTCTCTTTCTGATTCTGTCATATTGGATTCCCGCGAGAGACCGTAGACCAGCACCATTTCATACTTCCCGGCCAATTCATTACAGTTTAACAAGGTATTCTGTGCCGATCCGCCCATGTCCAGGCGGGTAATGATGTGCATAATTTTGTTAGCCGCGCAGGTCATGTGTCGGTTTGATATTTGTTGAAAAGGCATATCTTATTGAAAATAATTTTCGAACCATTTCTGAAATACAATCAGATTCCAGAGTAACCAGGATGTATCTGTTCTGCCGCTCAGGTGCTGACCTGTAAGTTGATTGACCGATTTAGGGTCAAATATCCCCTGAACTTTAAGTCTGTGCTCATTTAGATATTGATCGACCAGGAATTTCAATTCGTTTCTCAGCCAGCGACTGATTGGGACCTCGAAGCCAGCTTTGGGTCGGCGGTAGACGTTCGCAGGAAGGAGCTCTTTGAAAGTTTCTTTCAGAATATATTTTGTCTTGCTTTTTTTAAGCTTCAATGAGCCTGCCATCTGAAATGCCATCTCCACGACACGATGATCCAAAAATGGTACTCGAACCTCCAATGAATTTTTCATGCTCATCAAATCGACCTTCATCAGCATATCTCCGGGCAGAGAATCTTTGAGATCAGTGTAAAGTATGCTATTTAGCTTATCTCCGTGATAGCAGCTTAAAAGGTTCTTTATCCAAAGCAAAGATGGATCAGGATCGCTGTTTTTTATTCGGTGTCCGACAATAATGTTCTGTCGAAAATCTTTGGGGAAAACTTCTCTTAATGCAAGTATCCTTTCCGGAAATTGCCCATGGGTAGCATTGGTGAATTTCTTTAACCGACGAAAAAACTCCCGCCCTCTGCTGTCACGAGAATCCGGAAATCGTTTGATCACCGGCTCGATTAGTCTGTTTCGCATAATCTCGGGAATCATCATATATTTGCTACGCCAGTACTCGGATAAATAAGAACGGTAACCTCCAAACAGCTCATCGCCGCCATCACCTGAGAGTGCGACAGTAACATGCTTTTTTGTCTCTCTTGATACGATATAAGTTGGGATTGCAGAAGAATCTGCAAAAGGCTCGTCAAATGTTGAAAGGATTTGATCGAGTGAATTTAACATGTCGCTGTGCGATAATTTAAACTCATGGTGTTCAGTATTGTAGAGTCCAGCCACTTCCCTCGCATATTCCGTTTCGTCATAAAGCGCATCGTATTTATACCCTATGCTAAATGTCTGAATCGGTTTGTCCGAATTTCTCGCCATGAGTGCGACTATCACACTGGAGTCAATGCCGCCGCTTAAAAAAGCACCTAAAGGAACATCAGCAATCATGCGGGATCTGACCGCATCATTAAAAAGGCCAAAAAGATGCTTTTTAAAAAAGGCCTCTTGCTCTGTGTATGGAAGTGATTCTATTTCCGGGTCCGTCTTTTCCGGCACATCCCAATATTTTAATATTTCAAGTTTGCCGTTCTCAAGAACCAAATAGTGACCCGGTTCCAATTTGCGAATTCCCTTAAAAATGGTATAGGGAGACGGCACATAGTTAAAAGTAAGATAAAGGTACAGCGCCTCATAGTCTAGTTCTTTTGGAATCACCGGATCTTCTAAAAGCGCTTTTATTTCGGAGGAAAAGGCAAAGTGTTTCCGATCCCCATAGTAAACAAGCGGTTTGATGCCCAACCGATCACGGCACAGCCAGAGTCTTTTGCGCTTGCTGTCCCAGAGCGCAAAGGCGAACATGCCGTTGAATTGTTCCACGGCCTGCAAGCCCTCCTCTTCATACAAGTGCAGAATGACTTCCGTATCCGAATTACTTTTAAACGCGTGTCCTTTTCGTTCTAGTTGACTTCGTAATTTATTGTAATTATAAATCTCCCCATTATAGGTAATCCATAAGGTGTTATCCTCGTTAGACATGGGTTGCTGCGCAGCGGGGGAATGATCAACAATTGATAAGCGCTTATGACCCAGTCCGATATTTATTTCAGGGGGCTGAGCATCAGAATGAGAATCTATATAGATCCCTTCGTCATCCGGTCCGCGATAATTAAACGACCGATACATCCGACCGATAAGTTTCTCATCTACAGGTTTTCGGTTATAGCTTACTTGTCCGCAGATTCCACACATTCCGTCGTACTCAAATGTTTTGTTGAATCAGTTGGTAAAATCAGTTTTTGGTTAATTGAATAAATATGCTTTCCAGCGTGTCGATATTTTTATCCCAGGAATAGTTCTTCTGTGCAAAATCACGGCATTTGTTTGAAACGTCTTTTTCTAAAGGGGGATTTCGCTTCACGCGGTCATAATAACTGATAATCGACTTTGCCATGGCTTCCGGGCTGCGGTCTGCGAATAAATAGTCTTCATGCAATTGAGACAAAATTTCACACGTACCGCCAACCGGCGTACCGAAAACAGGCAAGCCTGAAGCCAACGCCTCTATGGTCACAAGACCAAACCCTTCCAATTCCTGAGTTGGCAGAATAAAAGCATCCGCCATACGATAGTAGACCGGCAGCTGATCTTCCGGAATAAAGCCCTCAATCCTGATATACTTTTCCGTGCCGGTTTCTTTCAGGAGCTGTTTGAGGTTATTTTCGAGTGACCCCGCACCGCCTAATATTAAAAGTATGTCAGGAACCTTCTCAACAATGATGCCAACCGCACGAATTAGATTCTCCAATCCCATTCGAGGAACCAGATTCCGCACCGTAAATAAAATGAACTTATCCAAAGGGGCATTGAGCCGCCGTCGGGCCTTGGTCTTATCCGGGGCAGGGTGAAATCTGGATAGATCGACCCCCCCCGGAACAATCGATATGGTTTCGGCTCCTAATTGGTGCTGCGTACATAATTTTTGTTTAGTGAATTCACTGAGGACAATGATCCGATCAGCTGCCCGCAATACTTTTTTTTCGATATACTTACGGCACCAAATTTCCACCTGATAGAGTGGTCCTTTCAATCCAGCACGATTTCCCCTGCGGGATCTAAACTCTTCGAAAGATAAGGAATGGCAGGTGTAAACCATTGGAATTTTGTGACTTTGCAAGATTTTTAGAATCCCAAATGCGGTGAAAGGCTGATGGGCATTGATACAATCCACGGGGTGTTGGCGGTAAACCAGGTCGAATAAAAAGCGACTATTTTTGATGGTGGTTGCCAAATAAGAAAATGCGTTATTATGGGTGGCAGGGTAACGCCATTCTTCAACGCCTTCAATGTTCTGGTGTCCGCTGTGATGATGCGGGTATTTTCGGGTTATAATATCCACCCGATGTCCTTTGCGAACCAGGCGTGTACTTTGCGCATGTAGGACTCTCTCTGCACCGCCTATAACATGAGCTGCGGAAACATCGGCAAAAATAAGAAGATTCAAAATCTTTTTTCCTTGGGATATGTTATTTTACAGCGATGGCTTCCAGAGAAGGCCCGATGGGCAGATTGTGAACGCCGCAATTTCGCATGACAGCGGTTAGCAAAAAAAGGGCTTTAGTCCCCACTTTGGATAGCAATCCGTATTTCCGGTCGGCATCCTTGCTGATATCGGAAACAGGCGAATTATAAATACGAACATGCTTGAAACCATTTTCAACGAGCATACGCTTCATGAAGCGCTGGGAAAACGAAAATTCATGAAAGATCGTAAATCTGGCGGCAAATTCGGCTGATTTCCACCCAGCTAAAAGTTTGTATAAAAGCGCATGATAGCGGGCATTGGGAAAACGAACATATAAAACACCGTCGTTTTTCAGCAACAATGCCGCTTTTTTGATATTCTCCCAGGGTTCCGAAATGTGTTCAAGGACATTAAGGTAAGTAACCGCATCGAATCGATCGTCGTCGTCATAATCGTGCAGGGTTCCTTCGTGAATATCCAGGTGATGCCGGCAACGCCCAAACTGCACCGATTCGCGCGACAGGTCAATTCCTTTAACCTGCCATCCTCTTTTGCGGGCTTCCACAAGAAAGAAACCACAACCGGTGCCGACATCCAGTAATTTGCCGATTTTCTTTATTGATAATTGGCCCAATACATGTGAAAAAATATTTTGTCGCCGACCGTCGAACTGATCCATCGCATATCGATCAAAATAATGATTCTTGTATCTGCTCATCACTTCCTTTTTGTCGATAGGAACAGTTCTGAAGATCAGATCGCAATACCGGCAGATTGTTCGCCCGGGGGGCGCGATAAATGAGTGATTGGAGACGGTACTATGACAATAGGGACAAGACTTCATTTGTTTCCCTAAAGAGGTTAAGGGTGCTGGTCCAGCAATTGTTGAATATCGGATGTGTATTTTTGCCAGGCTTTTTTACCTAACAGTGTTTGTGACCATTGCAATCCCTTTTCCTTCTGCGCCCCATAGAAGTCTTTGTTTTCGAGTCTTTCAATGGCGCCTTTCCACGCGGCCGAATTGTTAGGGTCGACGCGCAGCGCTCTGGCACCGGTGGTTTCAATGAGGACGGGTATATCGCTCACGATGACCGGCACCCCACAGGCCATGGCTTCCAGGGGGGGGTATCCGTAACCCTCGATAAAGGAGGGCTGGACCAGGCAGAACGCGTTTTTAATCAGGGCAGGCAGGTCGGCATCTTTCACCGATTGGATCCAGCGGCATTTATGGCCATTGGGCTGATGGAGCCACTGCTGGCGGTCGGCGGCATTAACACCGACGAATACAATCGATCGACGGACTTCGGCGGCAATGTCAATAATGACCTTGAGGTTTTTGTGCGCCTTGCCGTTACCAACCGTAAGAATGTAGCCGGGTTTCAAATCATAGTTTTCTGCGATGGTGCGGGTGTCAATTTCTGGCGATGCAAAGCGTTGATCGATTCCCGGGTATCTGACCCTGGGATTGCGTCCGGCCCAGCCAAACAATCGTATGGTTTCATTCAAACTGAATCGGGAGTCATACCAGGTCAAATCGGCTTTTTTTAACGCGGCTCTCAGCCGCAATATATCCCAGTAGGTTTTTATTCCTTTTTTGCCGACATGGGTGATGTACAGGACATCGTGAATGATGTTGACGTACTTGCAGTTACCGCCGAATAACGGAAGCTTGGGATAGGGGCTTAAAAAAAGATCACATTTTTCTTGAGTCATGTTGCTCAGGGCTCTCTCAGCTCCCGGGGCAGTCGTAGCAATAACTTCGAGCGAAAGATTATTCTGATCGGCCAGGGACTCTGGAATGGTAGTATCCGCAAATACGGCTAAGCGGATATCGGCGCCAAAAGGGCTGTGTGAAATATTTCGCACAATTCCCTCTAAAACCCTACTGATTCCGGTTCTTTTTTCATGGTGGAATTCCCGGCCATCCACCAAAATTGTCACCCCATCTTTTTCCATCCATGGATTCTCTCTAAATTTTTATCCGGCAAAAAATAGCCTCCATCTCATTAATATGCTTTTGCAAACAGAATAAATTTGCATTTTTTTGCGCCCGTCGTGAAAACGATTTTCTCAGACCGTCATTGGTTAAGATTTTTTGCAGAGCACGGCTCATTTCGTCATCATTGCCCAATCCGACTAGAAATCCTTCATGCGAATCAGTAACCAACTCTGGTACCCCTCCGCCTTGGGTTGCCACAACCGGCACCCCAGTTGCCATTGCCTCGATCAAGACTCTACCAAAAGGTTCAATGTCGGAAGGCAAAAGTAGCACCGTCGCTGCGCGATACCAGGGACGAACGTCATCGACCATTCCGACCCAATGTATTCGATTTGAAAATTTTGATTTTTCTGCAAGCGCTCTAAGCTGATCGGACCAAGTCAAATCGTTGGGATCCGGTCCTCCAACGCAGATTAAATGTACATCGGGATAATTTGCAGCGACCTTTTCAAATGCTTTAAGAGCCAAATCGTGCCGTTTCCATCTGGACAGCCTAGCAACAACCAGGATAACTTTCCAATCATCCTGGATCAAGTCTGGCTTATTGACATGATTGCCCCGCAACCAGTCAAGATTGAAACCGTTGTAGACAACACTGATTTTAGATTGATGGCGCCGGCCGAAACGCTTTGCAGTAGCTTTACTGTTGGCAATGATATGCGAGCACAACCTGGAGAGAATGTAATCGAGATTCGGATCCTGTGCGGCAATGCGACAATGCCAAACCAGAGGAATCGCACTCAGCCTGCCGGCCAAACCGCCGTAAAAAGCCGCCCGCGATCCGTTGGCATAAATTAAATTTGGCTTTTCGCTTCTGATTAGGCGGATAAATAACATCAAGCTTCTCAAATTATCAGAAAAAAAATGAGGTCTGATCCGGGCCAAATTAATGATGCGATATTTGATGTTTCGCTTTAAACACCACTGTGTCATTTCCCCCTGATGCGGAAAGACAGCAGTCGGTTCCCATGCCGGCGATAAATTCGCAATCAGATCTAAAAACGAATATTCCCCTCCTCCAACAAGTGTTCCGTGATTCGAAATGGCGATAATTTTATTATCCAAACGTCAACCGCTGAAGTCGGCCGCAATCGGCCGCAATATCCATTGTAACTTTAACGATCGGAATGATCAAAAGGACAAACAGAGAGCAAGGGCTCTGGCGCCAGACCTTGAAATATCGCATGATCTGGAACAGAAAATACGGGATCAAAGCACCCGGAAGTAAGAGGAATAATGGCAGGAGATAGCTCGCAAAAAAAAGTGCAATCCCGGAACAAATAATTTTAACCGATAACGACGCTCTCATTAAATTGACGACATTTGTATGATGGTGCTTACGGGTGCATACTAATTCAACGTCGGATCTGCCCCGGTTGACAAACCAGCTCCAGATTTTTCGCAGACACCCTCTGGGCTCATGGGCTACGATTGCTTCTGGCACAAAAACACAGCGACCATGACGGCAAACCATTTTGGCCAAAAGATTATCTTCACCACCGGCTGCCAAGCGTTCATCGAAGCCCCCAATCTTTGCGATGATACTTCGGCGATAGGCACAATTTAGAGTTGAGACATCCTGGGTTTCCTGCCATTTTCCGCCGGTCTCTAAAATTCGTTTTAATCCACCGCCTGGAAATCCCAGGAGCGTCTCGGCCCACCCGATGGAATTGGATTGGGTGGGAACGGTGACGCCTCCCTGGACTCCAAGCACGTCATCGTCTACAAGCAATGGTTTAATGAGTTTCTCCAACCAGCCCTTCGACACAATGCAATCATCGTCGACAAACACCAAGATATCACCACAGGCGTGCTTTAAGGCAAGATTGCGAGCATATCCGATTCCCCGGTCCGAAAGCGGGTGGCTGATATATTTTACCCCGGCGATGGGATCTTGGGCGCTGGTTTCCTCGACAACCACAATTTCCAGCAAAAAATCCGATTGTAGCTGCCGTAATTGCCGGATCAAAGCCTCCAACATGTGTCGGCGATTTTTGGAGCAGATCAATATGCTAACTTTTTTTAGCTCTTCTTGCAATGATGCTTTCATATCTACTGCAGACTTTGATATTATCGATAGCAGCTCCTTATATCACTTTAGTGTCGGCACTGCTTTAGTCGAACCCCAGAGGCTTAGCTGTGACTTCAATTCGGAGCACACTCTCATCTGTTTGACAGGTGGTTAGGTTGTCTGGCAGGAAAAAGTATCAATATATCGGTTTACTTATATATTTGCCTGCTTTCCAATCCACTTGGCCAATTTTCGTGCTGATTTACTCCAGGAGAAATCTTTGGCGCGCTTATAGCCCGCCATTTTCCACTTCTGGCGAATTTCTTCTGATTCGAGGACAAAAGCCGCTTTAGCTGCCGCTTCTTCTTCATTAGAAGGTTCGATTTGCTGCTCGGGATTTCTCAGTATTTCAGAGACAGCTCCTCGATTGGAATGCAAAACAGGGATGCCTCTTGCGGCAGCTTCCAAAATAGGGAGGCCGAAACCCTCGTACCATGAAAAATGCCATAGCATAGACGCGGACGCTAAGATGGCATCTCGTTCATCTTCCGTAACCCAACCACTTATATGCACCCTTTCTCGAATTTTCAAATCATCTAAAAGTTGAGACCAGAAAGTCTTTCCGAAAAAATCTTTGCCTGTCAGAACCATATCATAATCAATTTTGTACTCATGCACACATCGTGCAAATACTCGCAGCATACCGTCCACATTTTTATTTCCGGCCAGGGAACCTAAATAACAGATATAGGGTCGTGTGTGATTGTAAGGGACGGGAGATATTGTATTTCCGAATTTTTTTACACCGGGGTAGATCACCGCAATTTTATCTTCCGGGTAGTTAAATTTTTCAACAATGTCCTTTTTAGTTCTTTTTGAAATAGCAATCAGATAGTCAGTTCTCTCTAGACGATTTTTCATTGATTTAAAATAGTCATTTGGATCTATTTCAAAAAACTGGGGTAAAATTAGCGGTGTGACATCGTAAACGATCCATCCGACTTTCGCATTTTTGCACGTAGGGACAAGATCCGTAGTCGCTATAAAGGCATAATTATTCCTCTCCGCTTTACTGCCCTTTATGTAGAATTTTTTCTCCCACTGTTTTATCAACAATCTATCCGGTAGACTGCTCTTTCGAACTGATACGTTGTTAATGTTCAGCCGTTTTCTGTATTTTCTATAGAGTTCCTTACGAGAGCCCAAAAAACCCAAGCGGAAAATAAGTTTAACGTCCCATTCTGAAGAAACTTGAGAAATTAACTCTTCAAAAAGTGGTCGATTGTAATTACTGATACCGCCTTCTCCCATGAGTGGAAGGGCATCAATTGTGAGCGTTCGCATCCTGTTCTTTCCAAAATATTTTCTGCAAACCCGTTTTGCGACACTTTAAACATTTGGCTTGCGAGCAGTGATATAATAGTACATGCCGATAATATTAGCTATTTGTGTTCCATCCAATGAAGTCCAAAACTTTTTAAACCGTTGAATCAAAAATACCTCTATTTTGGCTAAAAATTTGAATCGACCAATACCCGGGATACTTCTCGGCGGCAAAACACCCGCTGCAAAAAGTTTTATTTTTTCTAGCCCGGCATTTGTGAGTAAATAATTGATCTCTTTTTTGCCTATATTTGATTCATACCAGCCTTCGCTGACTCGTTGAAGTTTTTCGAAAGATCCCATTTCACCTCTTAAATGAATCTCGAGTGTGGAGAAAATGATTCGATCC